>NZ_JBSFGU010000048.1:0-52162 GCF_053596725.1 Kitasatospora sp. NPDC001660 | reverse complement strand
ATGTCCGTCCCCGCGCCCAACCGCGTGTACAGCGCGGCGAGGCCCGCCTGGAGCACCATGAACAGGCTGGTGCCGGTGCGTCGCGCCAACTCCACTAGAGCGGCGTGCAGTTCGGCGTCGATCCGGAGTTCCAGCAGGTCGCCGCCGTACGTCATGGCGGCCGGGCGCGGCCGGTCGACGGGCAGCGGCAGCTGCTCCGGCAGCCCGGCCAACTTCTCACTCCAGTAGGCGACTTGTCGGGCAAACACGCTGTCCGTGTCGTGCTCGTCGCCGAGGATCTCGTGCTGCCACAGGGTGTAGTCGCCGTACGTCACCGGCAGCGGCGGCCATGCGGGCGCCCCGCCGCCCCTCCGGGCGGCGTAGGCGGTGGCGAGGTCGCGGGCCAACGGGCCCATGGACCAGCCGTCGCCGGCGATGTGGTGCATGACCAGCAGCAGCACGTGCTCGTCCGGCGCGACCGCGAACAGCTCCGCCCGCAGCGGTACGTCCGAGGTCAGGTCGAAGCCGCGCACCGCCGCCTCGCGCAGCAGCGCGGGCACCTCCGCCTCGCCGGCCGTGTGCACGGCCAGCGGGACGGCCGCCTCGGTGACGTCCAGCACCCGCTGGTACGGGACACCGGCGGTGTGCGGGAAGACCGTACGCAGGGTCTCGTGCCGGGCCACCACGTCCGCGAGCGCGGCGCTCAGCGCGCCCCGGTCGAGGTCGCCGGACAGCCGCAGGGCCAGCGGCATGTGGTAGGTGGCACTCGGCGCCCCGAACTGCTGGAGGAACCAGAGCCGGCGCTGGGCGAACGACAGCGGCATCGGCTCGCGACGGGGCCGGGGCGCCAGGGCCTGACGCGCGGTGGCGGCGTCCTGCAGCCCGGCCGCCAGCCCGGCGGGCGTCGGCGTACGGAACAGGGCTCGCAGCTCCAGCTCGACCCCGAGGGTCGCCCGGACCCGCGACACCAGCCGGGTGGCGAGCAGGGAGTGCCCGCCCAGGTCGAAGAAGTCGTCGTCGACCCCGACCCGCGGCAGGCCCAGCACCTCGGCGAACAGCTCGCACAGGATCTGCTCCTGCGGCGTGCGCGCCGCACGGCAGCTCCCGGCCGCTCCCGGCTCGGGCGCGGGCAGCGCGGCCCGGTCCAGCTTCCCGTTCGGCGTCAGCGGCAGCGCATCGAGCAGCACGAACGCGGCCGGCACCAGGTAGTCGGGCAGGCGCTCGCGCAGGTAGGCCGCCAGTGCCGCCGTGGTGGCCGGCTCCGGTGCCGAGGGCACCACGTACGCGACGATCCGGGTCTCCCCCGGCCGGTCCTCGCGGGCGAGCACCGCGACCTGGGCCACACCCGGGTGCGCGGTCAACTCGGCCTCGATCTCGCCCGGCTCGATCCGGAAGCCGCGGACCTTCACCTGGTGGTCCACCCGGCCGGCGAACTCCAGCTCGCCGTCGGCGCGCCAGCGGACCAGGTCACCGGTGCGGTACATCCGCGCACCCGCCGGTCCGTACGGGTTGGCGACGAAGCGCCCGGCGGTGAGCCCGGGCCGGTCCAGGTAGCCGCGGGCGAGCCCCGTCCCGGCCAGGTACAGCTCGCCCAGCACGCCGGGGGCGACCGGCCGCAGTGACGAATCCAGGACGTACGCCCGGCAGTTGGCGATCGGACGGCCGATCGGCACCGGGAGCGGGCAGTCGGCGGGGTCGGCCGGCAGCGGGTAGGCGGTGATCACATGGGTCTCGGCGGGGCCGTAGTGGTTGTGCAGCGCCCGGCCCGGCCGACGGGACTGGAAGCGCCGTACGGCACCGCCCAGGCGCATCGCCTCGCCGGCCTGCGCGACCAGCCGTAGGTCCGGCAGGTCCAGCCCGGCCTCCTCGGCGGCCTCGGCCAGCGCCTCGACCACCAGGTTCGGTGCGAACAGCTCGGCGACGCCGTGCCGGTCCAGCCAGTGCGCGAACAGCTCGGCGCTGCGGCGCTGCTCCTCGGTCGGCACCACCAGGGTCTTGCCGTAGAGCAGCGCGGAGAGCACCTCCTGCACCGAGACGTCGAAGCTGATCGCGGTGAACTGCGCGGTGCGCGTGCCCGGTTCGCCGCCGACGGCCCGGTGGTGCCACTCCAACAGGTTCAGCAGTCCGGCGGCGGGCATCACGACGGCCTTGGGCCGGCCGGTGGAGCCCGAGGTGTAGATGACGTAGGCCGGGTGGCGCGGGTCCACGGCGACGGCCGGGTCGTGCTCCGGCCGTTCATCGGAAGGCGTGACGGCCGCGAGGTCGTCGAGCACCACGGCCGGCCGGGCGTCCTCCAGCATGTACGCGATGCGGGCGGCCGGGTAGTCCGGGTCGATCGGCAGGTACGCCGCACCGGTCTTGAGCACCGCGATGACGGCGACCACCAGCTCGGCGGAGCGCGGCAGCCGCAGGGCGACGACCTGCTCCGGCCCGACCCCGCGCGCGATCAGCGCGTGCGCCAGCCGGTTGGCCCGGCGGTTCAGCTCGCGGTACGTCAGCACGGTGTCCTCGAACACCACCGCCTCGGCCTCCGGGGTCGCCCGCACCTGCGCCTCGAACAGCGTCGGCAGACCGGCGGCGGGAGCCGGGCACGCGGTGTCGTTGCGCGCGACCAGCAGCTCGTGCCGCTCCTCGGCGGTGAGGACGTCGATCCGGCTGAGCGGCCGCCCGGGCTCGGCGACCACCGCCGCCAGCAGCCGCAGCCACCGGTCGACGAGGGCCTCCACCGTGGCGTGGTCGAACAGATCGGTGCTGTACTCCACCCGCCCGACGATGCCCTCGGCCGGCCCGCCGGTGCCGCCGCGCTCCAGCAGGTGGAAGCCGAGGTCGAACATCGCCGTGGGCGTCCGCACCAGGAGGATCTCGGCGCTCAGACCGCTCAGCGTGAACTCGGTGCGGGGCACGTTCTGCAGCGCGAGCAGCACCTGGAACAGCGGCTGTCGGGCGAGCGACCGGGACGGGTTGAGCGCCTCGACGACGTGGTCGAACGGCAGGTCCTGGTGGGCGTACGCGCCGAGCGCGTCCTCCCGCACCCGGACCAGCAGCTCGGCGAACGAAGGGTCGCCCGAGGTGTCGGTGCGCAGCACCAGGGTGTTGACGAAGAAGCCGACGAGATCGTCCAGCGCCTCGTCCGTCCGGCCGGCGATCAGGCTGCCGACCGGGATGTCCGTGCCCGCGCCGAGCTTGTCCAGCAGCGCCGCCAGCGCGGCCTGCAGCACCATGTAGACGCTGGCCCCGTGCTCCCGGCCCAGGCGAACCAGTGCGCCGTGCAGCTCCGGGGCCAGGTCGATCGCCAGGTGGCCGCCCCGGTACGAGGTGGTCGCCGGACGGGGCCGGTCGGCAGGCAACCGGATCTGCTCGGGCAGGCCGGCCAGCCGGTCCGTCCAGTAGGCCGACTGCCGGGCGAACAGGCTCGCGGGGTCGTCGCGGTCGCCGAGCAACCGGTCGTGCCAGAGGGTGTAGTCGGCGTACTGCACCGGCAGCGGCGCCCAGCGCGGCTCCTCGCCCCGGCGGCGCGCCGCGTAGGCGGTGGCCAGGTCGGCGGCCAGCGGGCCCAGCGACCAGCCGTCGCCGGCGATGTGCTGCACCACCAGGAGCAGCACGTGCTCGTCCGCCGAGAGCTCGAACACCTCCGCGTGCAACGGCGCTTCGGCCGCGAGGTCGAACCCTCGCGCTGCGGCCCCGGTCAGCAGCTCCGGCAGGACCGTCTCGTCGGCCGGGGTGACCGAAAGCCTCGGCCGCACCTCTCCAGCGGCGAGCACCTGCTGATACGGCACGCCGTCCACCGCCGGGAAGACGGTGCGCAGGGTCTCGTGCCGGTCGACGACGTCGCCGAGCGACTCCTCCAGGGCCACGACGTCCAGCGGTCCCGAGAGCCGCCACGCCAGCGGGATGTTGTAGATCGGTCCGGTGCCCTCCAGCTGGTGCAGGAACCACAGCCGCCGCTGCGCGGACGACAGCGGTACCAGCTCGGGCCGCTCCGCCCGTCCCAGGGCGAGCCTGGCCCGGTCGGCGCCGCCCAGCCCGGCGGCCAGCCCGGCCACCGTAGGGGTCCGGAACAGGGTTTGCAGCGCCAGCTCCACGCCCAGGGTGGCGCGCACCCGGGCCACCAGCCGGGTGGCCAGCAGCGAGTGCCCGCCCAGGTCGAAGAAGTCGTCATCGACGCTGACCTGCGGCAGGCCCAACACCTCGGCGAACAGCCCGGCCAGCACGTGCTCCTGGGGAGTGTGCGGCGCCCGGCCGGTTCGCGCCCCGGTGAACTCCGGCTCGGTCAGGTCGCGCCGGTCGAGCTTGCCGTTGACGTTCAGCGGCAGGGCGTCGAGGCAGACGAACGCGGCGGGCACCATGTAGTCCGGGAGCCGCTCGCGCAGGTGCGCCCGCAGTTCCTCCGGCTGCGGCTCCGTTCCGGTGGCGGGCACCAGGTAGGCGACCAGCCGGGTGTCCTCCGCCCGGTCCGTCCGTGCGACCACCGCGACCCGGCCGACCTGAGGGTGTTCGGCGAGCGCGGCCTCGATCTCGCCGAGCTCGATCCGGAAGCCGCGCACCTTCACCTGGTCGTCGGCCCGGCCGACGTACTCCAGCTGGCCGTCGGGGCATCGGCGCACCAGGTCGCCGGTGCGGTACATCCGCGCCCCGGCCGGGCCGAAGGGGCAGGCCACGAAGCGTACGGCGGAGAGCCCGGGCCGGTTCAGGTAGCCGCGCGCCAGGCCGGGGCCGGCGAGGTACAGCTCCCCGGTCACGCCCGGCGGCACCAGGCTCAGCCGCCGGTCCAGCACGTAGCCGCGGAGCCCGGCGACGACACGCCCGATCGGCGGCACGCCCGGCCCTGGCAGCAGCGGGTCGCTCATCGTCGCGACGACCGTCGTCTCGGTCGGACCGTACGCGTTGATCATCAGGCGTCCGGGCGCCAACCGCGCCACCAGCTCCGGCGGACACGCCTCACCGGCCGACACCAGCGTCGGGACGGTCACCGCGTCCGACGGCAGAGCCGCCAGGACGGAGGGCGGCACGAGGGCGTGGGTGAGCGCGAGGCCCGGGTCGGTCAACGCGGTGACCGGCTCGGTGGCGGGCGCCAGGACGAGGGTGGCCCCGGTCAACAGGGCGCCGCACAGGTCCCACACGGAGGCGTCGAAGCTCGGCGAGGCCAACTGGAGCACCCGGCTGCCGGCGTCGATGCCGAGCCGGTCGGCCTGCGCGGCCACCATGGCGAGCAGACCCTCGTGGCCGACCACCACGCCCTTGGGCCGGCCCGTCGAACCCGAGGTGTAGATCACGTACGCCGGGTGCCGGACGTCGACGGGAACGGCGGGGTCGGTCTCCGGCCACTTCGACGTCTCGGCCACGGTCGCCGGGTCGTCGACCACCACCGTCGGCTGGGCGTCCTCCAGCATGAACGCGATCCGCGACTGCGGGTACGCCGGATCCACCGGCAGGTACGCCGCCCCTGTCTTCAGAACACCGAGGACGGCCACCACGAAGTCCACCGACCGCGGCAACGCCACCGCCACGATCCTCTCCGGGCCGGCACCCCGGGCGATCAACGCGTGCGCGAACCGATTGGCCCGGACGTTCAATTGACGATATGTCACCTCCTCGCCATCGCCCACCAGAGCGACCGCGTCAGGCGTCGCAGCCGCCTGCGCCGCGAAGGCTTCCGGCAGGCTCGCGCCGGCCGCCCCGCCCTCGACGGCCGGCAGCAGCTCGCGGCGTTCCTCGGCGGACAGCAGGTCGAGGCGGCCGAGCCGCCGCCGCGGGTCGGCCACGGCCGCGGCCAACAGCCGGGCCAGGCGCGCGACCATCGTCTCGACGGTGGCCGGGTCGTACAGGTCGCTCGCGAACTGGACGAAGGCGTCGATCCCGGCCGGGGAGCCGTCCTCGGCGTGCCGCTCGGCCAGCGAGAAGACCAGGTCGAACTTGGACGAGGTCGTGGTCAACTCCAGCTCGCCGACCCGCAGGCCGGGCGGGGCGAACTCGGCCCGGTCGTTGTTCTGCAGCACCAGCATGACCTGGAACAGCGGGTGGTGGGAGAGCGACCGCATCGGGTTGAGGGCCTCGACCAGGTACTCGAACGGCAGGTCCTGGTGCGCGTACCCGGCCAGCGCGGTGTCCCGGACCCGGGCGAGCAGCTCGGCGAAGGTCGGGTCACCCGAGGTGTCCGTGCGGAGCACGAGGGTGTTGACGAAGAAGCCGACGAGCTCGTCCAGCGCCTGGTCGCCACGGCCGGCGGTGAGGTTGCCGACCGGGATGTCATCGCCCGCGCCGAGCCTGCTCAGCAGCGCCGCGAGCCCGGCCTGGAGCACCATGAACAGACTGGTGCCACTGGTGCGCGCGAGCTCGCGCAGACCGCGGTGCAGCTCCGCGTCCAACTCGGCCCGCACGATTCCGCCCCGGTGCGAGGCGACCGCCGGTCGGGGCCGGTCGGCGGGCAGCCGGGTCTGCTCCGGCAGGCCGGCCAACTGCCTCGTCCAGTAGGCCGCCTGACGGGCGAACGGGCTGTCGTCGTCGGTGACCTCGCCGAGCAGTTCGTGCTGCCACAGGGTGTAGTCGGCGTACTGGACGGCCAGCGGTTCGCGCTGCGGCTCCTCGCCCCGGCAGCGGGCCGCGTAGGCCTCGGTGAGGTCGGCGGCCAGCGGGCCGAGCGACCAGCCGTCGCCGGCGATGTGGTGGAGCACCAGCAGCAGCACGTGCTCGTCCGGCGCCAGCTCGAACAGCTCCGCGTGCAACGGCAGTTCGGCTTCGAGGTCGAACCCGTGGGCCTGTGCCGCCGCCAGTGCGTCGGACAGCCCGCCCTCCGTGGTCCGGTGCACGGCCAGACCCGGGCGGGCCGCGACGACGTCCAGCACCTGCTGGTACGGCACGCCGTCCACCACCGGGAACACCGTCCGCAGGCTCTCGTGCCGGGCCACGACGTCCGTCAGCGCGGCGTGCAGCGCCTCCCGGTCGAGCGGACCGGACAGCCTCCAGGCCAACGGGATGTTGTAGTTCGCACTGGCGCCCTCCAGCTGGTGGAGGAACCACAGCCGCCGCTGCGCGAACGACAGCGGGATCCGTTCCGGCCGCCGGGCCGGCGCCAGCGCCGCCTGCGCCGGTCCGGCCCCCACCAGGGCGGCGGCCAGAGCGGCCGGGGTCGGCGCCTCGAACAGGGTGCGCAGCGCCATCTCCACGCCGAGCGTCGCCCGGATCCGGGCGGCCAGCCGGGTGGCCAGCAGCGAATGCCCGCCCAGGTCGAAGAAGCTCTCCTTGGCCCCGACCGCTGCCACGCCGAGGATCTCGGCGAACAGCTCGCAGACGATCTGCTCCTGCGGGGTGCGCGGCGTGCGGCCGGTGCCCGCCGTGACGAGGTCGGGGGCGGGCAGGGCCCGGTGGTCCAGCTTGCCGTTGGTGGTCAGCGGCAGCGCGTCCAGCACGACGAACGCCGACGGCACCATGTACTGCGGCAGCCGCTCGGCCAGGTGCTCGCGCAGGACGGCCGGGCGCGGCGCCGTGCCGGCGGCCGGTACCAGGTAGGCGACCAGCCGGGTGTCGTCGGCGCGGTCCTGCCGGGCCAGCACGGCGACCTGCGCGACGGCCGGGTGTTCGGCGAGCGCCGCCTCGATCTCGCCGAGCTCGATCCGGAAGCCGCGCACCTTCACCTGCTGGTCGGCCCGGCCGACGTAGCGCAGGCTGCCGTCGGCGGCGCGGCGCACCACGTCGCCGCTGCGGTACATCCGGGCGCCGGCCGGTCCGAAGGGGTCGGCGACGAACCGCCCGGCGGTCAGGCCGGGCCGGTTCAGGTAGCCGCGCGCCAGGCCGGGGCCGGCCACGTACAGCTCGCCGGGCACGCCCGGGGCGACCGGGCGAAGGCCGTCGTCGAGCACGTACGTCCGCAGGTCCGGGATGGCCGTGCCGATCTGGCCGGCGGCGGTGCCGGAGCGGTCGAGCGCCGCATACGTGACGTGCACCGTGGTCTCGGTGATGCCGTACATGTTGACCAGCCGCGGCGCGTCCTGCGCGTGCCGCTCGTACCAGCTCGCCAGCCGCGCGTGCTCCAGCGGCTCGCCGCCGAACACCACCGTGCGCAGGGCGAGTCGGCGGCCGGTCTCCGGGGCCTGCGCGTCCGCCTGCATCAGTTGGTAGAAGGCGGACGGCGTCTGGTTGAGCACCGTCACCCGCTCACGGGCGAGGAGCTCCAGGAACCGGCCGGGCGAGCGGCTGGTCTCGTGGTCCACGACCACCAGCCGGCCGCCGTGCAGCAACGCGCCCCACAGCTCCCACACCGAGAAGTCGAAGGCGTAGGAGTGGAAGAGCGTCCAGACGTCCTCGGCGGAGAAGCCGAACAGCTCCTCGGTGGTGCCGAACAGCCGCACCACGTTCCGGTGCGGGACCACCACGCCCTTGGGGTTGCCGGTGGACCCGGAGGTGTGGATGACGTAGGCGGGGTGGCCGGGGTCGACGGGGATGCCCGGGTCCGTGTCCGGCAGCCCTTCGAGGCCGGCGGCATCCAGCGGCAGCCGGTCCAGCCCGTCCGCTCCCGGCAGGTCGCCGATCCCGCCCGTCGTCACGAGCAGTGCGGGCCGGGTGTCCTGGAGCAGGTAGGCGATCCGGGCGGCCGGGTACTGCGGGTCCACCGGCACGTACGCGGCGCCGGCCTTGAGCACCGCGAGCACCGCCACGACCAGCTCCGCCGAGCGCGGCAGGGCCAGCGCCACGAGCTGCTCCGGGCCCACGCCCCGGTCGATCAGGGCGTGCGCGAGCCGGTTGGCCCGGGCGTTCAACTCTCGGTACGTCAGGGTGACTTCGCCGTCCGTGAGCGCGACCGCGGCCGGGTTCGCCCTCACCTGCCGCTCGAAGAGGGCGGTGATGCCGCTCCCCGGCTGCTCCCCGGCGAGGAGTTCGCCGGCCGGGAGCAGCGCGCGGAGCTCGTCGGCGGACAGCACGTCCACCTGGCCGATCCGTCGGCCGGGATCGGCGACCACGGCCCGCAGCAGTCGCAGCCACCGGTCGACGATCCCCGCCACGGTGACCGCGTCGAACAGGTCGGTGCTGTACTCCACCACGCCCGACAGCCCGTCCGCGTCGGGCTGTTCGGCCAGGATGAAGGTCAGGTCGCACTTGGCCGTCCCGGTGTGGACCAGGTCGGTCGCCACCCGCAGCCCCGGCAGGTCGAACGCGCCGAGCGGCGCGTTCTGCAGGGCGAGCATGGTCTGGAACAGCGGGTGGTGCGCCAGTGTCCGGGTCGGGTTCAGCGCCTCCACCAGGTGCTCGAACGGCACGTCCTGGTGCGCGTACGCGGCCAGCGCGTCGGAGCGCACCCGGCCCAGCAGTTCGGTGAACGACGGGTCGCCGGACAGGTCGGTGCGCAGCACCAGGGTGTTGACGAAGAAGCCGACCAGGTCGTCCAGGGCCTCGTCGGTGCGTCCGGCGATCGGCGTGCCGATCGGGACGTCGGTGCCGGCGCCGAGCTTGCCCAGCAGGGCGGCCAGCCCGGCCTGGAGCACCATGAAGAGGCTGGCGCCGCCGCCGCGGGCGAGTTCGCGCAGGCCCTGGTGCAGCTCGGCGTCGATCCGCACCGGCAGGTGGGCGCCCCGGTAGGACATCACGGCCGGGCGGGGCCGGTCGAAGGGCAGCTCCACCTGCTCGGGGAGTTCCGCCAGCTGCTCGCGCCAGTAGGCGAGTTGGTCGTTCAGCAGGCTGTCCGGGTCCGCGCCGTCACCGAGCAGCTCGCGCTGCCAGAGGGCGTAGTCGGCGTACTGGACCGGCAGCGGCGACCACTCCGGCTTCGCCCCCTCGGCGCGGGCCGCGTAGGCGGTCGTCAGGTCCCGCGAGAGCGGCCCCATCGACCAGCCGTCACCGGCGATGTGGTGCACCACGAGCAGCAGCACGTGCTCCTCGGTCCCCAGCTGGAACAGTTCGGCGTGCAGCGGCGGCTGCGCGGAGAGGTCGAAACCGTACCGGGCCGCCTCCGCCAGCCGGTCCGGCAGGTCGCGCTCGCCGACCTCGGTCACCCGCAGCCGCAGCCGTGCCGCGTCGGGGTCCAGCACCCGCTGGCACGGCACGCCGTCGGCCACCGGGAAGACGGTGCGCAGAGTCTCGTGCCGCTCCATCACGTCCGCCAGGGCGGCCTCCAGGGCCCGCTGGTCCAGGTTCCCGGACAGCCGCAGCGTCAGCGGGATGTTGTAGGTGGCGCTCGGGCCCTCCATGCGGTGCAGGAACCACAGCCGGCGCTGCGCGAAGGACAGCGGGACCGTCTCGGGCCGCTCGCGCCGCCCCAGTGCCGGGCGCGCCCGGCCCGCGATGTCCACGGCCGCCGCCAGTTCCCCGACCGTCGGCGCGTCGAACAGGTCGCTCAGCCTCAGCTCCACGCCCAGCACCGACCGTGCCCGGGCGACCAGCCGGGTGGCCAGCAGCGAGTGTCCGCCGAGGTCGAAGAAGCTGTCGTCCAGCCCGGCCTCGGCCACCCCGAGCACCTCGGCGAACAGCCCGGCGAGCAGGTGCTCGGTCGCGGTGCGCGGAGCGCGGCCCGGGGCGACCGCGGCCTGCTCGGGCACGGGCAGGGCCCGTCGGTCGAGCTTGCGGTTCGGCGTCAGCGGCAGCGCGTCCAGCGTCACGAACGCGGCCGGCACCATGTACTCCGGCAGCCGCTCGCGCAGGTGCTCGCGCAGCCCGGTCGCGGCGACCGCGGCACCGGACACCGTGGCACCGGACACCGGAACCACGTAGGCGACCAGCCGGGCATCGCCTTCGGTACGCACCACGACGGCGGCCTGTGCGACCTGCGGGTGCTCCACGAGCACGGTCTCGATCTCGCCGAGTTCGATCCGAAAGCCCCGGACCTTGACCTGGTCGTCGGTACGGCCGAGGAACTCCAGGTTCCCGTCGGCGTCCCACCGCACCAGGTCACCGGTGCGGTACATCCGCGAGCCGGCCGGCCCGAACGGGTCGGCCGTGAAGCGCCCGGCGGTCAGCGCCGGCCGGTTCAGATAGCCCCGTGCCAGGCCCGCGCCGGCGATGTACAACTCACCCGCCACACCCACCGGCAGCGGCCGCAACGCACCGTCCAGCACGTACAGCCGGGCGTTGCCGACCGGACGGCCGATCACCGGACGCCGGCTCGACCCCAGCGGCGCGACGACCGAGTTGACCGTGCACTCGGACGGCCCGTAGAAGTTCAGGCAGGACACCCCGTCGGCCGCCCGCAGCCGCTCCCACAGCTGCTCCGGAACGGCCTCGCCGCCCGCCGCGACGATCGCCGGGCGCCACTGGGGATCGTCCAGCAGTCCCCGTGAGACGAGGACCTGGAGGTACGACGGGGTGGCCTCGACGAAGTCGAGGCGGTGGCGCCTGGCGTAGTCGACGAAGGCGTCCGGGTCGGTCCAGGTCGCGTGGTCCAGGACGTGCAGCTCGTGGCCGGCGCACAGGCCGAGCAACTGGTTCCAGGAGGCGTCGAAGGAGACCGACGTGGTGAGCGCCACGCGCAGCCGGCCCCGTCCCGTGAGCGGGGACGGTGCCCGCTGCTGGCCGGCGAACAGGTTGAGCAGCCCGCCGTGCGTCGGCACCACGCCCTTGGGCCGCCCGGTGGAACCGGAGGTGTAGATGACGTAGGCCGGGTGTGCCGGATCGACCGCCACCATCGGGTCCGCCGCCGGGCGACTCGCCACCAGCGCGGCCGTCTCCGGGTCGTCCAGCACCAGCCGGTCGACGGGACCGGCCCCGGGCAGCCGCTCCCCGGTCGGGGAGTCGGTCACCAGCACCGCGGGGCTGGCGTCGTCGAGCAGGTACGCGATCCTGGCGACCGGGTACTCCGGATCGACCGGGACGTACGCCGCGCCGGTCTTCAGCACCGCCAGGATCGCCACCACGAGTTCGGCGGAGCGCGGCAGGGCCACCGCCACCAGCCGCTCCGGCCCCGCTCCCCGCTCGGTCAGGGCGTGCGCCAGCCGGTTCGCCCGCGCGTCGAGCTCCGCGTACGTCAGCGAGACGTCCCCGCACACCAGCGCGGTGAGGTCCGGAGTCGCCCGCACGTGCTCCCGGAACAGCTCCGGCAGACTCGCGGACGGGACCTCCGTCGCCGGCCCCGTGCCGACGGCCGCCAGTTCCCCGCGGTCCTCGGTGGTGAGCAGTTCGATCCGGCCCACCGGCTCGTCCGGGTCGCAGTCCGCGACGGCGTCGAGCAGTGCGAGCAGCCGCTGCTGGTGGGCGGCGAGGTCTCCGTCGCCGTACGCCTCCGGCGCGCCGTGGAGCCTGAGGAGCGGAGGGTTGCCGTCCCGGTAGTCGAACACCCAGACCGCCAGGTCGGTGGTCGACCCCGACACGAAGTGGTGCACGGAGGCGGGGTGCCCGGCGAAGCTCGGCCTGGAGTTGAAGGCCATGATGTTGACGATCAGCGGGAACGCCGTCCCGATGCTGCCGGGCGCACCGAGGTCCCGCAGCAGGTCCTCACTGCGGTACCGCTCGTGCGCGACCGCCGACTCGACCTCCCGCGCCGTCTGGGCGGCGAGTTCGCGCCACGACATGTCCGGTCGCACGGTCAGCCGCAGCGGCACCACGTTGGACATCGTGCCGGGTACCGACATCAGGTCGCGGTCGGCGGACCGACGGGCGGTGACCGGGAGGGCGAGCACCACGTCCTGCGTGCCGGTCAGCCGGTGCGCGTAGAGCGCGGTCGCCGCGATCAGCAGGCGGGACCACCGGACACCGGCCTGTCCCGCCGCCGCCCTCAGCGCGTCCGGGCGCCGCAGTTCCAGTTCCCCGGCCAGCCGGAGGGCTCGGTGCGGGTCGGTCGCGGACCTGTCGGTGAGCCGCGTCGGTGCCGGCCGGTCCGCGAAGCGTTCCGTCCAGTGGTCGCGGTCGGCGGTGAAGTCCGCCGACGCGCGGTAGGCGGCGTCGCTGTCGACCAGGTCCCGCAGTGAGCCGAACGGCGACGGCGGCACCGGGGCGCCCTCGGCCAGCGCCGAGTACACGTCACCGACGCGCTGCCTGACCAGGGAGCTGCTGATCGCGTCCAGCACCACGTGGTGGTAGTTCAGGTACCAGAGGAAGTCCGTCGGCGACAGCCTGATCAGCGCGTGGCCGAACAGCGGGTCGCGGGCGAGGTCCAGCGGGCGCATCAGGTCCCGCTCCATCCATTCCATGGCCGCCGCACGGGGTGCGGCCTCCCCGCTGAGGTCCAGGTGCGCCGGCGCCCAGTCCCAGGTCTCGCGGAGGACCTGGCGCGGGCCGTCGCCGCCGTCGACGAAGCTCACGTGCAGGGCGTCGACCTCGTCGACCACCCGGCGCAGCGCGGCCTCGAACAGCGTCGGCTCCACCGGCCCGTGGATCTCCAGGCATTCGCCGACGCGGTAGCCGGGAATCGGCGTCCGGGAGCGCTGCTCCGCGAGCCAGATCTCACGCTGGGCAGCCGTCAGGGGAAGGACGTCGCCGTCGCGACGGGGCATGGGGGTACCTCCAGGAGTGTGGGCGGGCGTACGCGCACGACGCGCCGGGCCGCGCCGACCGCGGTGGCATCACGCGGTCGGCGGGCGGGGCGGCTGGCTTCGGTCAGGCGGCGAGTTCGCCGGCCTGGAGCTGCCAGAGGGATGCGTAGAGTCCGTGCTGGGCGACGAGTTCGTCGTGGGTGCCCTGCTCGGCCACGACGCCGCCCTTGTCCATGACGTAGATCCGGTCGGCGTGGCGGACGGTGGAGAGCCGGTGGGCGATGATGACCATCGTCCGGTCGGCGGCGAAGCCGCGGAGCGTGCGCTGGATGGCGGCTTCGGTCTCGTTGTCCACGGCGGAGGTGGCCTCGTCGAGGATGACGACCGGCGCGTCCTTGAGGATCGCCCGGGCCAGGGCGATCCGCTGTCGCTGGCCGCCCGAGAGGGCGGCGCCGCGCTCGCCGATGAGGGTGTCGTAGCCGTCCGGCAGGGTCGAGATGAAGGTGTGCGCCTCGGCCATCGTGGCCGCCGCGACCACGGCCTGGTCCGAGGCCGCGAAGCTGCCGTAGCGGATGTTGTCGGCGATGCTGCCGTCGAAGAGGAACGGGTCCTGGGCGACGAAGCCGATCGCGTTCCGCAGGTCCCGGCGCGGCAGGTCGCGCACGTCCCGGCCGTCGAGCAGCACGGCGCCGGACTCCGCGTCCTGGAAGCGCATCAGCAGCTTGGCGATCGTCGTCTTGCCGGAGCCGGTGGCGCCGACGAGGGCGGTGGTCCGCCCGGCGGGGATGGTCAGCGAGAGGTCGTCCAGTGCCGGCGGCCGGCCGGGGTAGGCGAAGGTGACCTCGTCGAGGACGATCTCGCCCTGCACCTTGTCGGCGTCGAGGGGTTCGCCGGTGCCTTCGGTCTCCAGGGGCAGGGCACGGAGCCGCTGGACCCGGTCGTAGGCGGCCAGTGTGCGCTGGTACTGGTCGGCGATGCCGCCGAGGCGGTTCATCCGCATCAGCACCATCTGGGGCAGGCCGATGAGCGGGCTGAACACCTCGAACCGGAGGCTGCCGTTGAGCACCGCGCGGCCGCCGACCAGCAGGGTGCCGGCCATCGAGGTGGTCGTGCAGGCCCGGACGGTCTCGGCGTGGCGGATCGTGCTCCGGTCGGTCTGCCGGTTGCCCTCCTGGGCCGCCTCGCCGAGCCGGTCGATGCGTTCGGCCTCGTAGTCCTCGGTGCAGAAGCTCTTGACGGTGGCACCGGCTTCCAGGGTGTTGACCAGCTGGCTGTGCAGCCTGGCCCGGCGTTCGCCGGAGACGGCGTAGTCGGCCGCGACCTTGTCCTGGTAGTGGAGCGACAGCCAGGCGATGACCGGGATGGGCAGGAACGCGATCCAGGCGATCTGCGGTGCCAGCAGCAGGAACGCCGGTACCAGGAGGGCCAGGCTGGTGCCCAGCTGCAGCACGTCGTTGGCCGAGCCGGCGAAGAAGGTGCCCAGCTGGCCGACGTCCTCGGTGAGCGCGCCGGCGACCCGGCTGGTTCGCTCGCCCTCCAGGTGCCGCAGTTCGAGGTGCTGCACGTGCCCGAACGTCCGGTTCCGCCAGTCGTGCTCGATGTCCTGGCCGAGTCGGCGCCACTGGAGGTTCGAGGTGTACGACAGGCCTGCCACGGCAGCGCAGGCGATGGCCACCAGCCCTGCCAGGCCCCAGAGTTGGGCGGAGGCGGTGGTCAGGCCGAGGCTGACCAGCGGCGCCGCCTCGCCCTTGATGAGCACCAGTCCCGTCCAGCCGAGGAAAGTGCCGAGCGCCATCTCCGAGACCTGACAGGCGACGGACAGCGCGGCGGCCCGGTAGAGGCGCCGGCGGTGCGGTCCGACGATCTCCAGCAGGGGGTGTCGTTCGGTCCCGGCCCCGGACAGGTCCCGGGGCGAGTCGACCGCCGTTCGCCAGGTCTTCCGGACGACGGCCGCGGTCGCCGCGGCCACGCCGCCCAGCGCCACCAGCTGCTTGCTCAGCGCCGACCCGCGGATCAGCGCGACACCGGCCGCCACCCCGCCCCCGACGGCGAGCACGGGGCGCACGACGACGCCGCGATCGGCGCGCGGAGCCGGTTCCGGTGCGGGGCGTGCGGCCCTGGCCGTGCCCGCCATGACCAGGGTGACGGCTCGGCGGACGATCCGGCCGACGTCCGTGGCGCTGACGCGCGCGTCGTGCCGGACGAGGACCCCGCCGGTGATCGGGCTGGCCTGCGCCTCGGTGATCCCGGGAATGCGCCGAAGGGCCGAGGCGAGGACTTCGGCCGTCTGTGGCCGCCCGAGAACCGGCTTGACGTCCCAGCGCTGGCGGCCCGGAATGACCGAGCGCGGGCGCACGTCCACATCCACGGAGCGATATCCGGCTGCGGCAGCCAGCAGAGATGGCATGTGTAGGATCACCTGTTTGCGGAGGTCGCAAAACCGTCACGGGCATGACGGATTACTGCGACGGAGTGGAATGTCCCGAGAAAAGAGTGATGCCGTCGGCGAGCCTGCGGCCGACTGCCGTGTGGACGCGTTTTCCAGGGGGACCGGAATTCACGTCCACACGGCGGCCGGGGCCGCCGGACAGGCGGTCAGTTCGGCTTGCCGGCGCCGGCGGTCGCGCGGATCTTCGGGGCCCTCGCCTCGGCCTCGGCCCGGTCGGCGGCCTCGTCCCTCTCGCCGTTCGACACGGTGCCCTCGACGACCCGCCGGCCGTCGTCGGCACGGACACCGATGTCACCTGTGGCGACCTGCGCCGCCACCATCTCGGCGGCCACCTCGGCCGCGAGGTCGTGAATGTTCTCTCCGGCCTCATGGGCCGCCTTCTTCACCTCGAGGGCGAGACCGACCGACGTCTTGACGACGCCTCGCACCAGCGGCTTGAGGAGACGCTTGGCCAGTGGCGCGACGATGAGGCCGACCAGGAAGGGCGGTACTACGGGCGGCATGATGCTCCATCCTCTCTACGCAGACGTATGACAGGGACTCCGGGCACTGCCAACACCGAAGCAGCGCACAGCCGGGCGGGCGGAAGCACCCGTTTCCGGAATTCGCGATTCACCTGCGGTGCCGAATTCCTCGTCGACGGGGTCCACCGCCCGCTCTGCCGTCACCGTAGTCGAGCCATGTGCATCGAGGCCAAACAGTACCGGCCGTCTTCACCCATGCGAGTGCCCCCGGCCGTCCCGAGTAACACGAATTGCCGTACGCACGGTCGCCGGAGAATTCACCAGCCTTGTTTTCATACTTATCCTTATCGAGAATTACTGAGCTCGCGAGCCACTCGCTGCCACAGGGCCGGAAACGGCAGCCCGCCGCCTCCGAGCACGGCCTCGTGAAAGGCCCGCACGTCGAATCCGGCACCCGGGCCGGCCTCCGCCCGCGCCCGCAGCCGGCCGAACTCCAGGTAGCCCGCGCGGTAGGAGAGCGCCTGCCCCGGCAGGTCGGTCGCGTAGCGCAGCAGGTCCGAGGCGATCTGGGCATCCGCCTCGGTGGAGTTGGCGCGCGTGAAGTCCCGTGCCTGCTCCAGGCTCATCGTCCCGAGGTTGAGCCCGGTGTCGACGACGAGCCGCTGTGCGGTGAACCGCTCCTGCGCGAGGCGCCCGTACGCGTCCCACGGATCGTCGTAGAGGCCCATCTCCCAGCCGAGGCCCGCCGCGTACTCGGCCCAGCCCTCGTTGAACGCACCGAACTCGGCCGTCTCACGCCGCAGTTGCGGAAGCGACCGGTCCTCCGCCTGGCGGGCGAGATGGAAATGGTGTCCCGGCGCCAGCTCGTGGTAGATCAGGGAGGCCGAACCGATCAGCGATCTCCGGTCCAGGTCCGAGCCGTTGTAGCGGTAGCGCCCGACCGGGCTGGCCGCGGTCGGCAGCTCGTAGTACCCGAAGGTCATCCCCGCCTCCAGCGCCGGGTCCAGCCGGGCCAGCCCGTACGGCGCGGCCGGCAGGGTGGCGAACCACCGCGGCAGCAGGGGGGCCAGCCGGTCGAGGTGGCCGCGGAACCGGGCCTCGACCTCCTCGGGCGTCCGGGCATACAGCCGGGACTCGCTCCTGAGCCGGTCGTGGAACTCGGCCTCGGGGCCCGGGAAGCCCAGGGTCGCGCGCACCTCCCGCATCCGCCCGGCCAGTTCGCGGCACTGGTCGCGGCCGAGCTCGTGGAGCCGCTCGGGCGGCGTGTCGCCCCCGGTGTGCGTCCGGACGAAGTCCCGGTACGCCTCCTCGCCACCCTCGTAGCGCGCCCAGCCGACCTCCTGCGGCGCCTCTCCCCGGTAGGCCGGGTCCTCGACGAGGGCGAGCAGCCGGTCGAAGGCCGGCGTCAACTCGGCCTCCACCAGCCGCCGTACGCCGTCCCGAAGGCGTCCGCGCCCAGCCGGCCCCAGCCCACCGAGCCGGTCGTCCGCCACCATCACCCGGCGCGCCGCGGAGGACCGCAGGCCCTCGACGGTGGCCCGCACTCCGGCCAGGGCCGGGGCGGGCACCCGGAAGCCGCGCGCGGCCTGCCCGACCACCTTGTCGCCGATCGAGCCGACCACCCGCGCCAGTTCGCGCACCAGAGTCAAGTACCGCTCGACGTCAGGCCGTTCGGCGAACCGGCAGGGGCCCAGGACCGCGTCGACGTAGAGCGACAGCGGGAACATCCGGTACGGCGTGACGGCGGGCGTCAGCCAGTACCACCGACGGGCCCGCAGCTCCTGCTCGGCCAGCGCCGCGAGGACGGCCGCGGTGTCCGCGTCGGCACCGGACAGCTCCGCGCCGTCGAGCATCCGGACCCGCTCCAGCACGCCCGCCGCGAACCGCGCCCGCTCCTCGGCCTCGACGAGCGACGCCCCCGGCAGCGTCTCGACCGGGAGCCCCTGTCGGACTCTCAGCAACGGGTCCCGCTCCAGCAGGAACTCCCAGTAGCGGTCCCCCAGGTGACCGACCTCGCGACCCGGTTCGTTCGTCCTCATGCCGACATACTGGCGATGACGGACCGCCACGTCGCCCGGTCGGCGACACACAGGCCGCGGCATCCTTCGAAAGAGTGAATCAGGATCGCGCCGCCCGCCGTCCCACGCCGACGCCCACCGCTCACGCCAAGGCAAGACGCAGCTCCACTCGTTCGAACACCCCTTCCTCGCACGTGAGTTGACTCGCGACCAGCAATGTCCGGTGGCACCATGGCGCCATGTTCCGCCGCCCCCTGCCGGTCGCCCTGACGGCCACCATGACCGCGACGGCTGTCGCGCTGAGCGGCTGCTGCGGCGGCGCCCGGTCCTCGACGACCACGCCCTTGGTGGACCGCGGGACCGTCCGTATCGCGGCGGCCAGTGAGACCCCGAGCTTCAACCCGTACACCGCCTTCGGCTCCGCCCAGGCCCGCTACGCCTACGACTCGCTGGTCAACATCGCCGCCGACGGCACCGTCGTCACCGGCCTGGCCTCGTCCTGGCAGGCCACGACCACCACGGCCGTCTTCACCCTCCGCCCGGGTGTCACCTGCTCCGACGGCACTCCCCTCACCGCCTCGGCGGTGGCCCGGGCACTCACCTACGCGGGCGACCCGGCCAACCAGCTCGCCGGCGCCCAGACCGTCCTCCCGAACGTCCCGTTCACCGCCGAAGCCGACGACGTGACCGGCACGGTGTCGGCGACCACCGCCGCCCCCTTCCCGTTCCTCACCCGCACCCTCGGCCTGCTGCCGATCGTCTGCCCCGCCGGACTCGACCGGCCCCAGTCGCTGGACCGCTCCTCCCAGGGCACCGGACCCTACGTGCTGACCCGCTACACCCCCGGCGGACCGTACGAGTTCACCGTCCGCGAGGGGTACGTCTGGGGCCCGGACGGTGCGACCACCGCGGAGCCCGGCCTGCCGGCCCGAATCGTCGTCCCGGTGGTGCCTCAGGCCTCCACCGCGGCGAACCTGCTGCTCACCGGCGGCGTCGACATCGCGACCGTGAACGGGCCGGACCGCGCCCGGCTCACCGGCCACGGCCTGGCCACCACCGACGTGGCGACCGTGGTCGGGCTGACCTTCTTCAACCAGCGCCCCGGCCGGGCCCTCGCCGACCCGACGCTGCGCCGCGCCCTGGTCTTCGCCCTCGACCGCCAGGGGCTCGCCAACGTCGCCGTCGGCGGTACCGGCCGACCCGCCACCGACTTCGACGCCGAGGGCGCCGTCTGCCACGCCGGCCTCGCCGCCGCCGGCCTGCCCGCGCAGGACACCGCCGAGGCTCTGCGCACCGCCGGCTGGACCCGTACCGGCGACGGCCCGCTGACCAAGGACGGCCGGGCGCTGCGGCTCCGCCTGATCACCAGCCCCGACCTCGGCCCGACCCTGCCGTCCGTCGCCGAGCTGATGGCCCGGGAATGGTCGGCGCTCGGCGCGCAGGTCTCCCTCGTCACCGAGAGCCTGCCCGCCCTCGTCAACGCCATGTACGAGAGCGGCGAGTTCGACGTGGTGGTCGGCACCTCTCCGGGCTTCGCCCTGCCGGTCGGCTTCATCCCGTTCTTCTCCGGCCCCACCCCCGCCCAGGGCCTCAACTTCGCGGGCGTGACCAACCCCGAGTACGACGCGCTGGTCGCCCAGGCCCTCCAGGAGACCGACACGGCGGGCTGCGGCACCTGGAACCGGGCCGCCGCCGCGCTCCTGCGCTCGGCCGACGCGCTGCCGATCGCCGACGGCCGGAGCAGCGTGTACGGCCACCACACCACCTTCGCCACCACCTTCGGCGGCCAGCTCATCCCCACCAGCATCCGCCTCCACCAGTGACCGGGGGACCCACCGTGTCCGTACCACAGCTGCTGCGGCACCCCTGGACGGCGTTCCTCGGCCGCCGCACCGCCCGGCTGCTCCTCTCCCTCGGGGTCGTGCTCACCGCGTCGTTCGCGATGATCCGCCTCGTCCCCGGCGACCCGGTCCGCGCCGCGCTCGGCGTCGACGCCGCCCCCGCCCTGGTGGCCGCCCGCAGACACCAACTCGGGCTCGACGCACCCTTCCTGTCGCAGTACCGGCACTATCTCGACGGCCTCGTGCACGGCGACCTCGGCACCTCGCTGGTCACCGGGACACCGGTCGCGGAACTGGTCCGCACCCGGCTGCCAGCCACCCTGGAGATCGCCGGCCTCGCCTTCCTGGTCACCCTCGCCGTCGCCCTGCCCGGCGGCCTCCTGGCCGCCGTCCGCACCCGCGACGGCCGGCATCCGCGCACCGAGCTCGCGTTCACCGCGGTCACCGCCGGGCTGGCCGGGGTGCCGGACTTCGTCCTCGCCGCCGGGCTCACCGCGCTGCTGGCCGTCGGCCTCCAGCTGCTCCCGGTGGCCGGTGCGGCAGGCGCCGAATCCTTCGTCCTGCCGGTCCTCGCGCTCTCCCTCGCGCCCGCCGCCGTCCTGGTGCGCATCGTCCGGGTGGAGGCACTGAAGGTGCTGAACGAGGACTACCTGCGCACCGCCCGGAGCAAACGGCTGTCCCCCGCACGCCGCTACCTGCGGCACGCCGCGCCGAACATGGCGACCGCCGCGCTCACCGTCGCCGGGAGCCTGCTGCCCGCCCTGATCGCCGGCACGGTGCTGGTCGAGAAGGTCTTCGCCTGGCCCGGCATCGGTTCGGCCATGGCGCAGTCCGTGGTCGCGCAGGACTACCCGGTGGTCCAGGCGATGGTGCTGGTGCTGGGCACGACCGTGCTGCTCGCCGGTCTCCTGGTCGACGTGCTGCTGGCCGTGCTCGACCCCCGTTCGGCGATCCGGGAGATCTGAACATGCCCCGTTCACCCGGACGCCGACGCCCGCCCATGGCCTGGGTCACGACGGCCATGCTGACGTCGCTGGTCGTGCTCGCGCTGGTCGGCCCGCTCGTCTGGGGCGCGTCGGCCGACCGCCCGGACCCCTCCGCGGTGCTCCAGGGCCCGTCCGCGGCGCACCCGTTCGGCACCGACAACCTCGGCCGGGACCTGCTCGCCCGGGTCCTGACGGCCACCCGGCCCTCCCTGCTGCTCGCGCTGACGGCGGTCCTGCTCGGCTCGACCACGGGCGTCCTCCTCGGGGCATCCACCGCCGTCCTCGGCCCCCGCGCCCGTCGGCTGCTCGCCGGGCTGGTCAACCTCCTGCTCGCCTTCCCCGCGCTCCTGGTCGCGATGTTCCTCGCCGTCGTGTTCGGCGCGGGCGCCGGCGGGGCGGTGCTCGCCCTCGCGGTCGCGGGCGTCCCCGGATTCGCCCGGCTCGCCCAGACCCTCGCCGCCGGCGTGGCGGGCACCGACCACCTGGCCGCGGCCCGGGTGCTCGGCCTGCGCCGCCACCGCCTGCTGTGGCGGCACGTCCTGCCCAACATCGCCGAGCCACTGCTGCTGAGCACCACCACGGCGGCGGGCACCGCCCTCGTCGCGCTCTCCGGGCTGAGCTTCCTCGGCCTGGGCGTCCAACCGCCCGGCTACGACTGGGGGCAGCTGCTCAACCAGGGACTCGACCGCGTCTACGCCGAACCCCTGCCCGCACTCGCCCCGGGCCTGGCCATCCTCTACGCGGCCCTGACCTTCCAGCTGCTCGGCGAGGTCCTGGCCGGCGGCGTCGCCCGGCGCAGCCCGGCACCGCGCACGCCCGCGCCACCGCTCGCCCCGAGCGGGCCCGCCGAGGACGGCCTGGTGCTCCAGGTCGAGGACCTCGGCGTCGAGCTCACCACCCCGGACGGGGTGACCCGGCCGGTGCGCGGTGTGAGCCTCTCGCTGCGGCCGGGCGAGATCGTCGGGCTCGTCGGCGAGTCGGGCTCGGGCAAGTCGCTCACCGCGCTCGCCATCGCCGACCTGCTCCCGGCGGGTGCCCGGGTGTCCCGGCACACCCTGCGCCTGCTCGGTGCCGACCTCGCCGCCATGACACCGAGGGAGCGGGACCGCCACCTCGCGACGGGCCTGGCGGTGATCTTCCAGAACCCGGCCTCGGCGCTCAACCCGTCCCTGCGGGTCGCCACCCAGCTCACCGAGACCGTCCGGGCCCACCGCGGCGCGAGCCGCGCTCAGGCCGCGTCGGAGGCCTCCGACGCCCTGCGCCGGGTCGCACTCCCTCCGGCACTGCTGCGCTCACGCCCCCACCAGCTCTCCGGCGGCCAGCGCCAGCGCGTGATGATCGCGTCCGGGCTGATGGTGCGGCCGGGCCTGATCATCGCCGACGAGCCGACCGCCGCGCTCGACGTCACCGTGCAGCGGCAGATCACCCGGCTGCTGTCCGAGATCCGGCGGGACACCTCCGCCGCGATCCTGTTCATCAGCCACGACGTCGCGCTCGTGGGCGAGTTCTGCGAACGGGTCCTGGTGATGTACGCGGGCACCGTCGTCGAGACCCTGCCCGCCGGCCGCCTCGCCGGCGGCACCCGGCACCCCTACACCCGGGCCCTGGTCGCATCGGTACCGGACCTCGCCGCCGACCGCGACCGGCCGCTGCCGACGGTCGAGGGCGCACCGCCCGACCCGCTCGCCCCTGCCCCGGGCTGCCCGTTCGAGCCCCGCTGCCCACGCCGCCGGGACCACTGTGCCGAGCAGGCTCCGCCGCTGGAGGACCTCGGTGCCGACCACCGGGTCGCGTGCTGGTACCCGGTGCCGGTGGCGGCGGACCCGCGGACGGCGGTCCCGTCATGACCACCCTCCAGGTGTCCGACCTCACCGTCCGCCACCTCGGCCGGCACGGCCCCGTCGCCGCAGTGGACGGTGTCTCGCTGGAGGTCCCGTCCGGCACCACGCTCGGGCTCGTGGGCGAGTCCGGCTCCGGGAAGTCGAGCCTGGCCCGCGCGATCGTCGGCCTCGCCGCCCCGCACGGTGGCCGGGTCCTGCTCGACGGCCAGGAGGTCCGTACCCGCACCGTCCGCGACCGGCGCCGGCTCGGCCGCCTGGTCCAGGTCGTCCTCCAGGACCCGGACACCGCGCTGGATCCCCGGATGACGATCCGCCAGACGCTCGTCGAAGCGGCCACCGTCTTCCACCGGCTCGACCGACCCGCCCGTGCCGCGCGCGTCGCCGAGCTGCTCGGCCTCGTCGGCCTGGACCCCCGGCTCGCCGACCGCCTGCCGCGCCAGCTGTCCGGCGGTCAGCGTCAGCGGGTCGCCATCGCCCGTGCCCTGGCCGTCGAACCCGGCCTGCTGATCGCCGACGAGATCACCTCGGCACTCGACGTCTCGGTGCAGGCCGCCGTCCTCAACACGATCCGCGAACTCCAGCGGCGGCTCGGCCTGTCCATGCTGTTCATCGGCCACAACCTGCCGGCGGTCTGCCACGTCTCCGACGTGGTGGCGGTCATGCGGCACGGCCGGATCGTCGAGACCGCCCCCACCGGCGCCATCCTGCGCACCCCGCAGCACCCGTACACCCGGACCCTGCTCGCCGCCGTGCCGAGTCTGCGCACGGCCCCGCCCGACGGGAGGCCGTCATGACCGCCATCCGACCGGACGCGCTGGTCGTCGGAGCCGGGGTGATCGGCTCCGCCATCGCCCTCGAACTCGCGCGCACCGGGCGGCAGGTGGTCGTCGTGGACAAGGCGGGTGCCGCGGGCCACGGCTCCACCAGCGCCTCCAGCGCGGTCATCCGGTTCAACTACTCCACCTTCGACGGCGTCGCCACGGCCTGGGAGGCACAGCACCTCTGGACGTCCTGGCCCGACCACCTGCGGCTCACCGGCCGCCGCCCGCTCGCCGCCTTCCACCGCACCGGCGCCGTGCTGCTCGACTCCCCCGCAGTCGCACCGTCCGGGGTTGTCACCCTGTTCGACCGCGCCGGCGTCCCGTACGAGCGGTGGGACACCCCGGCCCTGCGCGGGCGCCTGCCCGGGATCGACCCCGGCCGGTACTGGCCGCCGAAGCCGGTGGACGACGACGCCTTCTTCGCCGGCCCGGCCGGTGAGCTCGGCGCCCTGTTCACCCCGGACGCCGGGTTCGTCGACGACCCGCAGCTCGCCGCCCAGAACCTCGCGGACGCGGCGGGCGAGCTGGGCACGCGCTTCCTGTTCCACCACACCGTGGTGGCCGTCGACCGGCACGCGAACCGGGTGACGGGCATCCGCCTGGCCGACGGCGCACGGATCGCCGCACCGGTCGTGGTCAACGCCGCCGGTCCCTGGTCGGGCGGCCTCAACCGGCTCGCGGGGGTCGGAAGCGACTTCACGATCGGCGTGCGCCCGCTGCGCGAGGAAGTCCACCAGGTCACCGCACCGAGCGGCCACGCCCCCGGCCCCGTTGTCGCCGACCTCGACCTCGGCACCTACCTGAGACCTGCCTCCGGCGGGCACCTCCTGGTCGGCGGGACCGAGCCGGACTGCGACCCGCCCGAGTGGATCGACGATCCGGACGAGGCCGACCCCCGCCCCACCGCCCACCGCTTCCGCACCCAGGTGACCCGGGCCGCGCGCCGTTTCCCGGCGATCGGCGTCCCCAACCGGCCGCTCGGGGTCGCGGGGGTGTACGACGTCGCCGACGACTGGACCCCGATCTACGACCGCACCGCCCTCGACGGCTACTACGTCGCCATGGGCACCAGCGGCAACCAGTTCAAGAACGCCCCGCTGGTGGGCCGCTTCCTCGCGGCCCTGATCGACTCGGTCGAAGCCGGCCACGACCACGACGGCGACCCGGTCCGGTACCGCTGCGAACACACCGGCAACGTCGTGGACCTGGGCGCCTTCTCCCGCCGACGCCCGGTCCGCCCGGACTCCGCGCGGACGGTCATGGGCTGATCACACGTAGCTCCCGCACCAGGTCCCCGACCACGCCGGCCACGAACCCGGGCGCCTCGTGCGGGAAGTCGTGCCCCGTCCCCTCCGGCGTGTGCACCAGCCGTGAAGCCGTCGACGCCGCCAGGTACCGGACCCTGCTCCGGAGGTAGAAGCGGCTGATCCGCTCGGCCTCGACCGCGTCCCGGGCGCCGGCCAGCACCGCCTCACCGCCGATGAGATCCCGCGGTATCACCAGCACCAGCGGGAGGTCTCCGAGGTCCCCGTCGTACACCACGGTCTCCCAGCCCACTCTCGCCAGCCCGGACGGCGACAACTCGGCGAAGATCGACGCGGCGGCGCAGGCCTGCCCGGCCCGCGCGCCGGTGCCGCGGTGCGCGCCGAACAGCTGCCGCACCGCCGTCAGAAGGAGACCGCGGCGCATCCCCGCGAGCCGGCGGTCGGGCCGCGCGAAGGCGATGACCTCCAGCGGCGTCGGATCCAGCAGCACGAGCCCGGCCACCAGCTCCGGCCGGCGCCTGGCCACGTTCGCGACCAGCAACCCGCCGAAGGAATGACCGACGAACACGAAGGGGGCTCGCTCCCCCGCCCCCTCCAGCGCTGCCAGGAGCTCCTCCGCCTCGCCCGCCGTCGTCCGCGGGAAACGCCCGACGTCACTCCAGCCCGAACCGAGCCGGTCGACCAGCACCGAACGGGTCCGGGCCGCCAGCATCGTGTGCAGCTCCCGGAAATCCTCACCAGGGGCGTGCCCGCCGGGCATCCAGACCACGGTCGGCCCGCCCCCGGCCTCCCCCTCGGCTAGGACGTGCATCCGGTGACCGCCCACATCGACGAGCTGCCCCGGCGGCGGATTCTCCCGTCCCTCGCGCGCCACCAGCACCAGGTGACGAACAGCCCCGGACAGCAACACCGCACCGAACGCCACCGTCAGACCACCGAGCGCCACCGCCCAGGCCGCCCCCACACCGACCAGGCCGCCGCCCACTCCTGCCGCCACCAACGCGACCGGCACTCCCACCCAGTCCCGGCTCAGCAGCGCGAGCAAGAAGTTCGCCACCCGCCCGTCCCCGCGCATCGGTCCTCCGCGACAGCAGCCCGACAACTGACCCTGTCCCTCTTCTTCCCCCAACCGCTCGCGCCCTCACCCCACACCCGCTTGAGTACGCATCGCGCACGCCCGGGAACCCTGGGCCGTCGCCCGGGACGGCAGGATGCGGACCGCACTCCGAGGCAGCCTCGACACCACCTGCGCGCACGGGGCTGCGCCGGTCGACTGACGGCCGGGCGTCGCCGGATCGACCGATCGGCCCGTCCCCCTGGTATCGGCTCCGTGACCGGTCGACGATGGCGGCATGGGTGTCGACGACTCGGGTGCCGGGCTGCTGGTGACGAACGTGCGCATCTTCGACGGGATCGGCGAGGAGACGGTGGCGGGACACGTCCGCATCGAACGGGACAGGATCGCGGAGGTGGTGCCGGGCCGTCCCCTCCCGCGAAGCGCGCCCCATGGGGCGACGGTGCTCGACGGCGGAGGCCGCACGCTCATCCCGGGCCTCACCGACGCACACGTCCACCTGTTCGCGATCGGCGGCACCATGACGGAGCTCCAGCTCGCGCCGACCGGCACCGTCTACTACCAGGCCCTGGCCGCCGCGCGCGACATGCTGATGCGCGGGTTCACCACGGTGCGGGACATGGCCGGCGACACCGAGCCGCTGCGGCGGGTCCTCGACCGCGGGCTGTTCCCGGGTCCACGGATCTACCCGAGCCAGGCCGCCATCTCCCAGACCGCCGGCCACGGCGACTTCGGGGCGGTCTACGACGCCCCGACCGCCCTGGGCGGGCCGCCGGCCCGATCCGAACAGATCGGCTTCACCCGGGTGGCCGACGGACCGGAGCGGGTGCTCGCGGCGGTGCGCGAGCAGCTGAGGAAGGGCGCCGCGCAGATCAAGCTGATGGCCGGCGGCGGCGTCATCTCCGACTACGACCCGCTGGACGTGCTGCAGTTCACCACGGCGGAACTGGAGGCCGCCGTCGCCGCGGCCTCCGACTGGGGCACCTACGTGACCGTGCACGTCTACACCTCCGCAGGTGTGCGCCGCGCGGTGGAGGCCGGGGTGCGCTGCATCGAGCACGGGCACCTCGTCGACGAGGACACCGTCCGCTACCTCGCGGAGAAGAACGTGTGGCTGAGCACCCAGCCGTTCGAGGTCGACGACCACCACCACGCGTCCCCGGACGGCGACCGCAAGAACCGCGAGGTGTGCGAAGGCGTCGCCCGCACCTTCGGCTGGGCGGTGAAGCACGGCGTGCGGCTGGCCTTCGGCACCGACCTGGTGCTCGACCCCGGGAGGACCCACCGGCAGAACGAGATGCTGGTCCGGCTCGGCACCCACCTCAGCCCGGTCGAGGCCCTGAAGACGGCCACCTCCGGCAACGCCGAACTGTTCCGCCTGTCCGGCCACCGCGACCCCTACCGAGCGGCGCCGCTCGGGGTCGTCGCACCGGGAGCATGGGCCGACCTCCTGGTCGTCGACGGCGACCCGACCACCGACCTGTCCGTCCTCGCCGAGCCCGAACGCAACCTGCGCCTCATCGTCAAGGGCGGCGTCGTCCACAGGAACGAACTCGACTGACCCCGCCCGCCACCTCCTCGCGGCCTCCCACCCACCTCAGGGCCTCCGGCAAGCGCAGGGCCACCGCTGGTTCCTGCCCGGGGTGGGTGGGCCGGGAGCATCAGCCGATCACCGCGACCGGCCCGTTCCAGGCGTCGTGGTCGACGGTGAGGGCTACGCCTCCGTAGCTCTCCTGCTGGTCGACCGCGTACTGGTGGCCCCGCCAGGGGCCGCTCCACTGGCCGGCCGGGTAGGGAAAGCCACTGCTGGTGTCGTCCGCGCCGTCGTACAGGGCGTACCACAGGGCATCCGGCAGGCCGGTCGCACCGGACGATGCCGCCTGGCTCATGGCCAGGGCGCTGGACTTGCTGAAGCCGTAGAAGCCCGCCCAGTAGCCGTGGGCGTGCAGGGCCGCGTCCCAGGCCTGGACGTACGTCAGCACCGCGCCGCTGCACGCGCGGTCGGAGGCGTCGTAGGCCTCCATGTCGAGGTAGACGGCGCTGCCCGTGCCCATGCCGAGGCCGGCGGCGTGGGCAACTGCGTCGGCGCCGTCGGAGGAGCCGAGGGAGGCCGCGTTGGCGGCGGTGATCCGCTCCGGGTTGCCGGAGGTCTGGCAGGGTGGCTGCGCGCCCACGTAGAGAGGGATCAGCTGCCATCCAGCGGCGTGCACGGTGTGCACCCACGAGGACGTCAGGTTCGGCTGCGAGCAGCCCCGGTTCTGGCCGCCGATGTAGACCGCGGCCGCGCCGTAGGGCGACTGGCCGTGCCACGCCTGCATCGCGGCCGAGGACGGTGCGGTGCAGGTGTCGAACGCCTTGCCGGTGAAGACGGCCGGTCCGCGCGCAGGCGCGGGCGCGGGGGCGGGGGCGTTGTTCGCCGGGACCGCTCCCTGGCCGGCGACGGCCGGTGCGGGAACGGACGACGCGCTCGAAGGCGCCGGGTGCAACGACGATGCGGACGCCGAGGCCGACGCGGAAACGGACTTGGACGGCGAGGCGGAGGCGGACGGCGAGCCCGAACCGGACGGCGAGGCGGAGGCACTGGCGCTCGCACCGGCGCTCGTCGCGTCGGCGGTCGGCAGGCCGGTGGCGGCGTCGGCCGCAGTGCCACCACCGGCGGCCGGGTGTGCCACGGCGCTGCCGCTCGGGGAGGAGTGCCCGACCAGCCCGGTGGTGACGAGCGTTGTCACGCCTGCGGCCACGAGCACGCAGGCGGCGCTCAGCGCGATGGCCCGGCCGTTGCTGCGCTGTCGCGGCCGGGCACGGCGGGGGGTGGTGGTACTGGAGCTGTGCTGGTCAGACACGTGAGGTCCCTGATAGGCGGTTTGGCGAAGAAAGACACTTGATCGGATTATGGTGACAGAGCGTCTTCCGGACTTCGCCACCGCCCTCACTTCTGCAGCGGGGGGGGATAACGCACAGCCAGTATCGGCTGAGCGGCAAACTGGTGAGCTGTCACAGCAGTGCCGCTGGATGAGGTCCTGCCGAGTGGCGTAGCAGCGATCAACGACGAGTGCACTCGTGCAGCCACTGATCCCGGATTCACGGGTGTTCGACGCCGAGAAGGTCGGCGAGACACTCATGGACATCACGCCGGGGCTGTCCAAGACGGACAACTTCCAGCACTGGCCGCCGTGGCGGCAGCTCGTGGTCGAAACCGCCCGCCGCGTACTCGACTACACCGGCGGCACTCTGGTGATGCCCATGACTGTCCTGGTCGAGCAGTACTGGCGCGAGATCAGCGCAGGCCTTGCCCAACATGCCATCCCGGTAAGGCACTTCGTTCTCCACGCCGACCAGGACACCCTCCGCGGGCGCATCGAGGGAGACACTGTTCTCGGCCCCTCCCCATTCCGTCTCACATACCTTGAGCCCTACGCCGAGGCAGCCCGCACCTGGCTGCACCGCGAGGCCGAGGTCGTCGACACCACGCACCTCACGCCCACCCAGGCCGCCCTGCGGATCGCGGAGGCCGTCAAGAGCTGAGGTCCACCCGAGCGGGGCCCGGCCGGCCGCACAGCGGTCGGGCCCCGCTCGTCCACCAGGACGGTTGCTCCACCGTCACGCTCCTCGCCAGGTTGCGCGGCTTGTCGACGTCGGAACGTGTCGAGGTGCCCGCAGTCGGGCGGTTCGACTCACTTCGTGGGTGACCACGGGACCCAGGGAAGAGCCTCACGCCAACCCGCCCGCCCGTAGGCCCAGTCCTGAAGCACCTCAGCCACAGGTTCCACCGCGAAGACCTCGTGCTCGCGGGGCACCCATGCCTGAAAGTGCCTGTCCGGCCCTCCCTCGCGGTATTCCACCTGATAGCTCAGGTCGTCGTTGAGATAAACCTGCATGTAGTGCTGGTCGGCGGGCTCAATATCAAGCCGCCGTACAACGACGAACCTCCAGGTGAGGCTCATGTCGGCCAGCAGATCGTGCAGTTGTTCCTCGGACGGGTCGTCCCAGGAGGTTCCGTCCGCCTCGATCGCCCGCAGCACTGGTTTCGCCATGAAGGCGACTGTACTGGCCGATCACGCCCCCGACCTCGGCGGGACAGGCGGTTGCCGCCCCGTCGTGGTGGTCGGCCAGGGAGGGTGCCCGGTGGATCCTGCAACTGTCTGCGATTGCTCCGAAGCCGCTCAGGTCGTGATGAGTGAGGTCGTCGGTTGACGCCCAGCCAGGTACGGCGGTTCGTTCGCCAGGGCGCTGTCAAAACCGGCGTTATCCGCTTCGGAGACCGACGGCCCGTTCACGCTGCCCGGCGGTCCACCGCGCCCAGCCATTGCGTCAGGGCCTTGCGCACCTCGTCCGGGTCGGGGTCCTCGGCCGCCCACGCCGCATAACCGTCGGGCCGAACCAGTAGGGTCGGGCGCAGGCTGGTCGCCGGGGAGGCCGTCACCACCCGCCCCGCCCACGGCGCGGCGACCGCGGCGACATCGCAGCCCACCAGCACGAATCTGCCCTCCCGCAGCGCCTCGTAGAGCCGGGCCGGCTCCGCCGCCAGGCGGAGGTCAGGAACCCGGCGCCCGGCGAGCGGATGAGAGCCCCGGGGCGCGGGGTAGGTGATCCCGATGCCGGAGATGCCGCGAGACGCGCGGGCCTCCACCACGGCCAACTGGTGCACGACGGTGGCAAGCGCGGCCCGCAGCGCGCGGATCAGGGGTGACCCGGTGGTGACGGCCGTGAGGAGTGCGTGACTGACCCGCAGGACCATCCGCCCCACCGGGTGACGCTCCGCGTGGTAGCTGTCCAGCAATGCGTCGCCGACCCAGCCGTGCGCAACGACTGCCAGCTTCCACCCGAGGTTGGCGGCGTCCTGCAGCCCGGTGTTCATGCCCATGCCGCCGGCGGGCGAGTGGACGTGTGCGGCGTCGCCCGCGAGGAACACCCTTCCCTGCCGGTAGCGGGGCACCTGCCGCTCGTCGCTGTGGAACCGGGAGAGCCACCGCGGGTCGTGCATCCCGAGGTCGCTGCCGATCGTACGCTTCGTGATGTCCCGGACGTCCTCCAAGGTGAGCGGCGCATTGTCGGGCACCTGTCGGTGCCGGTCCCAGCCGATGATCCGGTACCAGCCGTCCCCGAACGGCGCGAAGAACGTGAAACCGTCCTCGTTCGAGGCGAAATTGAAGATCTCGTCGGGGGCGCGGTCGAGCAGCACATCGGCCAACATCACCGAGCTGATGACCGACTTACCAGGGAACGGCATACCCAGGCTCTGCCGGACGGTGCTGCGCGCCCCGTCCGCACCGACGACGTAGCGGGCCCGGAAGATGGACGCGGAGCCGTCCGGATGGAGCACGTGCACGTCAACGCCGTCCGAGTCCTGTCGCAGCCCGGTGACCCGAGCCCCACGGAGGATGCTGGCTCCCGCCTCCTCGGTCCGGCGCAGCAGGGCCCGCTCGACCTGCCACTGAGGAATGGTGAGGATGAAGGGAAAGCGCGTCCGGAGGTCGGAGAAGTCGATGCTGAGGCGGCCGAACGGGTGCAGCGCCCGGGTTGGTGTGCCGATACGGAGCAGTTCGTCGGCCAGGCCGCGGGCATCGAGCTGCTCCAGGGTTCGCGCGTGGAGGCTGAAGGCGCGGCTCAGGTTGGATTCGCGATCGCGTTGCTCCAGCAGTGTGACATCGACTCCGGACCTGGCGAGGTCACCCGCGAGCAGCAGGCCGGTCGGGCCGGCCCCGACCACCAGAACGTCCGCGTCTGGTGCCCCGTGTCGGTTCGAGGAGGCACCCGGTGACAGGTCCGTCGTGTTCATGCTTCCGAGTCTCAGGCCTGTGTGAGGGTGCTGCACGGTGGGACCGCGAGTGGCGGCGCACGGCGAGGCCGTCCCGGTCGGTCGCCGGCGCGCCACGAGCGAGCGTTACCAATGGTTACGGCACCGTGCCGATATCTGCGCCGAAGCACTTCACACTGGGGGCCCACCGTGCACCACCTCCTGCCGACGTTCTCCGACGAGGTCACCGCGAAGGTGCTCGTCATCACCCTGACCTTCCTCGCCGACCTGATCCGGCAGACGTCACCCAGACCTGGCGGTACCTGATCTCCGAAACCAGGGCCGAAACGCCCCGTTAGAGCTCCTCAACTGCCAGCTCGCTCCGGCTCTTCGATGATGGTCGGGCCGTTGACCTGAACCGGAGGAGACGACCAGGCGGAGCCGTGCTCTCGGGAGAGTTCGCCGGAGACGTGGCTGTACGCTGCGTCCAGTTCGGCCAGTTTTCCGCGCATACCCTTCAGGCCCTCCTCGACGATCTGGACTCCAAGATCGTGCCGGAACGCGAGCCGCAGCAGATAGACGCCGTCGGACAGCGAGTCGTCGAACCAGTTCTTCGCCCGATCGTAGGCCACTTCGGGGTCCGGGCTGCCGGGTAGGGCTTTGACGATCCGGTAGCCGAGTCCAAGGGCGGCGTTGAGCTCGGAGGCGATGTCAAGGACCAGCTTCGGGATCACCATCTGGGCCTGCGCGTACTGGTCGTTCCACTCGTCCCGCGCACCGTCCAGGCGCGCCGAGTCGATGCTCTCACCGCGTTCCAGAGCGAGCACCGCGTCCCGGGCGGCCACCCGGTAGGCCCGGCCGGCCGCGTTGAGCGCGGCGTAGATCTCGCGCTTCATTTGCAGGGCCCGTTCGCGTTGCTCCGCCTCGCGCTCGATGTCGCGCCGGCGCTGGTCCTCAGCGCGTTCTCGCTCGGCTCGACGGTTCTGCTCTGCGACCTCGGCACCATGGGCACGCTGCGTGAGCATCGTGGCGCACAAGGTGCCACCTACGCCGACGAGCGCGACGGCGAGCGTGGTCCAGTCCGATGCGGACATCCCCCGGTCCCCCTGAACTTCCGTGTACGGCCTGCGGGCATTCAGGTCCGAACTGTAGTCCGCTGGCGAGGTGCGCGAGAAGCAGATGAGCGCCCTGCCGATCTGCCGATCGGCAGGCGCTCATACCAGGACGGCGTCGTTTCAGGGTGTCTGTCTGGTCTGATGCCGATTCAGGTAGTTGATGGTGCCGGGCAGTTCAGAGCTCGGGCGGAGCGGAGGCAGGCACGACCTCCGGGTGATCACGAGGTGTCGAGTCCCTTATCGCCACGACGGAAGACCGTGCCCGCCCGTTCATCATCGCCCCTCCCCGTCGGCCTGGACCAGCTTGCCGGCGCCCGGCCCCCGAGCCCGGGGAACAACCGGGCCTGCTGAACTGCCTCGCGGCCGTGCCCGATCCACGCCGGGCGCGAGGCCGCCGTCATCCCCCCGGGAGGGCTGACCGAACGCCCCCGGCTCCGCCCCCGCTCACCCCGCGTCCGGCAGTTCCCGCCTTCGCCGACGCCATTTCTGCAGGGAACTCCCCATGGTTTCCGCCTGCCGTTCCTCATGGTGAACCCCTGACGGGGAGTGATTGCATCGTGGTCGGCGGACGAACCTCGCACGGTTCGCCCCGCCGGCCGAATCCCACTCCCACCCGTCGAAAGGAGGTGCCCCGTGATCCGCAACCACAAGATGACGCTGCGTCCGCGCCTGGACAAGATCCGCGTCCGCCCGGGCAAGTGATGACACAGGGGCCCGCGGTCTCATTCCGCGGGCCCCTGTTCGGCCCGTCCGGCCAGAGCACAGGGGGGAAGAGGATGATGACGAGGGAATTGAACGAGACCAGCGGAATTCCGTTCCTGTTCGACACCGAACGGAGCCGCCGCACCACGGGGCTGTGCCTGTCGATCGGCTACGGCGGGCGGCACGACCCGGCGGGCCTGGAGGGATCCGCCCACCTCCTGGAGCACCTGCTCATGTCCGCGCCGCTCTCGGGCGGTCCGTCGCTCTCCGAGCGCATCGAGGCCCTCGGCGGACAGTGCAACGCCTCCACCGGACCGGAGTCCCTGCTGTTCTTTGCCGAGGTCCTGAACGAGGACGCTCCGGCGGTCGCCCGTTGGATGGCGGACGCCGTCCTGCGGCCCGAGCTCTCCACCGACCTCCTCGCCTCGGAGCGGCGGGTCGTGCTCCAGGAGCTCGCCGCCGCGGCGGCGGACCCCAGTGACACCGTCCAGGACCTCTTCATGGCCGAGCTGTTCGCCGGCCACCCGCTGGGCCGCCCGTGCGGCGGCACGGTGGACAGCGTCGGCGAGGCGACGGTGGCCGGGCTGCGGGACATCCACGCGCACGCGACCACCACGCGGCCGCTGGCCTTCGCCGCCTCCGGCGGTGCCGACCCTACGGCGCTCCGGAGCTCCCTCGCCTCGTCCGCACTCGCCGCCCTGGACCCCGCCGCCCCGGACACCACCCCCGCGCTGCCCACCGCCCGGCCGCAGCCCTCGCCGCCCCGTCGGCGGACGACCGCCACCCACCACACCCCGGAACAGTGGCCCGACCGCTTCTGCTGGTTCGTCGCCGGTGCCCGGGGCCCGGCCGTCGACGACGAACGCCGGTACGCCTACACCGTCCTGTCCCACCTGCTCGGCGCCAGCCCGGTGTCCGCGCTCTACCGCCGTCTCCGTGGGGAACAGGGCCTCGCCTACGCGTTCCGGTCCTGGTCGCGCAGCTACAGCGACGCCGGCGCCTGGCGCATGGTGGCCGGCAGCGAGCCCGGCAACGCCCCGCGGATCCTGGACGTGCTGTGCGAGGAGCTGGCGCACGTCGCCGCCGGCGCACTGAACGGTGAGGACGTCGAGGCCGCACGCCGCCAGGCCGTCATGGAGGTCGTGCGCGAGGCGCAGGACCCGCTCGAACACGCCATCACCCTCGCCAACCGCCGCTGCGTCCGACGCGACCGCTGGGACCCGGAGCACGAGATCCGGACGCTCCGCCGGACCTCCGAGACCCAACTCGCCGCCGCGGCGGCCGAGATCGCGGACTCGCTGGTCGTCGTGGTGGACCGGGAGCAGGCGTGACCTCCTTCGCCGTGTCCTCGGACTTCCTCCGGGGCGCAGGCTCGGAGGGACTGCTGCGGACGGTCGCCGGAGCCGAGTGCGTCTACGGCGCCTACCACGACCCACTGACGGGCGACCTCCGCTGTCTGGTCGAACACGCCGAACCACGGCTGCTGCGCGACCTGTCGCCGCTGCTGGAGGTGGTCCGCGAGGAGATCCCCGGCTGCACGGCGGTGCTCGCCCGCACCCTGCCGGGGCAGGACGTCGACCCGCGGCTGCGCCCGTTCCTCACCTATCTGCGCCACACCGGCCCGATCGGCTCCGGGGCCACAGTCCACGACGGAACCGCACCGCGCAACGGTGCCGCGCCGGGCGGCGACGTCCGCACCGACGGGGAGGTCCGGGTCACCGGAATCACCGACGAGTGCGCCGACCGCGTCGCCGAGTGGCTGGCCCGGGCCCTCGTCGACGGCACGACCGACCACGGACGGGCCTGCGCACCGGCCGCTGCCCTGGACACGGCCCGTCAGACCCTGGACGACCCGGCGTGCCGCACCTTCGTCGCCTGGCTGGGCCCGGTGCCCGTGGGCCACGCCACCGTGAACCGGGAGGCGTCCGACGATCCCAGCGGCGTCGAGTTCGTCGACCTCCTGGACGTCCTGGTGGAGCCCGGGGCCCGCCACACCGGAGCCGGCCGACGGCTCGTGCGGGCGTGCGCGGAGCTGGCCGAGGCCGCCGGCCTCCCGCTCGTCGGCAACGTCGTCCACCCCGCGTCGCCCGCGGGCCTGGTGCGCAGCGAGGGCGTCGTCGCCGACCTGCGGAGCCGCGGCTGGGAGCCGGCGTTCGCGTACCGGTGCCTGCCCGTCGTCCCCGTCGTCTGAACCCGCTCCCTGGGCTCGGGCGGCCGACCGCCCGTTCACTCGCTCTCGAAGGATGATCATGTCTGCCGAAGGTCGTCGCGCCCCCGTCACGGTGGGCCTCCTGCGCCGGATCCTCGACGTGGGCCCCGACGAACCCCTCAGGGACGTCGTGCGTGCGGCGCGCGCGTGGCGCGGGCACCTCGCGCCGCTCGTGCTGTCGGCGGCGGAGGCCGAGGGGGCCGTCCTGGGCACGGGTTCCGGGGACGAGCTGCGCCGCATGGGCGCCCGGGTGGAGGACTACCGCCGGCTCGCCGAGCTGCTGACCGCCGCGGTGCCGGGCGCCCGGGTGCTCAAGGGCCCGGCGCTCGGCCGTCACTGGCCGGCCGCGCTGCTGCGTCCCTGCGGGGACCTCGACGTCCACGTGCCCGACGCGGCCGCGCTCTGGCGGGCCGTGCGCGCGGTGGCCGACCACCGGCCGCTGTACGACCTCGACGTCACCGTGCTGCGGCGTGGCGACGTCCTGCACTGGGTGGTGGTGCTCCGCTGGCAGGCCGAGGACCCGGTGCTGGACATCGACCACCGCGTCGAGCTGGCGACCTTCGCCTACCCGGGCGACCTCGGGGTCGTCGACGTCCGCACCGGGCCGCCCGCCCACCAGGCGGTGGCCGACCTGCTCGCGCTCGCCGAGGAGCGCTTCGATCGGCCGTTCGGCCCCAAGGACCTCCTGGACCTCGCCTTCGTCCTGCGTTCGACCGACTGTCCTCCCCTGCCCGAACTGGCCGCCGCCGCCGAGCGGTTCCGGCTCGCCCCGGAGCTGCGCGAGCTCGCCGAGCGCCTGCACGGCGTCGCGGACCTCACCAGCCCGGCCGCCGAGCGCCTGCTGATCCTGCTGGACGGTCCGGCGGAGCGCGAGCGGGCCGCACGGGCCGCACGGCCACTTCCGGACGCCGAACTCCCCCTGCACGGGTTCCGGCTCACCGCGGCCGTCCGCGTCCGCCACTCGGACACCGTGGAGTTCGTCCGCTTCGACGGCGGCACCGTCCTGCGGTGCCCCGTCGGGGACTTCCTGCTCGTCGACTCGGACCGGGTCGACCCCGACGTCCACGACGCGGCGCTCGCCGCCCTCGCCGCCCTCGGCACGCCGGACGACGTCGAGCGGAGCGCCCGGTGAACATGGTCGAGGTCGAGCACGTGAGCCGCCGCTTCCGGACCGGCGGGAACCGCTGGACGGACGCGCTCACGGACGTCTCCCTGTCGGTGGCGGCCGGCGAGGTCGTCGGGCTCCTCGGGCCGAACGGCGCCGGGAAGACGACGCTGTCGCGCATCCTCACCACCCTCCTGCTGCCGTGCGAGGGCCGGGCCCGCGTGGCCGGGTACGACGTCGTGCGCGACGCGGCGGCGGCCCGGGAGCGGATCGGCCTGGTCCTCGGCGGTGAGCGCGGCCTCTACGGGCGGCTGACGGCACGGCAGAACCTGCGCTACTGGGCCGCGCTCCGAGGCGTCTCGGGCCGGGAGGGCCGCCGCCGGGCCGACGAGTTGCTCGAACGGCTGGGCCTGTCGGCCCGGGCGGACGAGCGGGTCCAGACCTACTCCCGGGGCATGGTCCAGCGGCTGCACCTGGCCCGCGCGATGATCAGCTCGCCGCCCCTGCTGATCATGGACGAGCCGACCAGCGGGATGGACCCGCACGCCGCGCAGGGCTTCCGCGCCCTGGTGGCCGAACTGCGGGCGGGCGGCACCACGATCATGCTGGCCACACACGACATGCAGGAGGCCCAGGAGCTCTGCTCCCGGGTCGCCATGATCGATCGTGGGCGGATCCTGCGCCTGGACACCACCCGCGCACTCCTGGCCGACGTCGGGGTCTCCCGCGTGGTCACCGCGGTGGGCGCCGGTCCGGCCGCGGTGGCGGCCGTGGCCGCGATCGCCGGAGCCGGCACCGGCGCCGGTTCGCCCGACGGCCGGCTGACCGTCGAGGCCGCCGACACCGTGGTGGCCGGCGCCGTCGTCAGGGCGCTCGGAGCCCACGGCGTGCACGACGTGTCCGTCGCGGCGCCGACGCTGGCCCAGGTGTACCGGACCGTCATCGAGGACCGGGAGTTCACCGTCTGATGGCGTCGTTCGTCCGCCTCCAGTGGCTCCTGCTGATCCGCTCCCCCCGGCTGTTGGCGACCCTGGTCGTCCTCCCCCTGTACGCGCTCGTCCTCTTCGGGACCGTCCGCTCCCATCCCGCCCCCGACGTCGCGGCCACCGTTACGCTCGGCGTGTTCCTGATGTCCATGTGGTCGCAGGCGATGTTCGTGGCGGCCGAGGTGGTGGGCGACGACCGGTGGGACGGCACGCTGGAGCCCTCCCTCCTCACACCGCGGGCCTACGTGCTCTCCCTGGTGGTCCGGGTCGTCACGACCACCGCCCTGAGCGTGCCGGCGCTGTTCGAGGTGATGGCCATCGGACGGTTCGGCTACGGCCTGCATGTCCCGGTGCACCACCCGCTGCTCGCGGCCGTCACCGTGGTGCTGCTGGTCGTCGGGACGAGCGGGTCGGCCCTGCTGGTCAGCGGGCTGATGGTGGTGGCGCCGGGGAGCCGTTCCTTCCAGAACGCGCTGACCTATCCCTTCTACATCCTGGGCGGTCTCATCCTTCCCGTCACCTCGCTCCCGGAGCCCGTCTCCTGGCTCTCCCGGCTGTTCTTCCTGTCCTGGGGGACCGACCTGCTGCGCGCCGCCTTCACCGGTGGCCCCGGGCCGGACGGCGCCGGCCTCCTCGCCCTCCTCGCGCTGTCCGCCGCGCAGCTGGCGTTGGGGATGGCGCTGCTCGGACGGGCGCTCGCCCGTGCCCGCGACGGGAGGGCGAGGCTCTATGCCTAGGCCCGGAACGACCGCGCCGGGGCACCGCCCGGTCCGCCCGACCCGCCCGGCCGTCCTGCTGCGCCAGGCCGGCTACGGCCTGCTGAGCAGTTATCAGGACTACCGGGCGCAGCACACCTGGTGGTCGTGGCTCTTCGGCTGGCTGGTGCGCCTGGTGTGCCAGGTCCTGTTCTTCTCCATGGTGGGGCGGCTGGTCGGGTCGCCGGATCTCCAGCGCTCCATCGCGGTCGGCAACGCCGTACTGCTCGGACCGCTGTGCGCGCTCGGGGTGGTGTCGTCGAGTGTCGGCGAGCGCCGCGGCGGCACGCTCCCCTTCCTGCTCCTGAGCGTCGGGGGACCGTTCCCGGCGCTGGCCGCGCGCGGTCTCTACTGGGCGGTCGACGGTGCGCTCACCTCGTGCATCGCCCTGTGCACGCTCCCCGCCCTGGTGGGCCTGTCGCTGTCCCCGGCGACGGCGTGCCGGTGCGCGGCGCTCATCCTGCTGACCGCGCTCAGCGGCTACGCCCTGGCCCTCGGCCTGGCGGGCATCAGCCTGCGCTGGCCGGAGAGCCGGATGTACCTCACGGCCGGCACGACCATCCTGCTGATGGCCCTGACCGGGGTCAACGTGCCCTCCCCGGAGGGCGGCGCGGCGGGTGCGCTGGCCGGCCTGCTCCCGGCCACCCACGGCCTCGGAGCCGTGCGGGCGGTGCTCGCGACCGGGCACCTGCCCGCCGGGCAGGTCCTAGGCGAGTGCCTGGTTCTCGTGGGCTGGGGCGCGGTGGGCGCCCTGGCGCTGACCACGTCCCTCCGTCACCAGGTCCGCACGGGATCCCTGGACCTGAGCTGAGCCCGGCCGTGCCGGCCCGAGTCGTCCTGCGGCCGAACCGTGCCACCCTGCGGCTGAGCCCGCGACCACGGCCACCCACCCCCCTCGAACCGATCCGAAAGCGAGAACCCCCATGGCTCCCAGGCGCGTGGTCGCCCTGACCGGACCACCCGGCTCGGGCAAGTCCACCCAGGCCCGGCGGCTGGCCCGCACGCTCGACCAGGACGGTCACCCCGCTCTGCTGGCCTCGGTGCCGGCGCTCTTCCGCGGCTCGGGGCCGGTGTGGGCGCTCGTGACGCCGGACGAGGCCGCCGAGATCCGGCGGTTGCGGGACGCGGCCGAAGCCCTCGCCTCGCAGGGCCACCTGATGCCGTGCGTACTGGACCGGATCCTCGTCGCGGCGGTCCGGCGGGCCGCACCCGGCACCACGGTCATCCTGGACGGCGCGCCCCGGGGCCTCGCCCAGTCGCGGCTCCTCCTCGCGGGCCTGCCGGACGTCCGGCGCCTCACCGTCGTCCACCTGCGTCTGCCCGGTGATCCGGTCCTGGCGTCCTTCGCCCGCCAGACGGCCAGGGAGCGGGCCAGGACCGGGGAGGAGCCCGGTCCGGACGTCGAGCGGCGCCTGCTCGCGAAGGCGCGCACCTACGTCACCGACACGGTGGCCGGCCTGGTCGAGGCCCGCCGGGCGGGGGTCCGGATCGTCGACGTCGACGCGGCGCTTCCCGAGGACACGGTCGGGGCGCGGATCCGCCGCCAGGTCGGACTCCCGTCCGCCGAGCGGGTCGCCGCCGGCACCCGGATGTCGCCGGGGGCCGCGCCGTGGAACTGATCCTCGTCCGGCACGGCCGGACCGACGCCAACGCCCGACGGCGCCTCCCGGTCTCCGGCGGGATCCCGCTGGACGAGGTGGGACGCGAGCAGGTGCGCCGCACCGCCGAGCGGCTGCGCGACGAGGCGCCGCGTGTGGCGGTCGTCCACGCCAGCGACGCCACCCGCGCCCTGCAGACCGCCGCCGTCCTGCGCCGCGCCCTCTGCCCCGGGCTGCCGGTCCTGGCGGAGCCGCGGCTGCGCGAGATCGACTGGGGTCTACTGCGCGGCGCGCGGAGCGACGCCGGGGCCGAGAGTGCCGGTGGCGAGGGCGGGTCCGGTGGCGAGGAGACGGCCCTCGCCCGGTGGACGAGTGACCCGACGGTCCGACTCCCCGGCGGCGAGAGCCTGTTGGACGTCCGGGAGCGCGTCCGGGCGTTCCTGCGCTCCCTTCCCGCCACGGCGGGGGACGGCGCCGTCCTCGTGGTGTCGCACGCGGTCACCCTGACCGTGCTCACGGCCGAGGCGGCCCGGTGGCCCCTGCTGGAGACCTGGCACTCCCACCGCGCCCACCTGGCGACCGGGCAGTACCGGCGGCTCGTCCCGGTCTCCCCCTGACACCCCGTCGCCCCGGCACCCTCCCCCACTCCCCCGGATCGGCCCGCCCGATCCGTTCCCGGCGCCTTCCCCGGCCGCCTGGCCGTTCTCCACCCCACCACGCGCCCCTTCGAAGGAGTCCCCTTGCGTTCCACCACCCTCGCCCCGCTCGTCGACCAGGGCGTGCTCGACGACGTCCTCGACCGACTGGGTTTCATCCACGCCAACGACCACTGCCGCCGCAACTGCACCCACTGCCCCGCCTTCGGCGACACCACACCCGTCGTCATGACGCCCTACACCGCGCTGCGGACGCTGGTCGCCGACGTCGGCGAGGCGTACCGCCTGCGCGACCGCGCGCCGTCCCGCAGCATCGCCTCCTGGCGGATCAGCGACCCGCTCGACTACCACGTCCGGGACGGCTCCGGCACCCGGACGACCTTCGACGTCGCCCGGCTGTGGCGCGAACACCTCGGCCAGGGCCTGTACCTGGTGACCAACGGCAGCGAGGGCAAGCGCTTCGCCCGGACGGCGCTCCAGCGGATCGCCGCCGAACCCGAGGTCGTCTCCCAGGTCAAGCTGACCGTCACGCCCTGCGATCAGGGCTGGGGCACCGAGCGCCACCTGACCGGCATCGCCGAGGACATCAGGGTGCTCGCCCCGCTCTGGGACCTGGGGTCCACCCGGATCGAGGACCCGGACGGGCTGCGGTTCCGCATCAACCTCAAGGCCACCCGCGGCCGCCGCGAGGAGGCGTGGGAGTTCACGGCGAAGGCGCTGGAGCTGGCCGGCATGTCCCGGGGCGACATCGACAAGGCGTTCGGCGACCCCCGGCGGATCAGCGCCAAGGACGTCTACGACCTGGGATCGCGGCTGGGCGACAGCCCCGTCCCGGAGGCCGTCAGCATCAAGTCCTCGGACGGCACCCGCTACAAGCCGACGGAGGACGAACGCTCCCGGCACCAGTTCGGGATCTACCCCGACGGATCGGTGCGGCTCATCGACATGTACGGGTTCCGGGTGCACCCCGCCACCGGCCCCTCCGGCGCCCCGCTGAGGGTCGCCCTGCCCAGCTGACCGGGACGACCGGACGCCAGCACGCATCACCACGACCACCGAAGAGGAACCCTTGACCAGCGAACGGATCGTCCCGCTCCACGAGGCCGACCAGCACGGGCCGTCGCAGATCGGCCACAAGGCCCGGGCCCTGGCACGGCTGCGCCGGCACGGCGTCCCCGTCCCGGACGGCGTCTGCCTGACCTCGGCCTGGTTCGGGGACGTCATGCGGCGGACCGCCCTGGGCGGAGTCGTCACCGATCAGCTCGCGACACTGCGGGCCGTCCCCACCGGGACGGGTCGATCGCTCGAACTGATCCGCCGGGCCGTCCTGGCGACGGAGTGGCCCGAGGAGGCGAGGGCCCTCGTGAGCGCGGCCGTCGAACCGCTGCTCGCCGACGGGCCGGTGGTGGTCCGGTCGTCCGTCCCGGCGGAGGACGGGGCGGACCGGTCGTTCGCCGGCGTCTTCCACTCCGAGGGCCCGCTGGAATCGGTCGAGGACGTCCTGACGGCCCTCCGGCGGTGCTGGGCCGCCCTGTGGACGGCCCGGTCCTACGCGTACACCCGGGGCGACCTGCCGCGCGAGTACGCGGCCTTCGTCCAGCGGTGGGCCGAACCGCGGATCCACGGTGTGACGTTCACCCGGGACCCGCTCGGTCGCGCCCCGGGCCCGGTCACCGAGGCCTCCTGGGGCGGCGGCGACACCACCGAGGGCACGGGTTCGGCCGTCCGGGTCACCACGGGCGAGGAGCAGGACGGTCCGCAAGCGCGCCACCTGCCGGCGGAGCTCCGGGCCCGACTGTCCGGGCTCGCCACGCTCGCCGAGGACATCCTCGGGCACGCCCTGGACATCGAGTGGGTCTGGAACGCCGCGGGCCTGCACGTCCTCCAGGCCCGCCCGATCACCGGCGCGGGCGGCCCGGTCGCTCCCCCGGCCGACCGGTGGTGGCCGGACGCCCGCGTCGCCGAGCTCTACGACGTCGACCTGGGCCACCTCCGCCGCCGGTTGGAGAGCGGGCTGCAGAAGCACATCTGGCTCCGCCGCCAGTGCGGGGCCGCCGGTGTGGAGACCTACCGCGAGGCCTACGCCGTCTACCGCGCCGAGAGCGCGGAGCGGGTCGCCGAGGGCCTCCGCTCCCACCTGCGCACCGAGTTCGTCCAGGTCAACTGGAGCGCCCGGGGCACCGACCTGGTCGTCCCCGTCGACCGGCTCGGGGAGGCGCTCGCGGCCGGACACGCGCGCAACCCGCTCGCCGACCCGGCGTTCAGCGCCGTGCACCTGGGCGAGATCGTCCCTGCCGAGGCCTCCGGGTTCTCGACCGTCCTCTCCGACGGCACCGTGATCGTCGAGGCCTTCCCCGCCGGCCTCCCCGGGATCAAGGAGGGCTCGTTGATCCCCTCGGTCTTCACCGTGGACGAGCTTGACGCCGTGCACCGCCGCAACGTCGCCGTGTTCGACCGGCGGTGCACCGTCCGGCCCGGGGAGGGCTGGTGGTGGCACCCGCATCCCACGGCTCCCTACGCCTTCGACCGCTCCGACCGGGAGATCCGCGACGTCGCGCGCATCACCCGGGCGATGTGCGGCGCCCTGGGGGAGGCCCGGCTGGAGTGGTACAGCCAGGGGGAACGCGCCATGGTCCGTGACGTCAGCCTGGAAGGCCGCCGCCTGCACCCGCTGGGCGCCGGCCCGGACGCCGGGCACGTCATCGCGGGCGGATCGGTGATCGGCACCGCGCTCGTCGTGCCCGAGATCGCCGCGCTCGACGACCTGGCGCGCGCGTGGGAAGTGAGCGTCGTCGGCTTCGGCTCCGACAACACCGCGATCATGGCGGACGACGTCATCACCTCGACGGTGGCCGCCGCCCGCGCCGTGGACGCCCCGGTCATCGTGGCCGAGTACCCGTCGGCCGGCCTCATCCCGCTGGTCGACGTGGCGAGCGGCTTCGTGTTCGAGCGCGGCAACCTGCTCTGCCACACGGCCATCGTCCTGCGCGAGCGCGGGGTGCCCGCCGTCGTCCTCCCGCGCGCCAGGGAACTGCTGCGGGACGGGCAGTCGGTGGAGATCTCCCCGGCCGGCGTCACCGTCGCCGGTTCCGGCTCCGGTACGGGACGCGCCCGATGACGAGACGGGTGTACGAGGGGGCTCCGCCGCTCGTGTCGCGGCAACTATCCTTCAGGAGGTCCGAGTTGCACCAGGCCGGGCTCCACCGGCTCGATCTGGGCGACGCACGCCAGCTCGCGCTGCTGCTGTGCGACGACTCGGTGCGGGACGGCCACTCGGGGCAGGACGGCCACTCGGGGCGGGACGGGGGCAACCCTCTCCTGTCCCGCCCCGACTTCGCCCCCGACGGCTTCACCGTCGCGGAGCGGATCGCCGGGAGCGTCCCATTGGAAGCCGGCGAGGAGGACTTCGACTCCTGGCTGACGCGCGGCGTCGCGGGCAAGGTACGGCGGGCCCTCCCCGGCACGGATCCGGCCGCGGCGGCCGCCATCGCGGAGTTCTGCGCCGGCGAACTGCTGCGGCTGCTGGACCACCGGCACGGCGGCGAACGCGTCGCGGACGGCCTCTGGAACCAGGAGCTGACCTCGGTGATCGACCGCGTGATCGCGCACTGCGCCCTCGGCGACGCGCGCGCTCCGCTGGTGACCCACGCCGGCTACGCGACCCTCGGACGCCGGGTGTCCCTCGCCCTGGCCCCGCGCGTCGTCGAGCACTGCCGCGGGGACGTGGCCCGGCTGCTCCGCTTCAGCCTCGCGGCCGGCCTGATCGGCGCCGACCGAAAGCTACGGGTTCCCCGGCCGGGGCTCGCGTTGGACCTCCGTCCGGACGAGGACCCGCAGGCCGCGGCGGCCCGGCTGTGGCCCGCCTTCGCCGAACGGGCCGAACGCGTCCCGGTCGTGGACGACACCTCCTCCTTCCTCGGGGAGGTCCTGGACCGCCCGACCCGGTTGGCGTGGTTCTTCGACGACTGCCCGGAGACCGCCTTCGACCTGCTGCTGCTCTCCCGGCTGACCGAACTCAACCCCCGGCTCCGCATCACGATGGTGCCGAAGTCGCTGCCCTGCTACACCGACGCCGACACCGGCTACGTGCGGCGCCTCCTGGCGTCCCCCGCCCTGCACCGGCTCGGGGCCACCGCCCGCCTGGCTCCGGCCGCCCTGTGCCGCTCCGGCCCCACGATGGCGACCGCCAACCTCCGCAAGCTGTCCCCCGATCTGGCGGCGCGCCTCGGCGCGGCCGACTGCGTCTTCGTGAAGGGCACGAGCATCCACGAGATGTTCCAGGGCGGTCTCGGCCGACCGATGTACACCGGCTTCACCCTGGTGAGCGGCTTCAACGAGAGCGCGATGGGCCTCGACGCGGCGGAGGCCCCGCTGATGCTCGTCCGCACCGGCGCGGGCCAGTACACGAGTTGGGGATTCGATGGCCGCGCAAGCCGCTGGGCGACCTTCGCCGGCCCGCGGACGGTGCGACTGTGCTGGAACACCGTCGCGGACCGGCTGCGCCGCGGTGCCGCCGACCGGGAGACCCTGCGCGCGGAGCTCCTGCGGCTCGACCGGCTCGCCCCGCAGGTCGCCCCGCGCACCCGCCACGCGCTGGACGCGGAGCGAGCCCTGGTGCGCCGAGCGCTGACCGGGGAGCGGAGCCCGGTCGGCAACGGGGCACACCGCCCGTGACCCGACCCCGGCCCCGCATCGAATCCACCGGCCCCCGTTCCAGGAGCACCGTGCGACCGCCCGCATCCGACTGGCTCGACGACGTCGTCGACCTGGTCGCCGCCACCGCCAACCGCTTCCCCGCGCACAACGGGGCCTTCCACCTCGTCGCCCGGCTCGCCGAGGAGAGCGGCGAACTGGCCCAGTGCGTCAACCACCTGGAGGGGATGGGTCGGAAGACGGAGCGCCACGGGCCCGCCGACGTCGAGGACCTCACCAAGGAGGTCCTCGACGTCGCCCGCTGCGCGATCGCCCTCGCCGTCCACTACGGGTGCCTGGACGAGCTGCGGGCCCTCACGCGGGAGAAGCTGGCGTCCTACCGGGCACGGGGCTGGTCGTCCTGACGGGCGAGCCGGGAGCGCGCTGCCGGCCGGGGCTGCGAGCAGCGCCGGCGAGGTTGGCAACACGGGCCGTTCCCAGCGGAGTTCTTCAGCGGCACCACCATCACGACCACTGCGGACTGCGCCTCGCCCGCCGCCCAGGCCTCGCGTGGGAGGCCCTCCCACAGGAGGCCGTCGTCCGACAGGTCCGGCCCCTCGCGCGGGTCCGGTTCCCCGCGCGGCGCGTCCGGGCCGTCGTGCGGGACGCCCCGCCCCTGGTGCGGCACGCGCGGTCCCTCGTGCGCTCGATCCGGTCCGTCGCCGCCGCCGTCATGAGGCAGGGCCCGCGCGGCGCGGAGGAACCGCTCCAGGTGTGGAGCGCCCAGGTCGAGCGCCGCGGCGAGCTGCTCGACGGAACGGCGGTGCGGCCGCCGCACCCGCCCCCGCTCGATGTCGCTGATCGTCCGCACGCTGACCTGGGAGATCCGGGCCAGCTCCTCGTGCGTGAGTCCCGCCTCGTGGCGGAGAGCTCTCAGCATGTCCCCGAATCCTGCGTCCATCTGTCGTGCCCTTGACACGTTCACCCCCGGCATTCCTGCCCCGCTTTCCCTGCCACGTATGTGGCGGGCCCCCTCGGGCCGTTTCCACCAACGGTGGACGGCACGGAACACGGGCCCGCCGACTCCCCTCAGCCCCCGCACGAGGGAGAATCCACGATCGATCGCGTTTGGGAGCGCTCCCAAACCGCATCGGGAGCGTAGCAGCACTTGACACCGGCGAAGCCGTGACACACGGCGGAGCGCGCGATCCGGAGGACCGGACGAGGGTGTCGAGGCGGGGAGGTCCGGACGAGGACGGGCCGGACGAGGATGGTCGGGAAAGGACGGACCGGCGAGGACGGGCCGCCGGACACCGCACGGCGGCCGATGGGGCGTCAGGCCGAGGCCCGGACCGCCAGTTCGGTCGGCAGGACCACCTGGCGACGCGGCCGGCCGGGCTCGGCGATCTCGTCGAGCAGCAGCTGGACCATCAACCGCCCCATCGCCTCCGTCGGTTGGCGCACGCTGGTGAGCGGCGGTTCGGTGCTCCGGGCGATCACGGAGTCGTCGAAGCCGACGACCCGCACGTCATCCGGCACGCGCCGCCCCGCCTCGCGCAGCGCCCGGAACGCACCGACGGCCATCAGGTCGGAGGCGCAGAACACCGCGTCCAGGGCGGGGGCCCGGTCCAGGAGCTCCCGCATCGCCGCGTAGCCACCCGGCTCGGTGAAGTCCCCGGTGGCGACGAGCGCGTCGTCCCGCGCGAGCCCGGCCTCCGCGACCGCGTCCCGGTACCCCGCCAGGCGCGCCCCCGCCGCCTCCATGTCGAGCGGCCCGGTGATCGTGGCCACCGTGGCACTTCCGCGCGCGAGCATGTGCCGGACGGCGGCCCGGGCCCCACCCGCGTTGTCCGCGTGGACGTAGCTCAGCGGCTCCCGCTCCGAACGCCGACCGCCCAGCACCGCCGGCATGTCGAGCCGGTCGAGCAGGTCGGGCAGCGGGTCGTCCCGGCGGACCGAGACCAGGAGCACACCGTCGACCCGGCGGGCGGTCAGGTAGCGCGTCAACCGCTCGCGCTCGCGCTCGTTGCGGACCAGGATCAGCAGCAACTGCAGCTCGGTCGAGGCGAGTTCGTCGGAGATCCCGGCGATGACGTCCGAGAAGTACGGCTCGGACCGCAGCCGCGCGAAGCTCTCCGGAACGACCAGCGCGATGACGTCCGTCCGCGAGGTGACCAGGGACCGCGCCGCCTGGTTCGGCACGTAGCCGAGCTCGGCGATCGCCCGCTCGACGTCCTCCCTGGCCTTGGCGCTCACTTTGGGCGACCCGTTGATGACGCGCGAGACCGTTCCCCGGCCGACTCCCGCGCGCGCGGCCACGTCCTCCAGCGTCGGCCGTCCGGCGGACCGGGCCGACCCCGGTCCCGGCTGTTCGGTTCGGGTCATGACCACACTCCGGCGCGGCTCACGGGGCGATCGCCCGGAGCGGGACGGCGGGGGATCCCCGGAGTCGGCCGGTCCGGAGACGCGCGTGCTTCTCGGGCACGGGCGATCCTACACGCCGATTAGAGCGCTCCCACGCACCCTTCCGCCGGCCCGTCCGCCCACCCGACCCACCCACCAGCCCGCCCTGGGCGCCGTCCGCCCGGATCCGTCAGCGCGGCACCCGCGGCCGCCGTTGGTGCACGCATCGTCCCTGCGCCGAGGAGGGCCGGGGCCGACACGGTCGCCGTCCGGCGCGGATGCCACACCGGCACGGTGATCGAGTTGGCTTGACATGTCATCAGACGAGAAAGCACTCTTCTCTCACATCTCGGTGAAAGCGCTCCCACAGTCATGCCCGCCCACCACGTCGGCAAGCCGGGCCCGTCGGCGGCGCATCCCTCGAAATTCTGGACAAGAGGACTTCGGCATGCGCATACCCGGAACGGCTTCGACGGCCAGGCGCGTGTCCCGGGCCGCATCGGTGCTGGGACTCTGCGTCACGCTGGTCAGCGGCTGCGGCGTCGCGGGCGACCCCGACCCGGCCGGCGCCGACGACGCGGGCCACGGGATCACCCTGACCATCGGCGACTTCGGCACCTTCGGCTACAAGGAGGCCGGACTGTTCGACGAGTACATGAGCGCACACCCCGGAATCACCGTCGTCGAACACAACGTCCAGGACGAGAACACCTACTACCCGGCGTTCCAGACCCGTCTCGCCGCCGGGCGCGGCCTGGACGACATCCAGGCCGTCGAGGTCGGTCGGATCGCCCAAGTGGTCAAGCAGGCGGACAAGTTCGCCGATCTCACCACGGCCGAGGGGGTCGACCGGAGCGCCTTCCTCCCGTGGAAGTGGCAGCAGGCCACCACGCCGGACGGCCGTACCGTCGCCCTCGGCACGGACATCGGCCCGCTGGCGGTGTGCTACCGGAAGGACCTCTTCCAGCAGGCCGGCCTGCCCACCGACCGCGACGAGGTGGGCCGGCTCTGGCAGGGCGACTGGGCGCGGTTCGTCGAGGTCGGCCGGCGGTTCCAGGCCGGGGCGCCCGCAGGCACCCACTTCATCGACTCCACCAGCGGCCTGTTCAACGCCGTGGTCGCCTCCGGCAGCCCCCAGTACGACGACGAGGGCGGCCGGCTGGACTATCGGAACAGCGCCGGCGTGCAAAGCGCCTGGGACCTCTCGCTCGGCGCCGCCCAGGCGGGCATCAGTGCCGGGCTCAAGCAGTTCGATCCCCAGTGGAACCAGGCGTTCGCCAACTCCGCGTTCGCCGCCGTCGTCTGCCCGTCGTGGATGACGGCCATCATCGCCGGCAAGTCCGGGGAGGCCAACCGGGGCAAGTGGGACATCGCCGCGGCTCCGGCGGCCGGCAACTGGGGCGGCTCCTTCCTCTCCGTCCCCGGCGCGGGCCGCCACCGCCGGGAGGCCGAAGCCCTCGCCGTGTGGCTCACCGCGCCCGAGCAGCAGGCGAAGGTGTTCGTCCGGGCCGGGAACCTGCCGTCCACCGCGACCGCGTTGAGCCGGCCCGAGGTGCAGCACGCGGCGCTGGACTACTTCGGGGACGCCCCCACCGGGCAGATCTACGCCGCCGCGGCGACCTCCGTCCAGCCCGCCGTGATCGGTGAATGGGACGGCCTGGTCAAGAACTGCCTCGCCGACACCCTGCTCAGCGTGGAACAGCACCGGCGCCCGGCCGCCGAGGCGTGGTCCGCCGCCACGCGGGAGATCGACGGCAAGGTCGGCGACTGAGCCCGGCCGACGCACTGTCACCGCCCTGCCACCGCCTGCCACCGCCTGCCACCGCTCGTCCGCGACACCCGTCCGTCCTCCCGGCGTTCCCGCCGCCCGGCTCATCGGGGCCGCGACTCCCTCCGGAGAAGACCCGCCCGTGCACACCGCCCAGACCGACCCGCCCGCGTGCCCGCGGCCCGCTCCGCCGCACCGCCGGCGGCCACTTCGCACCCGCCTCCACCGGCTCGACGTGAAGGCCGCTCCGTACGCCCTCGTCGCCCCCTTCTTCCTCTGCTTCGCGGCCTTCGGCCTGTTCCCGCTCCTCTCCACGGCCTGGATCTCGCTGCACGGCGTCAGCCTCGTCTCGCTGGACGACACGCGGTGGCTCGGCGCGGGCAACTACGTCCGGCTGCTCCACGACGATCTGTTCTGGAACGCGCTGCGCAACACCCTCACCATCGGCGTGCTGTCGACCGTGCCGCAGCTCCTGCTGGCCCTCGGCCTGGCCCACCTGCTCAACCACCGCCTCCGCGGCCGGGGCTTCCTCCGGATCGCGATGCTCGCCCCGTACGCGACCTCGATCGCGGCGGCCGCCCTGGTCTTCTCGCTGCTGTTCGGGCGCGACTTCGGGGCGATCAACTGGCTGCTCGGCCGGATCGGCGTCGGCGGCGTCGACTGGGAAGGCGGCCGGTGGAGCTCGCAGATCGCCGTCTCCGCCATCGTCGTCTGGCGCTGGACCGGCTACAACGCCCTGATCTACCTCGCCGCCATGCAGGCCGTCCCCCGGGACCTGTACGAGACGGCGGCACTCGACGGGGCCGGCCGCTGGCACCAGTTCCGGCACGTCACCCTGCCGTCCATCCGGCCCACGGTGGCGTTCACCGTCCTGGTGTCCACCATCGGCGCCACCCAACTCTTCGGCGAACCCCTGCTGTTCGGCGGCTCCACCGGGCACGGCGGCGGCTCGGCCCACCAGTACCAGACCCTCGGGCTGTACCTGTACGACGAGGGCTGGTACGCGTTCCGCCTCGGCCGCGCGGCCGCGGTGGCCTGGGTCATGGTGGTGATCACGCTGCTGATCGGCGCGACGGGCTACGCGGTCGGCCGGGTCCGGCGCGCCGGTGGAAGGGGCTGAGCCCGGTGTCCGACACCTCCCCGCGCGCCGGACGGGCCCCGGCGCGCCGCCGCCACCACCAGACTCGGACCGGGGTCCCGGGCATCGACCGGCCCGGACCCGTCGGCTACGCGGTGCTGGCCCTGACGGCGCTGGTCTTCCTGTTCCCGCTGTACTGGGCGGTGGTCGGCGCGTCGACGTCCGGCGGGCGGATCGCCCGGACCCCTCCCCCGCTCCTGCCGGGGGGCAACCTTGGGCGGAACCTGGACACCGCCTGGAACCAGGTCCACATGGGGCGGGCCCTGGTCAACTCCGTGGTGGTGGCGGGCTGCATCACCGTCAGCACGGTGCTCTTCGCCACCCTGGCGGGCTTCGCCTTCGCCAAGCTGCGCTTCCGCGGTCGCGGCGCCCTGCTCGGACTGACCGCGGCCACCATGACCGTCCCCTCCCAACTCGGCGTGATCCCGCTCTACTGGGTCATGGCGCAGCTGCACTGGACCGACCGTCTGCCGTCCGTCATCGTGCCCAACCTGGTCGCCGCGTTCGGCGTGCTGTTCATGCGGCGCTTCCTGGCGACGGCGCTGCCCACCGAGCTGGTCGAGGCGGCCCGTGTCGACGGCGCGAGCAGCCTGCGGATCGTGGTCGGCGTCGTGCTGCCGATCGCGCGGCCCGGCATGGCCGTCCTCGGGATGCTGGTGTTCGTCCAGTCGTGGAACGACTTCTTCTGGCCGATGATCGCGCTCAGCCCGGGCAACCCGACCGTCCAGGTGGCCCTGGCCGGTCTCGGCGGCGGCTCGTACGACGCCGACCAGGCCGTCATCCTCGCCGGCACGCTGATCGGCACCGTGCCGCTGATCCTGGTGTTCGTCGTGCTCAGCCGGCACATCGTCGCAGGCATCACCGCCGGAGCCGTCAAGGCCTGACGCGGCCCTCGGCGGGCGGGCCCACTCGGTCGGGGTGAGCCCCTCGAAGTCGATCACGACGTCATCGCGGCAAAGCGCGGGTCCTCCCCCGCCCCGACCTGACATCACCGAGACGGGGACACGCAAGCGGCGGCGCGTTCGCGCTGCCGCTTGGCCCCTGCGGCCCCGGCCGGGCGTGTGGCCGGAATTTCTGCTCCGAACGTCACGGCCCCGGGCCGGCGTCAGAGCACCAGGCCGTGCTCGCGCAAGGCCAGGCGCAGCGCGCGGATGGCGTAGAAGCAGCGGGACTTGACGGTGCCTTCGGGCACGCCGAGCAGCTGGGCGGTCTCGGCGAGCGAGCGGTG
>NZ_JBSFGU010000047.1:0-52336 GCF_053596725.1 Kitasatospora sp. NPDC001660 | reverse complement strand
GTGATCAGGTTCTCGGCCTGCCCGGGGAAGCCGGTGCTGACGATCACGGCCGGGAACTGGTGCTGCGCGTACTCGGGCTGGAAGTACTGCGGGGGCCGGGCAGCAGGCAGGAGGCCAGGAAGATCAGCCGGACGGTCCAGGCCGACAGGCCGAAGCGCTCGGCGATCCCGGCGCAGACGCCGGCGATGACGCGGTTGTGACGGGGGCGGGCGAGGCGCGGGCTCATGGTGCTCTCCGTGGGGTCGTACCCGGTCCGGCCTCTCCGGCGGGTGCTACTTCCATGCTCGGCCGCCACCCCGCCGCAATCGTCCGCCCACGAGTCGATTCGCCCGGCGGCCGTCTCGCCGGCGAGGCGTAGCCGGGCCTCGGGGCCGCCTCAGGGTCCACCCGGAGGCCCGTGGCGCGCTGGGCGGGAAACCTCGTCAGCCCGCGTGCGGGGGCTGCTGGGGCTGGGCGTAGGGGTTGTCCGGGACGGGCTGGGCCGCCGGGGTGGCCGGGGTGGCCGGGACGGGCGGGGCCTGCGGGGCGACGGGGGAGGACTGGACCGGCTGGGCGTTCGGGTTGTACGGCGCGTTCGGGTTGTGCGGCGCCGCCGCCGCCGGCTGGGCCGGCTGCGGGGCCGCCGGGGTGGCGCCGCGGTTGGCCAGGGCCTTCACAGAGTTGGCGATCAGCACGATCGGCAGGATGAACGCCTGGAAGAAGATCCGGTATTCGCCCCCCTCGAAGACGAATCCCAGGTAGTAGGCGTAGCCGGTGAATCCGACGCCGACGATGATGTTGATGGCCCGCCAACCGGCCTTCATGCCGCCGACGTTGATGGCACCCATGATCACCATGGCGATGCCGCTGATGGCCAGCAATATGACGTACCAGGAGAACAGGGGCTGGTTGGTGAAGTCGAGGTTGTTCAACGCGGGGTCCTGTGAAGTGGAAAGAGAACGGTGAACCGTTGGGGACGAGAGCGCACGGTACTGGAGGCGGCCGACATCCGTCGCGGGCTTTTCATCACGGACTCGTTGCATTCCGCCGGATGCGCCTTGAGGGGGCGGGGAAATGACTGATTATGAGGTGCTGCGGGTCTTTTGCGGGCCCGACGGGGAATGCGGGAACGCGCTCGGCGTCGTGCGGGACGGGGCCTCCGTGCCGGGGCGCGCGGAGCGGCAGGCGATGGCCGGGGAGCTCGGGTTCAGCGAGACGGTGTTCGTCGACGACCCGGTGCGGGGTGTGATCGACATCTACACGCCGACGCTCCGGCTGCCGTTCGCCGGGCACCCCTGCGTCGGGACCGGATGGCTGCTCGGGGTGGACCGGCTGGTCACGCCCGCCGGCGAGGTGGGCGTCCGGCGCCAGGACGGGCTGACGCTGATCGAGGCCCGGGCCGACTGGGCGCCGCCGCGCACCCTGCGGCAGTACGGGTCGGCGCAGGAGGTGGACGCGCTGGAGGTGCCGCCGCCGGGCGAGTGGATCTACGCGTGGGCGTGGCAGGACGAGACGGCCGGGACGGTCCGGGCGCGGGGCTTCCCCGGGCGCGGCGACGGGATCGACGAGGACGAGGCGACGGGTGCGGCGGCGCTGCTGCTGACCGCGCGGCTCGGGCGGGCGCTGACCGTCACGCAGGGGCGGGGCTCGCGGATCGTGACCGCACCGCGCGGGGGCGGGCTGATCGAGGTCGGCGGCCTGGTGCTCAGGGAGCAGGCTCGGCCGACGCACGGGCGGCCGGGACCGGGGTGATCGCGGCGGCGACCGGGGGGCTCACCAGGGTGGTCACCTTCGGCGCCACCGCGGGCGCCGCCGCGGGCCTGCGGGCCCGGGGCCGCCGCTCCCGCAGCAGCCGCCGCAGCGCCGGGACGAGGGCGACGTGGGTGACGGCGACGCCGATCACGGCGAGCAGTATGTGGTCGACGTTGAGGACGTGCCCGGGCGTCCAGGAGGAGAGGAACTCCAGGCCGGTGGCCAGCAGGGCGGAGACGCCGGTGGTGCGCAGGAAGGACGGCAGCCACGGGGCGCGCGGCCGGCCGCCGGCCAGCGGGAGCAGGACGCCGAGCGGGGCCAGCAGGACGAGTTCGCCGACCACCTGCCAGACCGAGGAGGAGCGCAGGGAGGCCAGCGGCGTCAGGTTGGCGTCGTAGACCCAGGCCACCGGCAGGGGTCTGAGCACCACCAGCCAGAGGACCAGCGACAGGTGGAGGGCGAGGCCCGCCAGCCCGACCTGCCGCAGGGGACGGTGGACGGCCGCCGCCGGCCCGGTGTCGGTCCGCACGCCGGAACGCCGCTCGTCGCGTGTCCTGGTGCCATCTCGCTGCACGGGGGGAAGGACGTGAGCCGGTGGCGCGGCGGTTCCACACCGGGCGTGAACATTCCGACACGCGCCCCGCCCCGGGAGCCACGCCCTCACCTGCAGGCGTTGGCTCCGGCCGTCGGCAGGGCACTGAAGACGTTGTCCGGGGGCGAGGTGGCCAGGCCGGTCGGGCTGGGGGCCGGGCTGGGGCCGGGCTTGGCGGTGCTCCGGGTCGCGGGCGGGCTCGGAGCGGCCGGGGCCGGGGTGGCCAGCGCGGTCGGTACGTGCGGGGCGGTCGGGCAGGCCGTCCGGCTGGCCGGGGCGCCCGCGTCCACCGGGACGGCGGTCGGACGGATCCCGCAGCCGGAGGCCAGCGCCAGTAGGAGCAGCACGCCGGAGGTCCGGCGCAGGGGGGAGCGGGTGGGGGCGGTCACTGGGAGTCCTCGTGCTCGACGGCGTCTCCGGCGGGGCCGTCGCCGGCCCCGTCCGCGGACGGCGGAGGCGGCGGTGCCAGTGGCAGCGTCAGCGTGAACACCGCCCCGACCTCCCCGTTCGCCGCCGTGATCGTCCCCCCGTGGATCTGCGCGTTGGCCATCGCGATCGAGAGCCCGAGGCCGCTGCCCTCGGAGCGGGCCCGGCCGCGGTCGGCCTTGTAGAAGCGGTCGAAGACGTGCGGCAGCACGTCCTCGGGGATGCCCGGGCCGCTGTCCGAGACCTCGACGACGACCGAGCCCCCGGCCTCCCTGACCTTGACCCGCACCGGCGAGCCGCCGTGCTTGAGCGCGTTGCCGATCAGGTTGGCGAAGACGACGTCGAGGCGGCGCGGGTCCACGACGGCCAGGATGCCGCGCGGGGCGTCCAGCTCGACCGCGTCGTACCAGGCCCGGCCGTCGATGCAGGACATGATCAGGTCGGCGATGTCCACCTCGTCGGCGACCAGCTTGGCCGTGCCGGCGTCGAAGCGGGTCACCTCCATCAGGTTCTCCACCAGGTCCGACAGCCGCCGGGTCTCGCTGACGACGAGCCGGACGGCCGGCTCGATCATCGGGTCGAGCGACTCGGCCTCGTCCTCCAGGATGTCGGTGACGGCGGTCATCGCGGTCAGCGGCGTGCGCAGCTCGTGCGACATGTCGGCGACGAACCGCCGGCTCTGCGCCTCGCGCGCGCTCAGTTCCTCGACCCGCTCGTGCAGCGACTCCGCGGCGCGGTTGAACGTCCGGGCGAGGTCCGCGAGTTCGTCCGAGCCGTCGACCTCCAGCCGGGTGTCCAGGCGCCCCTCGCCCAGTGCCCGGGCGGCGTCGCCGAGCCGCTTGACCGGCCGCAGCACGGTCGACGACGCGGCCTGCGCGAGCAGCGCCGAGCCGATCAGCGCCAGCAGGGTGGCGATGGCCAGCGACCAGCCCAGCGTGTTGAGGTCGGCCCGCTCGTTCTCCAGCGACTTGAACATGTACGCCGTCGGGCCGTTCGGCACCACCTTCGTGCCGCCGATCACGAACGGCCGGCCCTGCAGGTTCTGCCGCTGCCAGTACAGGTGGTACGGGTACGGGTTGCTCTCGGTGATCTCGCGCGGGCGGGCGACGGTGGACTGCAGCGCGCTCGGCACGTCGGCGAGCGTGAAGTGCGCCGGGTCGGAGGAGGCCGGGCACTCGGGGTGCGCCGGGTCGACCAGCACGACGTCGTAGCTCAGCCCGGAGCTGGCGACGTTCGTGGCGAGCGCGGCCAGGTCCGGGCAGCTCGCGCCCAGGGGCAGGTCGGAGACGTTCCGGCTGAGCGAGACCCGGAAGTCGTTGAGCGCCGTGTCCTGGGCGCGCTTGAGCACCGCGTCGCGGTTCAGCCAGTAGGCGATGCCGGAGGCCGAGACGGCGGCGAGCAGCGCGACCGCCGCGAACACCGCGATCAGCCGTACCCGCAGCGAGCGCAGCCTTCGCCACGGGCCCGTGGCGAAGCGCCGGGTCGTCGTCTGATGGTCAGTCACAGGAGCCTGTCGTCGTACGGGAGTTCAGGGGCACAAGCAAGGACGCGAGAAGGATGCGAGAACGATGGGAGAAGGACGGGAGGAGGAACGGTACGACTCAGGCGGGAGGGTCCAGCCGGTAGCCCACGCCGCGTACCGTCCGGATCAGGGTCGGCGCCGACGGCACGTCCTCGACCTTCGCCCGCAGCCGCTGGACGCACGCGTCCACCAGGCGCGAGTCGCCCAGGTAGTCGTGCTCCCACACCAGCCGCAGCAACTGCTGCCGGGAGAGCGCCTGGCCGGGCCGGCGGCTGAGCTCCAGCAGCAGCCGCAGCTCGGTCGGGGTGAGCTGGAGGTCCTGCCCGTCCTTGGTGACGGTCATCGCCGCCCGGTCGATCACCACGCTGCCGTACGCGGAGGAGTCCGAGCTCTCCCGCTCGCCGCGTCGCAGCACGGCGCGGATCCGGGCGTCCAGGACGCGCGGCTGCACCGGCTTGACCACGTAGTCGTCCGCACCGGACTCCAGGCCGACCACCACGTCGATGTCGTCGGACCGGGCGGTCAGCAGGATGATCGGCAGCTGGTCGGTGCGCCGGATCCGGCGGCAGACCTCGAAGCCGTCGATTCCGGGCAGCATCACGTCCAGCACGATCAGATCGGGCCGCTGCTCCTTGAAGAGCCTCAGTCCGTCCTCGCCGGAGGCGGCGGTGGCCACACGGTGGCCCTGGCGGGTGAGGGCGAGTTCGAGGCCGGTCCGGATGGCGTCGTCGTCCTCGATCAGTAGGAGGAAAGGCACGGCCCCATTTTGTCCCACCGGAAGCCGCGAATCACCCCCCGGACCGGTCACCGCCCGTACGGGAACCGGAAGAAGCGCCCTCGGCGTCCGGTAGGAGGGAGGCGGACCGGGACGAACGGCCCGTCCCCTGTGACACCCCTGTGACAGTCGGCGGACAGCGCCATCACAACCGCCGGGCAGGATTTTCCATGTCGCCGCAGGACAGCGGGCCAACCGGCCGGCTGGAGGGCGGCAACCGGAACCCGCTCGTACCGAACCAAGGGGGCGCACGATGAACGCCATGCTTCAGACCCGGACCAACCCGGCTGTCCGCACCGCGCGTTCCTCAGCGACCACCCACCGGACCCGGTACGAGTTCAGGACCGACGAGAACTCCGGTGCCGTGACCGTACGGGGGTGCGCGCACAGCACCGGTAACCCTGCCGCCCGCCGGGTGAGCGGCGGTGGCAGGACGGGGGAGCTGTACGGGATCGGCCGGATGGGGAGTGCGGCCGACTCCGCCAACACCCTCACGCTGCGGGGGATCCTCCCCGTCCGCGTCGAGGGCAAGGGCGCCCTGGGGGGTAACCGGGGAACCGGGGGGAACGGTCTGCGGAAGGTCGGTTCGGGGGAGCCGACCGGCCGCGAGGCCGCCGGTGCGACGCTGCTGCGGTTGAACCCCGCCGCCGCGCGCACCGCCGAGGCGGGACAGGGAGACGCGCAGGGGGAGCACCCGGCCGTCGCGGAGGACCACATCACGGAGTTCACCGCGTACGTGCGCGAGCGCCGCGCCTCCCTGTACGCCACGGCGTACCACCTCACCGGTGACCGCTACGAGGCCGAGGACCTGCTGCAGAGCGCGCTCTTCAGCACCTACCGCGCCTGGGGCCGGATCACCGACAAGGCCGCGGTCGGGGGCTACCTCCGCCGCACCATGACCAACCTGCACATCTCCGCCTGGCGCCGCCGCAAGGTCAACGAGTACCCGACCGAGGAGCTGCCGGAGACGGTCGGCGACACCGACGCGATGGGCGGCACCGAGCTGCGCACCGTGCTGTGGCAGGCGCTGGCGAAGCTGCCGGAGAACCAGCGGACCATGCTGGTGCTGCGGTACTACGAGGGCAAGACCGACCCGGAGATCGCCGACGTGCTGGGGATCAGCGTCGGTACGGTCAAGAGCAGCATCTGGCGCGCGCTGCGCCGCCTGCGCGACGACGAGCACCTGAACAAGTCGGGCGACACCGTTCGGGCGTTCGGCGAACTGGTCGCGTGAGACGCGTAACGGAAAGGGACGCTCGAAGCGTCTAGAGAAAGGGACTCCCGTCGGGGGACGGGAAGGACGGTCACGGACTGCGGACGTCGGCTCGGGGGAGCGATGTCCACGGGGGAGCCCGACGACCGTCCGAAAGGCGACGGGCCCGGTGCGGGGGAGACGCACCGGGCCCGTCGTTCTGTCTGTCGCACGCTCGTTCCGCTCGTCACACGCCCCGGGGTCACACGGACGAGAGCTGCGGCTGCCCGGCCGCCGCGGTGATCCGGCGGAAGGCCTCCGGGCCGGCGCACGGGTGGGCGCCCAGGGCGACCTGGCGGCCGACGATGGACCGCTCGGCGCGCATCAGCCGCCAGCCGCGGCGCAGCAGCACCGGCAGCGACTTGCGGCCCTCGCGGACGTCCCGGCGCAGCCGGCGCCAGGCCGTGGTGAGCGCGCCGTTGCGCAGGCACAGGGCGTCGCCGAGCAGGCCCTCCTCGGCGCACTGGGCGGTGATCTCGGCGGCGAAGATGCCCTCGGCGATGAACGCGGGGGCGCCGTCCAGATCGAGCGTCCGGGTGTCGATGCGCCCGTTGTCCGGGATCGAGTACACCGGGACCTCGGTGCGGCCGGTCTCGTACAGGTCGCGGATGGCGGCGACGGCCTGGTCGCGGTGCCAGGCGAGCGGGGAGTCCCAGTCGACCGCGCCGTCGGGCAGCAGCGGGAGGGTGGGGTCGTCGCCGTCCTTGTAGAAGTCGTCGAGCTGGAGCACCGGCAGACCGCTGCGGCCGGCGAGCGAGGACTTCCCGGATCCGGAGGGACCGGACAGCAGCACCACCCGGGCGCGGGTCATCGGCACAGGGTTCAGCGGGTCGTCACTCACGGGACACCAGTCTGACGCATCCGGGCCCGATGCCGAAACCGGCCGGACTACACCGGTTTCGCCGCGGACGGCGCGGCCAACGCGGCGTGCAGCAGCGGGAGGTGGGCGGTGTCGGTCTGGAGGTAGACCAACGGTCCCGGCCCGGGCGGCTGGTAGGCGGTGGCCGCCCAGTCCTGGCTGTGCCAGGCGGCCGGCTCGGGCTCGTGGAACTCTCCGCCGGCCGGCAGCTCCAGGCGCAGGGCGGATGAGGCGAAGGTCACGGCCGCCGAGCCGGGTGTGATCAGCAGCCGGCCGTTGACGTAGCCCGGGCCCTCGCCGGGGCGCTCGACGCGGGCCGAGCAGGGGATCCGGGCAGGCCGTCCGGCGGCCAGCCGGCGCCGGGTGCGGGCGAGCCGCAGCCGGCGGACGAAGCCGTCCGCGAACAGTGCGATGAGCTCTCCCAGGAACTCGCCCATCCGGTCTCCCCTCCGGCCGCTCGGTGTCACCCCAGTCTTCGTGGGCGCCGGGCGCGCCGGGAGCATCGAACGGATTGTCCCGGCGCGACCAAAGTCGTTGGGCGGCCACGCGTCGAACGGCCGCGCGTCGAACGGCCGCGAACGCCGACGGACCCGCGCCAGGGGGGGGAGAGGCGCGGGTCCGTCCTATGACCGTCCGGGCCCTGGGGGGGAGAGGGCTCTGGGGACGGCCAGTCTGTGGAGTTGTTCTCTTTTGTTCTTCCGCGCGGGGCGCGGGGTGGTGGCGACGGAGGGTCAGATCCCCATCGGGTGCCAGACCGTCTTCGTCTCCAGGAACGAGAGTAGCCGGTCCGTACCGGGCGCATTGGTCCAGTCCTGGGCGAACGGGTCCAGCTCCGGACGGACCACCCGCTTCAGGGTATCCGCGGCGGCGGCCTCCAGAGCGGGCGCCGCGCCGGGACCGTCGGCCGCGATGGCACCGGTGAGGTCCAGCGCGTTGACGTCCTGGTGCGAGGCCAGGGTCGGCGCGATGTCCGCCGTGCGGCCCGAGATGATGTTCACCACGCCGCCCGGGACGTCCGAGGTGGCGAGCACCTCGCCCAGCGACAGGGCCGGCAGCGGGGCGTCCGCGGCGGCGGCGACCACGACCGTGTTGCCGGTGGCGATCGCGGGGGCGATCACCGACACCAGGCCGAGCAGCGAGTGCCCGTACCCGGCCTGCGGGGCGACGATCCCGACCACGCCGGTCGGCTCCGGGGTGGAGAGGTTGAAGAACGGACCGGCGACCGGGTTGGCGCCGCCCGCGATCTGGGCGACCTTGTCCGTCCAGCCCGCGTACCAGACCCAGCGGTCGATCGCGGCGTCCACCAGCGCGGCGGCCTTCTTCGGGCCGATGCCCTCGGAGACGGCCACCTCGGCGGCGAACTGCTCGCGCCGGCCCTGGAGCATCTCGGCCACCCGGTACAGCACCTGGCCGCGGTTGTACGCGGTGGTGCCGGCCCAGCCCTTGACCGCCGCACGGGCGGCGACGACGGCGTCGCGGGCGTCCTTGCGGGTGCCCAGCGGGGCGTTGGCGAGCCACTCGCCCTTGGAGTCGGTCACCTCGTACACCCGCCCGCTCTCGGAGCGCGGGAACTTCCCGCCGACGTACAGCTTGTAGGTCTTGAGGACGTCAAGACGCGCGAAGGTCGTGTCAGACATCGAGGTAGGCCTCCAGACCGTGGCGGCCACCCTCGCGGCCGTAACCCGACTCCTTGAAGCCGCCGAACGGCGAGGTCGGGTCGAACTTGTTGAAGGTGTTGGCCCAGACCACACCGGCCTTGAGCTTGTTGGCCATCCAGAGGATGCGCGAGCCCTTCTCCGTCCAGATGCCGGCGGAGAGGCCGTACGGGGTGTTGTTGGCCTTCGCGACCGCCTCGTCGGGGGTGCGGAAGGTCAGCACCGACAGCACCGGGCCGAAGACCTCCTCCTGGGCGATCCGGTGGGCCTGGCTGACGCCGGTGAACAGGGTCGGCCTGAACCAGAAGCCGGTGCCCGGCAGCTCGCACTCGGGCGACCAGCGCTCGGCGCCCTCGGCCTCGCCGGCATCGGTCAGCTCGGTGATCCGGGCCAGCTGGGCCGCCGAGTTGATGGCGCCGATGTCGGTGTTCTTGTCCAGCGGGTCGCCGACCCGCAGGGTGGCCATCCGGCGCTTCAGGGCGTCCAGCAGCTCGTCCTGGATCGACTCCTGGACCAGCAGGCGCGAACCGGCGCAGCAGACGTGGCCCTGGTTGAAGAAGATGCCGTTGACGATGCCCTCGACCGCCTGGTCGATCGGCGCGTCGTCGAACACGATGTTGGCCGCCTTGCCGCCCAGCTCCAGCGAGAGCTTCTTGCGGGTGCCGGCCAGCTGCCTGGCGATCGCCCGGCCGACCGGGGTGGAGCCGGTGAAGGCGACCTTGTTGACGTCCGGGTGCGCGGTGAGCGCGGCGCCGGTGCGGCCGTCGCCGGTGACGATGTTGACGACGCCCTTCGGCAGACCGGCCTGGCGGCAGATCTCGGCGAAGCGCAGGGCCGTCAGCGGGGTGGTCTCGGCCGGCTTCAGGACGACCGTGTTGCCGGTCGCCAGCGCGGGCGCGATCTTCCACGCCAGCATCAGCAGCGGGAAGTTCCACGGGATGACCTGGCCGGCCACGCCCAGCGGCTTCGGGTTCGGCCCGTAGCCGGCGTGGTCGAGCTTGTCGGCCCAGCCCGCGTAGTAGAAGAAGTGCGCGGCGACCAGCGGCAGGTCGACGTCGCGGGTCTCGCGGATCGGCTTGCCGTTGTCGATCGACTCCAGCACGGCCAGCTCGCGGCTGCGCTCCTGGACGATCCGGGCGATCCGGAACAGGTACTTGGCGCGCTCGCTGCCCGGCAGGGCCGACCAGTCGGCGAAGGCCTTGCGGGCGGCGGCGACGGCGCGGTCGACGTCCTCGTCGGTGCCCTGGGCGAACTCGGCGAGCACCTGCTCGGTGGCCGGGTTGACCGTCTTCAGGGCCTCGCCGCCGGAGGAGTCGACGAACTCGCCGCCGATGAAGTGGCCGTAGGAGGTGGCGATGTCGCCCGCGGCGGCGGGGGACTCGGGGGCCGGGGCGTAGGCGAAGAGGCCGGAGGCCTTCACCGGCTCCTCGATGTTCTTCTTCTTGGCCATGGTGATCAGTCCACCGTCACGTAGTCGGGGCCGGAGTAGCGTCCGGTGGCGAGCTTCTGGCGCTGCATCAGCAGGTCGTTGAGCAGGCTGGAGGCGCCGAAGCGGAACCAGTGCGGGCTTAGCCAGTCGTCGCCGAGGGTCTCGTTGACCATCACCAGGTACTTCATGGCGTCCTTGGTGGTCTTGATGCCACCGGCGGGCTTCACGCCGACCTGGACGCCGGTCTGCGCGCGGAAGTCGCGGACCGCCTCCAGCATCAGCAGGGTGACCGGAGGGGTCGCGTTGACGGCGACCTTGCCGGTGGAGGTCTTGATGAAGTCGGCACCGGCCAGCATCGCGAGCCAGGAGACGCGGCGCACGTTGTCGTACGTCTGGAGCTCGCCGGTCTCGAAGATCACCTTGAGGTGGGCGTAGGTGCCGTCCGGGCGCTTGCACGCCTCCTTGACGGCGACGATCTCGTTGAAGACGTCGAGGTAGCGGCCGGAGAGGAAGGCGCCCCGGTCGATCACCATGTCGATCTCGTCGGCGCCCGCGGCGACCGCGTCGGCGGTGTCGGCGAGCTTCACCGGGAGGGCGGCGCGGCCGGCCGGGAAGGCGGTGGCGACGGAGGCGACCTGGATGTCGGTGCCCCGCAGGGCCTCCTTGGCGGTGGCGACCATGTCCGGGTAGACACAGATGGCGGCCACGCGGGGAGTGGACGGGTCGGTGGGGTCGGGGTTCCTGCCCTTGGTGCACAGGGCGCGCACCTTGCCGACCGTGTCCGCGCCTTCGAGCGTGGTCAGGTCGATCATCGAGATCGCCAGGTCGATGGCGTAGGCCTTCGCCGTGGTCTTGATCGAGCGGGTTCCGAGGGCGGCGGCACGCGCCTCCAGGCCGACCTGGTCGACGCCGGGCAGGCCGTGCAGAAAGCGGCGGAGGGAGGCCTCGGACGCCGCAACGTCCGCAAGGCCGCTGCCCGCAACGCCGGGGGCATTGGCTGCAACAGTGGACATAGTCACAAGAGCAGCATATCTACGCGCGTAGCCAACCGCTAGAGCGCCTCCCTTTCGTGGCCGGACCGAGACCTCGGGGGCGGGGTGAGAAGGGGCGAGGACGCGCCGGCTCGACAGGGAATGCCGACGGGGACGGGGTGGGCGGCTCTTCGCGGCAACCGATGCTGTACCGAGACCTCATCCCGGGGGGCATGGGGCAGAATCGTCGGCATGACCGAATCCGACGGCAAGCCCCACCAGGGCTCGTCCGCCCCCGACGGGGAGCCCGGGTACGCGGACCGCGTGTACCGCTCGGTTCCCGGCGTGATCTCCGGTGTGCTGCTGCTGGCGGTGGCCGCCTGGCTGATCGGCGACGCCGCGCTGAACGGGACCGGGAAGACGCCGGCCGTGTCGCTCGCGGCCGTGCCGGTGTTCGCCTTCCCGGTGATCGCCTACACGCTGCGTCCGGCGGTGCTGGCCAACGACCGGCGGCTCGTGGTGCGCAACCCGTGGCGGACGATCACCGCGCCGTGGGCCTCGGTGGACGCGCTGCGCGCCGGGTACTCCGTCGAACTGCTCGCCGAGGGCAAGAAGTACCAGGTGTGGGCCGTGCCGGTGTCGCTGCGCCAGCGCAAGCGGGCCAACCGGGCCGCCCTGCGCGGCGGGTCCGAGCACACCTCCCGGCTGGGGGTCTTCACGCGCAACACCATGCCCACCACGCCGCCGGTGCTGGGCTCCTCCGACCCGACCCGGGCCTGGTCCGACCAGGTGACCTCGGTGCTCCAGGAGATGGCCGAGCGCAACGCCGCCAGTCCGGACGCCGCCGGGCCGGTCGTGGTGCGCTGGTGCTGGTGGGTGATCGTGCCGACGCTGGTCGGCCTGGCCGCGCTGATCACGGTGATCGCCGTCTGAGGACCGGGGGCGACAGGAAGCGATGACGAAGGGGCCCGTACGGTACGCCGTACGGGCCCCTTCCGTGTCGAGCCGGTGCTCAGATGCCCGCGGCCACGGCCAGGTCGCGCTTGACGGCGTCGAGCAGCTCGCCGGCGCGCACCCGCGCGGCGGACAGGTCGGCGGCGGAGGCGACCGGGAGGACGACCTCCAGGTAGCACTTCAGCTTGGGCTCGGTGCCGGACGGCCGGACCACGATCCGGGCGGAGCGGACGGCCTCGCCGGCCAGGTAGTAGCGCAGCCCGTCGGTGGGCGGCAGGTCGGCGGAACCGGCGGTGAGGTCGTCGGCGCGGGTGACGGCCAGGCCGGCCAGGACGGTCGGCGGCTGCTCGCGCAGGCGCGCCATCGCGGCGCCGATCAGCGAGAGGTCCTGCACCCGGACGGACAGCTGGTCGGTGGCGTGCAGGCCGTGCTCCAGCGCCAGGTCGTCCAGCAGGTCGGTCAGGGTGCGGCCGGACTTCTTGAGGGTCGCGGCCAGCTCGGCGACCAGCAGGGCGGCGGTGATGCCGTCCTTGTCCCGGACGCCCTCCGGGTCGACGCAGTAGCCGAGCGCCTCCTCGTAGCCGTAGCGCAGGCCCTCGGCGCGGGAGATCCACTTGAAGCCGGTGAGCGTCTCGGCGTACCCGAGGCCGGCGGCCTCGGCGATCCGGCCGAGGAGGGTGGCGGAGACGATCGTGGTGGCGAAGGTGCCTTCGGCCTTCTTGGCGACCAGGGCCGAGCCGAGCAGCGCGCCGACCTCGTCGCCGCGGAGCATCCGCCAGCCGGAGGTGCCGTTGCCGCTGCCGGCCGCGTTGCCGTTGGCCGGGACGGCCACCGCGCAGCGGTCGGCGTCCGGGTCGTTGGCGATGACGATGTCCGGGCCGACCTCGGCGGCGGTGCGGAAGGCGAGGTCCATCGCCCCCGGCTCCTCCGGGTTGGGGAAGGCCACGGTCGGGAAGTCCGGGTCGGGCTCGGCCTGTTCGGCGACCACGGTGGGCGCGGTGAAGCCGGCCTGGCGGAAGGCGGCGACCAGGGTGTCGCGGCCGACGCCGTGCATCGGGGTGTAGACGACGTCGAGGTCGCGCGGGCTGTGCTCGTCGACGATCGAGACGGCGCGGGCCAGGTACGCCTCGATGACCTCCTCGCCGAGCACCTCCCAGCCGTCCTCGGCGCGCGGGACGTCGTTCAGCGAGCCGATCGCGTCGATCTCGGCGGCGATGCCGGCGTCGGCCGGCGGGACGATCTGCGAGCCGTCGCCCAGGTAGACCTTGTAGCCGTTGTCCTGCGGCGGGTTGTGGCTCGCGGTGACGGTGACGCCGGCGGCGGCGCCCAGGTGGCGGATCGCGAAGGCGAGCACCGGGGTGGGCAGCGGGCGGGGCAGCAGCGCGGCGCGCAGGCCGGCGCCGACCACGACGGCGGCGGTGTCGCGGGCGAAGTCGTACGACTTGTGGCGGGCGTCGTAGCCGATGACCACGAGGTCGCCGAGGCCCTGCTTCCGCACGTACGCGACCAGGCCGGCGGCGGCCCGGATGACGACGGCGCGGTTCATCCGCATCGGGCCGGCGCCGAGTTCGCCGCGCAGGCCGGCGGTGCCGAACTGGAGCCGGTCGGCGAAGCGCTCGGCGAGTTCGGCCCAGGCGAGCTTGCTGTCCTCCTCGGCATCCGGGTCCTCGGCGCGCGCCAGCAGCGCGGTCAGCTCCTCGCGGGTCTGCGGGTCGGGGTCCTCGGCCAGCCAGGCCCGGGCCCGGGCGAGGAGGTCGGTGGTGGGTGCCTGCGTCATCCCAACTCCTTGCGTGGATACCCCGGATACGGCCCGGGGAGTCTGAACGGGTGGTACTTCCTGTGGTGCTTCGGTGACAATCAGTGTCCGCCGAGCCCTGCCGCCGGGCTGGCGGGAAGTCAGGTCTGTGGAGCTGGTGCAGGGCCGATGGGCGGCACGCCGTCCCTCGCCGGTGATCCGGGTCGGCAACCGGCCCCGTGAAGCAGAAGGTCCAACCCGCGAGGATCGGAATCCCCTCGTGTCGAGGGGTGATGTCAAGGCGACTGCTCCATCGGGAGGTTTGGCGGTCATCGGCCGGAGTTCCCGCACGGGCACGGCACGCGGACGGGGCCCGCGGGCGGGTGTGATCAGCGGATCACGGCCGCCCGTGGGCCCCGTCGCTCATGATTGTGCGCCGTGCCGGGTCAGATCCGCTCGAGGACCTTGGCCAGCAGCTCGCCCATGCGCTCGGCCGAGGCCTTGCCGGCCTCCAGGACCTCTTCGTGGTTGAGCGGCTCGCCGGTGATGCCGGCGGCCAGGTTGGTGACCAGCGAGATGCCGAGCACCTCGGCGCCGGCCTCGCGGGCGGCGATGGCCTCCAGGGTGGTGGACATGCCGACCAGCTCGCCGCCGATCACCCGGGCCATGTTGACCTCGGCCGGGGTCTCGTAGTGCGGGCCGCGGAACTGGACGTAGACGGCCTCGTCCAGGGACGGGTCGACCTCGTGGCACAGGGCGCGCAGGCGCTTGGAGTACAGGTCGGTGAGGTCGACGAAGTTGGCGCCGACGATCGGGGAGTCCGCGGTCAGGTTGATGTGGTCACGGATCAGCACCGGCTGGCCGGGCACCCAGCCCTCGCGCAGGCCGCCACAGCCGTTGGTGAGGACGATGATGCCGCAGCCGGCCGCGGCGGCGGTGCGCACGCCGTGGACGACGGTGGCCACGCCGTGGCCCTCGTAGTAGTGGTTGCGGCCGAGGAAGATCAGGGCGCGCTTGTCGCCGATCTTCACCGAGCGGATCTTGCCGGCGTGGCCGGCGACGGCGGGGGCGGGGAAGCCCGGGAGCTCGGTCACCGGGAACTCGGCCACGGTCTCGCCGAGGGCGTCGGCGGCCGGCACCCAGCCGGAGCCCATCACCAGGGCGACGTCGTGGCGCTCGGCACCGGTCAGCTCGCGCAGGCGCGCGGCGGCGGCCTGGGCGGCGGCGTAGGGGTCGGCGGAGACGACCGACTGAGGAGTTGCGTTCACGGGTCCGAGGATAGACGGGAATCGGCTACGCGCGTAGAAAATCCGCCGCGGCATGCCGGATCGTTACCCGGTTGACCCGAAAGCACAGCTCGGTGGCGCTTTCCGGGCGATGCGCCTCGTCGGTATCGACAGTTCCGTCCGGCCGCCCCCGGCCTCCGGGCGGCCCCCCGCGATGGGTCAGCAGGGCCGTCGGCGCAGGTCCATCACGTAGTCGTGCGGGGCTCCGGCGCTCTCCGCCGCGTCGGCGATCAGGCCGAGGTAGCGGGCCGCGGGAAGGCCGCCCTCGTAGTCGTTGAGGACGTACGTCCAGACCTGGATGTCGCCGTCCAGGGTGTGGGCGCGCAGCTTCGTCTTGCGGTAGATGCCGAGCTGGACGCCCTCCCAGCGGTCCAGGCCCTCCTCGTCCATCGGCGCGATGTCGTAGAGGGAGACGAACACCTGCTCCTTCTCGTCCTCGACGACGGTCGCCAGCGAGCCCTCCCAGCCGAGCTGTTCGCCGCCGAAGGTGAGCCGCCAGCCGTCCAGCCAGCCGGTTCCGCGCAGCGGGGAGTGCGGGGCGCGGCGGGTCATCTGCCGGGCATCGAGGTTCGTGGCATACGCGGCGTAAAGGGGCATGCGGGCCAGACTACGGCGACTGGGCGATCGCACAGAAGCCCGTACCCCGGCGTGGCAGCGCTCCGGGCGTGCGGGACAATGGTGAGCGTGACTCGGATCGTGATCATCGGTGGCGGACCCGGCGGCTACGAGGCGGCACTGGTGGCCGCCCAGCTCGGCGCGGAGGTGACCGTCGTCGACCGCGACGGTCTGGGCGGATCGGCGGTGCTCACGGACTGCGTGCCGTCGAAGACGCTGATCGCGACCGCGGAGGTGATGACCACCTTCGACAGCTCCTACGACGAGCTCGGCATCACCGTCGCCCGGGACGAGGCCGCGCGCGAGCACGGCGACAAGGTGGTCGGCGTGGACCTGGGCAAGGTCAACCGCCGTGTGAAGCGGCTCGCGATCGCGCAGTCCCACGACATCACCCAGTCCGTCACCCGCGCCGGTGTCACCGTGCTGCGCGGCCGGGGCCGGCTCGGCGCCGGCGGCCAGGCCGTGGACGGCTCCCGCGAGGTGCTCGTGGACGCGCCCGACGGCACGGTGCACTCGCTGCGCGCCGACGCGGTGCTGATCGCGACCGGCGCCCACCCGCGCGAGCTGCCGGACGCGCAGCCGGACGGCGAGCGGATCCTGACCTGGACCCAGGTGTACGACCTGGAGGAGCTGCCGCGCGAGCTGATCGTGGTCGGTTCCGGTGTCACCGGCGCCGAGTTCGCCGGTGCCTACCAGGCGATCGGCTCCAAGGTGACCCTGGTGTCCAGCCGCGACCGGGTGCTGCCGGGCGAGGACCCGGACGCCGCCGAGGTGCTGGAGGACGTGTTCCGCCGCCGCGGCATGAACGTCATGGGCCGCTCGCGCGCCGAGAGCGCCAAGCGGATCGGCGACCGGGTCGAGGTCACCCTCGCCGACGGCAAGGTGATCGAGGGCACCCACTGCCTGATGGCGGTCGGCTCGATCCCCAACACCGCGGACATGGGCCTGGAGGAGGCCGGGGTCAAGCTCAACGACTGGGGCCAGATCCAGGTCGACCGGGTCTCCCGCACCAGCGCCCCGGGTGTCTACGCGGCCGGCGACTGCACCGGCGTCTTCATGCTCGCCTCGGTGGCCGCCATGCAGGGCCGGATCGCGATGTACCACGCGCTCGGCGACGCGGTGCAGCCGCTCGACCTGAAGACCGTCGCCTCCAACGTCTTCACCGACCCGGAGATCGCCACCGTCGGCTACACCGCCGCCGACGTGCAGTGCGGCAAGATGGACGCGGTCGAGGTCAAGCTGCCGCTGCGCGGCAACCCGCGGGCCAAGATGCAGGGCATCCGGGACGGCTTCGTGAAGCTGTTCTGCCGCCCGGGCACCGGCATCGTGGTCGGCGGCGTCGTGGTCGCCCCGCGCGCCAGCGAGCTGATCCACTCGATCTCGCTCGCGGTGGACGCCAATCTGACGGTCGAACAGGTGGCCAGCGCCTTCACCGTCTACCCGTCGGTCTCCGGCTCGACCGCCGAGGCCGCCCGGCAGCTGCACATCCGCAAGCGGGCCGAAGGCGAATCCTGAGCATCCGGCGCGCAGTTGAGGGCGGTCACCGATCGGTGGCCGCCCTTTGCGCGCGCGTGATCGTCACCCGTACGGCGGGCGCAGTCCCGGCTTATTGACGGCGCGTATTGTACGGTCACGCGCCGCTCGTCCGCGAGCAATTCCCGCTACTAGCTGCAAACGCCTGAAAGCAGACGGTCAGGGAGGTTACCGTCGGTTCTGTGTTTGCTGCAGAACGTCGCCAGTTGATCCTCGAAATGGTGCGCGCCAACGGAGCCGTGTCGCTCCGTGAGCTGGCCCGCGTCGTCCAGACCTCCGAAGTGACCGTGCGCCGGGACGTACGGGCGCTGGAGGCAGAAGGGCTCCTCGACCGCCGGCACGGCGGCGCGGTGCTCCCCGGCGGCTTCAGCCGCGAACCCGGCTACCCGCAGAAGACCCACCTCTCCGCGGCCGAGAAGAGCGCCGTCGCGGACCTCGCCGCCGGGCTGGTGGAGGAGGGCGACGCGGTCGTCGTCGGCGCCGGCACCACGACCCAGGAGCTGGCCCGCCGGCTCGCCCGGGTGCCCGGCCTCACCGTGGTCACCAACTCGCTGCTCGTCGCCCAGGCGCTGGCGCACGCCAACCGGGTGGAGGTGGTGATGACCGGCGGCACCCTGCGGGGCTCCAACTACGCGCTGGTCGGCAGCGGTGCCGAGCAGTCGCTGCAGGGGTTGCGGGTGTCCAAGGCCTTCATCTCCGGCAGCGGGCTCACCGCCGAACGCGGGCTGTCCACCACCAACATGCTGTCCGCGAGCGTGGACCGGGCGCTGGTGCAGTCGGCCGCCGAGGTGATCGTCCTCGCCGACCACACCAAGCTCGGCGCGGACACCATGTTCCAGACCGTGCCCACCGAGACCATCACCCGGCTGGTCACCGACGAGCACGCGACCGCCGACGACACCACCGCGCGCGAGCTGGACGCGCTCGCCGACTGCGGGGTGCAGATCGACCTGGCACCGCTCGGCGCGGCCCCCACCGGGGACGCCCCGGTGCACGGCACCGGCAGCGGGCCCGTCCACCAGACCCAGCCCGGCCCGCTGCCGCGCCGGGCCGCCCCGCCCCCCGGCGGCGCCCCGCTGCCCGGCCAGCGCCGCCCCGGGGCGCACGGAGGCCCGGCCGGGCCGGGCGGGCCGGGCGGAATGTCGGTCCGCCTGGCCGAGCTGGGCGTCCCGCGCGGGCGGTGAGGACGATCGCCGCCGCGAACGCGACCGGTCCGCACACCCCGAGGGCGTACGGACCGGTCGGTGCTCGGTGGACCTGCGTCAGTCCTTGATCTCGCAGAGGGCGGCGCCGCTGCTGACGCTGGCGCCGACCTCGGCCTTGAGGCCGACGACGGTGCCGGCCTTGTGGGCGTTGAGGGGCTGCTCCATCTTCATGGCCTCCAGGACGACGATGAGTTCGCCCTCCGCGACGACCTGGCCCTCCTCGACGGCGACCTTGACGATCGTGCCCTGCATCGGCGAGGCCAGCGTGTCACCGCTGACGGCCGAACCGGCCTTCTTCGCCCCCACGCGGCGCTTGGCCTTGGCCGCGCCCGTGGCGCCCACGGCCGGAGCCGTCGACACGCCGAGGGAGGAGGGCAGGGAGACCTCGATGCGCTTGCCGCCGACCTCGACGACGACGGTCTCGCGGCCCTCGGCCTCCTCGCCCTCGCCGGCGGCACCGGCGAACGGGGCGATGGTGTTGTCGAACTCGGTCTCGATCCAGCGGGTGTAGACCGTGAACGGCTCGTCGCTGCCGTGGACCTCGGGCGCGAACGCCGGGTCCGTGACGACCGCCTGGTGGAACGGGACGGCGGTGGCCATGCCCTCCACCCGGAACTCGTTCAGGGCACGCCTGGCACGCTCCAGGGCCTGCTTGCGGTCGCGGCCGGAGACGATCAGCTTGGCCAGCAGGGAGTCCCACGCCGGGCCGATGACCGAGCCGGTCTCGACACCGGAGTCCAGGCGCACGCCCGGACCGGACGGCGGGGCGAACAGCGTCACCGTGCCGGGGGCGGGCAGGAAGCCGCGGCCCGGGTCCTCGCCGTTGATGCGGAACTCGAACGAGTGGCCGCGCACCTCGGGGTCGCCGTAGCCGAGCTCCTCGCCGTCGGCGATGCGGAACATCTCGCGGACCAGGTCGATGCCGGTGACCTCCTCGGTCACCGGGTGCTCGACCTGCAGGCGGGTGTTGACCTCCAGGAAGGAGATCGTGCCGTCCAGCGCGACGAGGAACTCGCAGGTGCCGGCGCCGACGTAGCCGGCCTCCTTGAGGATGGCCTTGGAGGCGCGGTACAGCTCCGCGTTCTGCTCGGGGGTGAGGAACGGCGCGGGGGCCTCCTCGACGAGCTTCTGGTGGCGGCGCTGCAGCGAGCAGTCACGGGTGGAGACGACCACGACGTTGCCGTGCTTGTCCGCCAGGCACTGGGTCTCGACGTGACGCGGGTTGTCGAGGTAGCGCTCGACGAAGCACTCGCCGCGCCCGAACGCCGCGACGGCCTCACGGACGGCGGACTCGTAGAGCTCCGGGATCTCCTCCAGGGTGCGGGCGACCTTGAGGCCGCGGCCGCCGCCGCCGAAGGCCGCCTTGATCGCGACCGGGAGACCGTGCTCCCGGGCGAAGGCGACGACCTCGTCCGCCCCGGAGACGGGGTCGGGGGTGCCGGCGACCAGCGGGGCGCCGGCGCGCTGGGCGACGTGGCGGGCGGTGACCTTGTCGCCGAGGTCGCGGATGGCCTGCGGGGGCGGGCCGATCCAGGTCAGACCCGCGTCGATGACGGCCTGGGCGAACTCCGCGTTCTCCGACAGGAAGCCGTAACCGGGGTGGACCGCGTCCGCGCCCGAGTCCTCGGCGGCCTTCAGGACCTTCGCGATGTCCAGGTAGCTGGTGGCCGGGGTGTCACCGCCCAGCGAGTAAGCCTCGTCGGCCGCGCGCACGTGCAGCGCATCCCGGTCCGGCTCGGCGTAGACGGCGACGCTGGCGATACCGGCGTCCGAGCAGGCCCGGGCGACGCGGACGGCGATTTCCCCGCGGTTGGCGATGAGCACCTTGCGCACTGTGGCTCCCTTCTTGAACCTCGTTGAGTTTATGGATTCCTGGGCAGTACCGGCGAGTAGCCCCAGGTTGTGAACTATCCCACACGGACGGTGATCTGTTGCGCGGCCCGGTGGACGGCCCCGCGGACGTCCCCGCAGGCGGGGCGCTCGGGGCGGGTGCGACCCGGTGTCGGCGCGGTCGCGACGCGGCGGCGTGGCGGGCCGGTGGGCTTGGCCACACTCACGCGGGGGCCGGGGTCTGGGTGCTCCTGCGCAGGGCGTCGGCGGTGACGTCGGCGGCGAGTTCGACGACATCGGGGCCGTACGCCTTGGGGTTGACGACCTTGAGGACCAGCACGAAGGAGCTGTCCTCGGTGTGCCGCCGGGCGAGCTTGCGGTGGTTGGCGACCAGGTGGCGGACGGCGGCGTGGTTGGCGACCGCGGTCTGGCCCGCGACCAGGAAGGTCGGCCGGTCGCCGGCCGTCGGGTGCAGCCGGGCGAGCAGGACGAAGGAGTGGCCGCCGGTGGGCTCGTCCTCGTCCGCGTACCGATACTCCGTGCTGCCCACGGTCAGGACCGGCACGCGGCCGTCGGGGTCCGGGACGTATTCGACCCCGGGCAGCCAGGACGCCAGGTGGGCCGCCGTCCGCTCGTTGCTGGTCGGGCCGCCGATGCAGAACTCGCCCTTGTCCCCGAGGCCTTGGCGGACCTCGTCGTGCGCCACCAGCTCGGCCCGTGCGCCGCACTCCTTGACCAGCGCGGCCAGCTCCATGAGGGCGTACACGTCGTGGCGCGCGACGCTCCTCGAATTGGCCGAGGTGGCGTGCCGGTTCACGACGATCAGGCACTCGCTGTCGGCGGGCAGGCCGAAGAAGGCCCGCACCCGCTCCACCTTGCGGCGCCGCCGCAGGGCTTGGGCGAGCCAGCCGAGCCCGGCGCTGATGGCGCTTGCCACCAGGCCCAGTACGACGTTGAGCACGCTGTCGGTCATCGGTGCCGTCCCTCCCCGTTCGAAACGGCGGACAGCCTAGCCGGGGGCGCGTGTCCGGACCATTGACGGTGCTCCGGCCGGTGCCCAGCGTTCGCCGAATGATGGTCAAGGCGGGGAAGTCGGGCGCTGCGGCGGCCGTCCTGGCGGTGCTCGCGGCGGCGGGGTGCCAGACCGTGGGGTCGACGGTGTCGCCGAGCGCTCCGACCTCGACGGTGGACGCGGCGCAGAGCTGTACGCGGCCTCGGTGTCGCCCGCGAGGACGCTCAAGCTCTACCCGGGCTCCCGGCACGGCGCCGACCTGCTCGCCGACGGCGCCCTGCCCGACGTCCTGGCCTTCCTCGCGCAGAACGTCCCGGTGCGGTGACCTGCCCGGTGCAGTGACCTAGTTGGCGGCCCAGAGGTCGGTGATACGGACGCCGAGGTCGGCCAGCAGGGTGCGCAGCAGCGGCAGCGAGAGGCCGATGACGTTGCCCGGGTCGCCGTCGATGCCCTCGACGAACGGCGCCGAGCGGCCGTCCAGGGTGAACGCCCCGGCCACGTGCAGCGGTTCGCCGGAGGCGACGTAGGCGGCGATCTCGGCGTCGTCCGGGGTGCCGAAGCGGACGGTCGTGGAGGCGGTGGCCGAGGACTGCTCGCCGGTCACGGTGTCGATCACGCAGTGGCCGGTGCGCAGCACGCCGCAGCGGCCGCGCATCGACTGCCAGCGGGCGAGCGCGTCGGCGGCGTCGAGGGGCTTGCCGAGGGCCTGTCCGTCGAGCTCCAGGACGGAGTCGCAGCCGATCACGAGCTCGCCGCCGGCGAGTTCGGCGGCGACGGCCTTGGCCTTGGCCTCGGCGAGGACGAGGGCGAGCTCGGCCGGGGTGGCGGCGGTGATCGCGTCCTCGTCGACGCCGCTGACGACCACGCGCGGGTCGAGGCCCGCCTGGCGCAGCAGTCCGAGGCGGGCGGGGGAGGCGGAGGCGAGGACGAGGGCGCGCTGGTCGGTCATGCCCACCAGGGTAGGGGGTGCCGGTGTCCGCCGTTCGGGTGAACGGCGGCCCCTCGGTGGTCACAGGAGGAGCAGCACGGCGATCACGAGGAGGAAGGCGGCGAGCACCCGGCCGGCGCGGTGCAGTTTCTCCTGCACCCGGCGGGCCTCGGGGGACGGCTCGTCGCGGGGGTCTGACCAGAGCACTCGTCCAGGGTGCGCCGCGTGCGGGGCGGGGCGCCTGAGTATCCGTACTCAGGTTCCGGGCAATCCGGGCGGACGGGCCAGGAACGGGAGGGCGGCCGGACCGGACGCCGGAGAAATGGAAGAAGAGAAGAAGAAAAATGGAAGGGGCGGGAAGTCGGCCGGGCCGACTTCCCGCTCCTCGGGGTGCTGTGCTCAGCTCGCCCATCCGGAGGTCCGCCAGGCGTTGGCGCCGGGACGGACCGCCGGACGGAGCAGGCGGGCGCGGTCGTTCCACGGGGAGGCCGGGCCGACGCCCGCCCGGCGCGCCGCCTCGGCGGCGGCCTGCGCGGCGGCGGCCCGGGCCTGGACCACCGCCAGGACGGTGGCAAGCTCCTCGGGGGTCGGCTGCCCGTGCAGCACGTGGATCGGGGCCATGGCTCAATCCTCTCGCTACGGCCGTGTTCTGGGCAGAGGGCCTACAGGGGGATGTTCCCGTGCTTCTTCGGCGGGAGCACCTCGCGCTTGCCGCGCAGCGCCCGCAGGCCGCGGACGATGTGCCGGCGGGTCTCGCTCGGCGCGATCACCGCGTCCACGTAGCCGCGTTCGGCCGCCAGGTACGGGTTGAGCAGGGTGTCCTCGTACGAGGCGATGAGCTCGGCCCGCTTCGCCTCGGCGGTGCCCGCGGCCTCGGCCTCGGCGATCTCCCGGCGGTGCAGGATGTTGACCGCGCCCTGCGCGCCCATGACGGCGATCTGCGCGGTCGGCCAGGCCAGGTTGAGGTCGGCACCCAGGTGCTTGGAGCCCATGACGTCGTAGGCGCCGCCGAAGGCCTTGCGGGTGATCACGGTGATCAGCGGCACGGTGGCCTCGGCGTAGGCGTAGATCAGCTTGGCGCCGCGGCGGATGATGCCGTCCCACTCCTGCTCGGTGCCGGGCAGGAAGCCGGGCACGTCGACGAAGGTCAGCACCGGGATGTTGAAGCTGTCGCAGGTGCGGATGAAGCGGGCGGCCTTCTCGCTGGCGTTGATGTCCAGGCAGCCCGCCAGGTCCATCGGCTGGCTGCCGACGATGCCCACCGACTGGCCCTCGACCCGGCCGAAGCCGGTGATGATGTTGCCGGCGTACAGCGGCTGGGTCTCCAGGAACTCGCCGTCGTCGACGATGTGCTCGATCACCTTGCGCATGTCGTACGGCTGGTTCGCCGAGTCCGGCACGATCGTGTCGAGTTCGAGGTCCTCGTGGGTGATCGCGAGGTCGGCCTGCTCGGGGTAGGACGGCGCGTCGCTCAGGTTGTTGGAGGGCAGGTACGAGAGGAGGCTCTTGACGTACTCGATCGCCTCCTTCTCGTCCGTGGCCAGGTAGTGCGCGTTGCCGGACTTGGTGTTGTGGGTGCGCGCGCCGCCCAGCTCCTCCATGCCGACGTCCTCGCCGGTGACGGTCTTGATGACGTCCGGGCCGGTGATGAACATGTGCGAGGTCTGGTCGGCCATCACGACGAAGTCGGTGATCGCGGGGGAGTACACCGCGCCGCCCGCGCAGGGGCCCATGATCAGCGAGATCTGCGGGATCACGCCGGAGGCGTGCACGTTGCGGCGGAAGATCTCGCCGTACAGGCCGAGCGAGACCACGCCCTCCTGGATCCGGGCGCCGCCGGAGTCGTTGATGCCGATGACCGGGCAGCCGGTCTTCAGCGCGAAGTCCATGACCTTGACGATCTTCTCGCCGAAGACCTCGCCGAGGGAGCCGCCGAAGACGGTGAAGTCCTGGGCGAACACCGCGACCTGGCGGCCGTCGACGGTGCCGTAGCCGGTGACCACGCCGTCGCCGTACGGGCGGTTCTTCTCCTGCCCGAAGTTGGTCGAGCGGTGCCGGGCGAACTCGTCGAACTCGACGAAGGAGTCCTCGTCCAGCAGCTCCGCGACCCGCTCCCGGGCCGTCAGCTTGCCCTTGGCGTGCTGCTTCTCCACCGCCTTGGCGGAGCCGGAGTGCACCGCCTCGTCGATCCTGCGCCGCAGGTCGGCGAGCTTGCCCGCGGTGGTGTGGGGGTCGTACGGGGCCTCGGTCATTCCGGTGGCTCTCCCTGATCCTGGGCCGCGACCTGTTCGAATGCGCGCGGGCCGGAACGGGGGCTCGCGCAGGAGGGCAGGGCGGCGCTGCGAACTACCGTTGAGTAGCGTAGCCAGCGCGGTGCGTTTCTCGTTATGGCCAGCGACACAGTGTTGTTAACGGTCGTTCTGCGGGACGATGGGGCGGCCTACGCGCTCTAGGCTCTGCCTCATGACCGCACCCGAGACCCCCCGCCGCAGTGGACTTCGCGGCTTCGGCCACGCCGGGCCGTCGCCGTGGACCGACCTCGACCGGCCGCCGCTGGACGAGGCGGCGCTGCGCCGCGACCTGGTGCTCCCGGGCGGGCTGTGGACCTCGCTCGACGTCGTCACCGAGACCGGCTCCACCAACACCGACCTCGCCGCCCGCGCTCTGGCCGGCGCGCCGCAGGGCGCCGTCCTGGTCGCCGAGGCGCAGAACGCCGCGCGCGGACGGCTGGACCGGCAGTGGACGGCACCCCCGCGCTCGGGGCTGTTCCTCTCCGTCCTGCTGCGCCCCGAGGAGGTCCCGGTCGAGCGCTACGGCTGGCTGCCGATCCTGGTCGGCGTCGCCGTGGCCAGCACGCTGAACCGGGTCGCCGGCGTCGAGGCCGGGCTGAAGTGGCCCAACGACCTCCAGGTCGAGATCGACGGGGTGGAGCGCAAGCTCGGCGGCATCCTCACCGAGCTGAGCGGCGGCGCCGTGATCGCCGGCCTCGGCCTCAACGTCTCGCTGCGTGACGAGGAACTGCCCGTCCCCACCGCCGCCTCGCTCGCCTTGGCCAGCGCCGCCGTCACCGACCGGTCCACCCTGCTGCGCGCCCTGCTGCGCGAGTTCGCCGAGCTGTACGGCGACTGGACGGCCGCCGCCGGCGACCCGCACGCGAGCGACCTGTTCCGCGCGTACGTCGACCGCTGCACCACGCTCGGCCGCCAGGTCAAGGTGCACCTGCCGGGCGACACCGTGCTGGCCGGCGAGGCGGTGGCCATCGACGGCGACGGGCGGCTGGTGGTTCGTACGCCGGAGGGCGCGCGCCGTGCGGTGGGCGCGGGGGACGTCGTCCACGTGCGCCCCGAGCCCCGCTGAACGGCAGTCTTCACCTCTCCTTGACTCGGGCGGATGCTCCGGATCACGCGATTCCGTGCGAACATTCCACCTGGCAGCGGTGTGAGGCGCGCCACTGTCCGCCCGGGTGGCGGGCGGGCGCCCGGACAGGTAGGACACGAGGCAAGTGCGGCAACCGCACGGGGACGGACCGGTGGCAGGGGACGGCAGCAGCGGCGGGACGGCGGGCAGCCACGACCAGACGGTCGCGCTCGAACTCGAACGCCTGATCCTGGACGCGTCACGCCGCTACACCCCGTACCAGGCCGCGAGGGCCGCCGACGTCCCGATGGAGCTGGCCACGCGGTTCTGGCGGGCGATGGGCTTCCCCGACATCGGGCAGTCCCGGGCGCTCACCGACGGTGACGTGATCGCGCTGCGCCGCCTCGCCGGCCTGGTCGAGTCCGGCCTGCTCAGCGAGTCGATGGCGATCCAGGTGGCGCGCTCCACCGGGCAGACCACGGCGCGGCTGGCCGGCTGGCAGATGGACACCTTCCTGGAGAACCTCACCCAGTCCGTCGAGCCCGGCCTCACCCGCGCCGAGGTCGCCTACCCGCTGGTCGAGCTGCTGCTGCCGGAGCTGGAGCAGTTCCTCGTCTACGTCTGGCGGCGCCAGCTCGCCGCCGTCACCGGGCGGGTGGTGCAGGCCGCCGAGGACCACGAGATCACCAGCGGCCGGCTCGCCGTCGGCTTCGCCGACCTGGTGGGCTTCACCCGGCTGTCCCGGCGGCTGGAGGAGGAGGAACTCGGCGAGCTCGTCGAGACCTTCGAGAACACCTGCTCCGACCTGATCGCCGGCCAGGGGGGCCGGGTCATCAAGACCCTCGGCGACGAGATCCTCTACGTCTCCGAGGACCCGGTGACCGCCGCCGAGATCGCGCTCGGCCTGATCGACGCGCTCGCCGAGGACGACACCATCCCCGCGCTGCGGGTCGGCATGGCCTTCGGCACCGTGACCTCGCGGATGGGTGACGTCTTCGGCACCACCGTCAACCTGGCCAGTCGGCTCACCTCGATCGCGCCCAAGGACGCCGTGCTCATCGACGGCGAGTTCGCCGCCGCGCTGGAGCAACACGGCAGCGTCGCGCCGCCCGACGCGGAAGGACCGGGCCTCGCCGAGGCGCTCTCCGCCGCCGCCGGGATGCCGGCCTCCGGGCTGCCGCTGCCCGCGCCGGACTCCGGGCACCGCTTCCACCTGCAGCCGATGTGGCGGCGGCCGGTGCGCGGGCTCGGGCTGGTCGAGCCGTGGCTGCTGTCGCGGCGGCTGAAGGCGGAGTAGGGGAAGCAGGCGGAGACGGGGAGCCAGGGCGGCCGGGCTCGGGTGGGAGGTGGTCGTCCCCGGTGGGTGCCGAATGGCCGAAGGTCGTCCGGCCCCGAGCGGGTCCGTCCAGGCAAACGGGGCATAACCGAACGAAATCGCCATAGTCTTGGTGCAAGCGGCCGGACGGGTGCGGCTGCCCTCGGGGTCTGGCAGGACCGAGCACAGGGAGCGAGGCGAGCCGGTGAGCAGTGAGGCGACCACGACGGACCGCGGCTGCGACTGCGACGGCTCGGGGCGGCCCCCCGCCGCCCCGCCCGACCTGCGGCTGCAGTCCGTGGTCGAGCTCGCCCAGGACATGGCCGGGGCGCTCACCCCCCTGGAAGCCGTCCGGGCCGCCGCCACCCGGGCCACCGAGGCGCTCGGCGCGACCATGGCGGCCGTCTCCGTCTGGGACCGCGAGTCCGGGCGGCTGCGGGTGCTCGTCAACCACGGCGACCTCGCGCCCGGCGAGGAGGAACTGCCCGAGGACGAGTCCTACCCCGTCGCCGACTTCCCGGAGATCGTCACCTACCTGGAGGAGCGCTGGACCACCGGACGGCTGCCGCGCGCCTGGCTGCAGACCGCCGAGAGCAGCGAGCCCCACCCCGGCCACGTGCCCCCCACCGTCGGCGCGTACTGCCAGGAGCGCGCCGCGGCGCTGCGCCGGCGCGGGCGGGGCTGCTGCGTCGTCGCGCCGATCGTCCTGCACGGGCAGGCCTGGGGTGAGCTCTACCTGGCGCGGGCCGGCGGGGTGCCCGCGTTCACCGAGGCCGACGCCGACTACGCGACCCTGCTGGCCGCTCAGGTCTCGGCCGGGCTCGCCCAGACCGAACGCCTCGCCGACCTGCGCAAACTCGCCTTCTCCGACCCGCTCACCGGCCTCGCCAACCGGCGTGCGGTGGACACCCGGCTGGAGAGCGCGCTGGAGGCGCACAACCGGGCCAACACCGTCGTGTCGTTGGTCGTCTGCGACGTCAACGGGCTCAAGCGGGTCAACGACCAGCTCGGGCACGAGGTGGGCGACCGGTTGCTGGAACGATTCGCCCACCAGCTGTCGCTGGCCGCCGCCAAACTGCCCGGCAGCCTCGCGGCGCGGCTGGGCGGGGACGAGTTCTGCCTGCTCGCGGAAGGGCAGAAGGCGGACGAGGTCGTCGCCGTCGCCGAGGAGCTGTGTGCGCGGGCGCTGGCGCTGTCGGAGGGGGAGGGCGTGGCGTGCGGGGTTGCCTCGACGGGGGATTCCATCGGGCCGGTGACCACGCCTGACCGGCTCTTCCGGCTGGCCGACGCCGCCCAGTACCGGGCCAAGGCCGCCCGCGCCGCCCACCCCGTCGTCGCCGGGCGCAGCCATGGCCCCGGCTTCTCGCCCGATCCCACCGTGCTCCTCGCCGACGCCGCCGACCCCCACCACCGCGCCGACGGCCGCGGCCGGCCCGGCGGACGGTCCGGCACCGGCGACCGCCGCCGGTTCCGCGGCGCCGCCCACAGCGCCGACCCCGGGCAGCTGCTCACCGCCGTCCTCGCCGCCCTCGACCAGCACGGCGCCGCCCGGGCCGTCCACAGCGCCGACACCCTCGGCAAGCTCGTCGTCGTCGCCGAGGCGGCCGCCCGGCTGCTGGACGCCGTCGGCTGGTGGGTCTCGTACGTGCCGCCCGGCTCCCAGCTGATGCGCACCGCCCAGCACGCCGTCTACCGCATGACCAGCGGGCCCAGCAGCACCCGCGCGGAGACCCAGCGGGCCCGGATCGAGGCCCCGGACGCCGTGTTCGACCTCCGCCACTATCCGATGACGCGGCGTGCCGTCCGTGGCGGTGCGTTCGCCCTCCGGGCGGGGGCGGCCGGCAACGATCCGGCGGAGGAGGCGATGCTCGTCGTCTCCGGGTACCGGGGGATGGTCGCGGCGGGTGGGCAGAATCCGGCCGGTGGGTGGCTGGTGGAGCTGTTCGCGGATGATGCGACGCTTCCGTTGGGGCAAGTGGCTTGTGCGATGCGGGCGTTGGTGGCTGTTGCGTTGTCGGGGCCGGCTTCGCCTCCGGGGTGAGGGGCGTTTTTTGGGGGCTTTTCGACAGGGCGGGTGGCCGGGGGGCGGCTCTCGCAGTACTCCTCTTGCCTGGTGGGGGACCTGGGGTGTGGGGGTGCTGGTTGTGTGGGGGCGGGCACGCCCGCGGGGATGTGCCGGTTTGGTGACTGAGGGGTCGCGGGTGCGTCCCGGTTGGTCGGTGGGGGGTGTCCCGGGGGTGTGCGGCGGTGCCATGGTGGCGGTGACGGGGCCGGGGCTTGGCTGGGACGGGGGAACGGGGCCGTGGGTAGACGCTTGGTGAGTGCGGCGGTGGCCGGGGTGTTCGCGTTCGGGGGTGCCGTGGCGGTGGCCGGGCCCGCGGCGGCGGCGCCGGGGGTGGTGCGGACGGCCGGTGCGGTGCCGGCGCCTGTTCCTGCGTCCGCGTCCGCCGTGGTCGGCGGGCACCACGTCACTGACGTGGCGATCACCCGCTACAAGTCCAAGCGCAGGAACCGGGGCTTCGTGTCCCGTGCCTTCGGCCGGTCCTTCGGGTTCTTCTGGGTGCTGCTGCTCGTCGCCGTGCTGATCGTCGTCCTGGTCGTGATCAGTCGCCGCAGCCGGCGTTGAGGGCCCGCAGCACGGCGTCGACCAGCCGGTCGGCGTGGTCGTGGCCGAGTGGGGCGAGACGGTACGTCCAGCGGCGGGTCTCCTTCGTCGGGCCCTGCTTCGGCGCCCACACCGACCTGGCCGAGCTGGGCGAGGTGCCCGCCACCGTCGAGGTGCACCGGTGGGTGCCGCAGCTGTCGGTGCTCGCCCGGGCGGATGCGTTCGTCACCCACGCGGGCCCGGGCGACTCCAGCGAGGTGCTGTTCCACGGGGTGCCGATGATCGCGGTGCCGCAGGCGGCCGACCAGTTCGCCAACGCGGACGCGCTGGTGGGCCTCGGCGTGGCCCGCCGCCTGGACACCGAACAGGCCACCCCGCAGGCGCTGCGCGGTGCGCTGCTGGAGCTGGTCGGCGACCCCGCGGTGGCCGAGCGGTCGGCGGTGCCGGCCGCCGCCGGACGGGCCGAGGGCGGCACCGCGCGGGCGGCCGACCTGATCGAGGCCGAGCTCAGGAGGTGACGGCGGCGGGGGCGGGCGCGGTGATCCGGTCCGGCCGGGTGTAGACGTTCGCGCTCTCCCCGCGCAGGAAGCCCACCAGGGTCAGGCCCAGCTCCTCGGCGAGGTCCACCGCGAGCGAGGACGGCGCCGAGACGGCCGCGAGCAGCGGGACGCCCGCCAGCGCGGCCTTCTGGGTCAGCTCGAACGAGGCTCGGCCGCTGACCAGCAGGACGTGCCCGGTCAGCGGCAGCCGGCCCTCGCGCAGGGCCCAGCCGACCACCTTGTCCACCGCGTTGTGCCGCCCGACGTCCTCGCGGGCGCACAGCAGCTCGCCGGTCGTGGCATCGAACAGGCCGGCGGCGTGCAGGCCGCCGGTGGAGTCGAACGTGCGCTGGGCGGCGCGGAGGCTCTCCGGGAGGCCGTAGAGGAGGGACGGCTCGACGCTGAGCGGGTCCTCGGCGACCGGGTGCCGCACGTGGGTGCGGACGGCGTCGACGGTGTCCCGGCCGCACAGGCCGCAGGCGCTGGTGGTCAGCAGGTTGCGGTGTGCGGAGAGCGGCAGGGTGCGGGCGGCGCCGCGCAGGGTGGCGTCGACGACGTTGTAGGTGTTGGCGCCCGCGTCGTCGGTGCCGGCGCAGTACCGCAGGGCGGCGAGGTCCTCGGTGGTGTGGACCAGGCCCTCGCCGACCAGGAAGCCGGCCACCAGGTCGAAGTCCTGTCCGGGCGTGCGCATGGTGACGGTCAGCGGCTCGCCGCCGACCCGGATCTCCAGCGGCTCCTCCGCCGCCAGCGCATCCGGCCGCACCCCGCGCTCGTTCCCCCTCAGCCGCACCACCCGCCGCCGCGCCGTCGCCCGCGTCATCGCCCTGCCACCTCCGTACGTGTTCCTGGCCCACCAGCGTGCGGCATGGGGGGAGCGGATGGCCACGGGGGGTGCGGCAGGGAGCCGGTGTGCGGTGGCGGGTGGGGCGGCGGAAAATCCGAATGGCGAGCACCTGTTGTCATATCTTCATTCACCTGATGTGATGGTGTATATGGATATGCACAGTGCTGTGGCCCCCGACATGCCGCTCGTCCAGGTCGGCAAGGCCGACGTCAGTGCCGAGGACGTGCTGGCCGTTGCCCGGGGGAACGCCCGGGTCGAGATCGGCCCGGACGCGCTCGCCGAGATGGCGGCGGCCCGGGCCCGGATCGATGCTCTCGCGGCCGAGCCGCGTCCCGTCTACGGCGTGTCCACCGGGTTCGGTGCGCTCGCCGTCCGGCACATCAGCCCCGAGCTGCGCGCCCAGCTCCAGCGCTCGCTGGTGCGCTCGCACGCGGCCGGGATGGGGCCGGCGGTGGAGCGCGAGGTGGTCCGGGCGCTGATGTTCCTGCGGATGAAGACGCTGGCCTCCGGCCGCACCGGCGTCCGTCCGCTGGTCGCCCGGACCATGGCCGCGCTGCTGAACGCGGGCATCACCCCGGTGGTGCGGGAGTTCGGTTCGCTCGGCTGCTCCGGCGACCTCGCGCCGCTCTCGCACTGCGCGCTGGTGCTGATGGGCGAGGGCGTGGCCACCGGCCCGGACGGCGTGGAGAAGCCCGCCGCCGAGCTGCTGGCCGCGGCCGGCATCGAGCCGGTGGAGCTGCTGGAGAAGGAGGGCCTCGCCCTCATCAACGGCACCGACGGCATGCTCGGCATGCTGGTGATGGCCATCTCCGACCTGAGCCGCCTGTTCACCACCGCCGACATCACCGCCGCGATGACCCTGGAGGCGCTGCTCGGCACCGACAAGGTGCTCGCCCCCGAGCTGCACGCCCCGATCCGCCCGCACCCGGGCCAGGCGCTGAGCGCGGCCAACATGCTCGCCGTCCTCAAGGGCTCGGGCCTCACCGGCCACCACCAGGACGACGCGCCGCGGGTCCAGGACGCCTACTCGATCCGCTGCGCCCCGCAGGTGGCCGGCGCGGGCCGCGACACCCTCGCGCACGCCCAGCTGGTCGCCTCGCGCGAGCTCGCCGCCTCGGTGGACAACCCGGTGGTGCTGCCGGACGGCCGGGTGGAGTCGAACGGCAACTTCCACGGCGCGCCGGTCGCGTACGTGCTGGACTTCCTCGCCATCGCGGCCGCCGACCTCGGCTCGATCTCCGAGCGGCGCACCGACCGGCTGCTGGACAAGGCCCGCTCGCACGGCCTGCCGGCCTTCCTGGCCGACGACCCGGGCGTGGACTCCGGTCTGATGATCGCCCAGTACACCCAGGCGGCGCTGGTCAGCGAGAACAAGCGGCTCGCCGTCCCGGCCTCGGTCGACTCGATCCCGTCCTCCGCGATGCAGGAGGACCACGTGTCGATGGGCTGGTCCGCGGCCCGCAAGCTGCGCCAGGCGGTCGAGAACCTGGGCCGGATCCTCGCCGTGGAGCTCACCGCCGCCGCCCGGGCGCTGGAGATCCGTCAGCAGGCCGACACGGCCGGCCGGCTCGCCCCGGCCACCGCGGCCGCGCTGGCCGCCGCCCGGGAGGCGGGGGTCGGCGGCGCCGGCCGCGACCGCTTCCTCTCGCCGGACCTGGAGGCCGCCGCCGCGCTGGTCGCCTCGGGCGAGCTGGTGCGGGCGGTCGAGCGGGTCACCGGCCCGCTGGCCTGATCGCCGGGTGCGGGGCGGCCGGGACGGCTCAGTCCCAGTCGCCCCGCGGACGGCGCTCCGCGCGGTCGCGGTGGTCGCTTCGGGCGGCGGCGAAGTTGACCCCGACGATGCCGGCCCAGCAGGCGATCAGGCCGATCAGCCCGCCGCTCTGGGCGTCGCCGGCGATCGCGGTGAGCGGGATGCCGAGCGCCAGGGAGATCACCGCGAGCCGGGTGCCGGGGCGGCCGGGCGTCCACCCGGGGTGGCGCGGGCGGTGCCGGTGGGCGGGCCCGTGGTCGTCGTACTCGGGCGGCGCCGGGCGCTCGGCCCGGGCGTCCATCCGGGCGTCCAGCCGCTTCAGGAACGAGTCGACCAGCTCCGACTCGTACTCCTTGCCGAGTTCCTTGCGGGCCTGCAGGGTGGCGTCGAGTTCGCGCCGCAGTTCGTCCTGGCGAGTGTCCATGGCCACCAGCGTGGGCCCGCGCCGGGGCCCGGTCCACCCGTTCGCGGGGGGAATCCGGGCGGGCTCAGGGACAAATCAGGGTCGCCCCGGGGTCCGCCGTCCGCTTGTCGGGGCGTCTCACCGGGCGTCCCGCCGTACGAGACATCTTTGCCAGGCGGCGTGTGCTGTTGCACAGTCGTCGTCCGAACTGCTCGCACCCGGAGGTAACGCCGATGACCGCCACCGACGAGACCGGCACGGTCGGCCCCTCCGCGCGGTTGCTCCAGCTCTTCGAGGGGTACCGGCTGACGCCGACCCAGCGGCGGATCGCGCACTCGCTGGTCCGGCACGCCACCGAGGCGCCGTTCCTGTCCAGCGTGGAGGTCGCCGAACTCGCGGGGGTGAGCCAGCCGTCCGTCACCCGCTTCGCGGTGGCCCTCGGCTACGACGGCTACCCGGCGCTGCGCAAGCAGCTGCGTGACCTCGGCGCCGGCGAGGCGCCCGCCCCGGAGGGCCCGCACGAGGCGGTGCGCAACGAGCACCAGCAGGCCGTGCTCGCCGAGATCGAGCACCTGCGCCTCCTCGCCGACCTGCTCGCCGACCCCGAGCCGATCATCCGCGCCGCCCGGCTGCTCGCCGCCTCCCGCCCGCTGCCGGTGCTGGGCCTGCGGGCCGCCTCCGCGCAGGCGCGCGGCTTCGCGTACTTCGCGGCCAAGGTGCACCCGGACATCCGGCTGCTCGACGAGGGCGGCAGCATGCTCGCCGACCGGCTGGAGCAGGCCACCGCGGCCGGTGCGACGGCGCTGCTCTGCTTCGCGCTGCCGCGCTACCCGCGGGAGCTGATGGACGCTCTGGCGGTGGCCAGAGAGTGCGGGTTGACGGTGCTGACGGTGGCCGACAGCGCTTTCGCGCCGGTCGCCAAGCTGTCCGACCTGATGCTCCCCGCGGCCGTCGGCACCGGCCTGGTCTTCGACACCGCGTGCGCGCCGATGATGCTGGGGCGGGTGCTCCTGCAGAGCATGTGTGACGAACTCCCGGGCGCGGAGGCCAGGCTGGAGGCCATCGAACAGTCCGCCGCGGCACGTGGCCTGTTTCTGGAGTAGACACGGCCGGGAATAGCCTGCGCGAACCCGGGCATCCCCTACTGCAGGGGGTGCCGCCCATGCGCGTGATCCACGAGATGAAGTTCGTCGCCCGGCTGGCATCGGGCGCCGACGAATGGTCCTGCCCCACCTGCGGACGCCGCGTCACCCTGCGGCGCCTGCCCGATCCCGAACTGACCGTCCTCGACCCGGGCGACGAGTCCGCCGTGCACGTCGGCGTCATCGAGCCGGACGCCCGGGCCGCCGCTGCGGCCGCCGAGAAGTACGGCCTCGGCCCGATCCAGGAGATCCCCCGTCCGCCGGCGCCCGCCGGTCCCACCGTGCCCGACGCCGCCGACCGCCGCTGGCTGGCCGAGATCGGCATCGACTGGGACGGCGACGCCGCCGCCTGAGGCCCGCGGCCTGCGAGAGCCCCGTTCCGGCACTGCCGGACGGGCGCTTCGGCGTGCCTGGAGGCGGGTTTCGGCCGCTGCTGCTCCGATGGATCCAGGGTCTGGTCGCGGGCGGGATGTTTGGATATATTCAGCCGAACCAAGCCTGAATGAATCCATCCGCAGGGAGGCCGGGACATGGTGCAGCAGCAGACGAGCGGGCCGCGCGAAGTGCGCGCGGCGCGCGGGACGGGGCTCACGACGCAGGGGTGGCAGCAGGAGGCTGCCCTGCGGATGCTCATGAACAACCTCGACCCGGAGGTCGCCGAGCACCCGTCGAAGCTGGTGGTCTACGGCGGCACCGGCAAGGCGGCACGTGACTGGCGCTCGTTCGACGCCATGGTGAAGACCCTCCAGGGCCTGAAGCAGGACGAGACCATGCTGGTCCAGTCCGGGCGGCCGGTCGGCGTCATGCAGACCCACGAGTGGGCGCCGCGCGTGCTGATCGCCAACTCCAACCTGGTCGGCGACTGGGCCAACTGGGAGGAGTTCCGCCGGCTGGAGAGCCTCGGGCTCACCATGTACGGGCAGATGACCGCCGGCTCGTGGATCTACATCGGCACCCAGGGCATCCTCCAGGGCACGTACGAGACCTTCGCGGCCGTCGCCAACAAGCGCTTCAACGGGTCGCTGGAGGGCACCATCACCCTCACCGCCGGCCTCGGCGGGATGGGCGGCGCCCAGCCGCTGGCCGTCACCATGAACGGCGGCGTCGCGATCTGCATCGACTGCGACCCGTCCCGGATCTCCCGCCGGATCGAGCACCGCTACCTGGACGTCGAGGCCAAGGACCTCTCCCACGCGCTGGAGCTCGCCACCGCCGCCCGCGACAAGAAGCAGCCGCTGTCCATCGGCGTGCTGGGCAACGCCGCCGCGCTCGTCCCGCAGCTGCTCGCGATGGACGCGCCGATCGACATCGTCACCGACCAGACCAGCGCCCACGACCCGCTGAGCTACCTGCCGATCGGTGTCGCGTTCGAGGACATGGCGCACTACGCGGCCGCCAAGCCCGCCGAGTTCACCCAGCGCTCGCGCGAGTCGATGGCCAGGCACGTCGAGGCGATGGTCGGCTTCCAGGACCGCGGCGCCGAGGTCTTCGACTACGGCAACTCGATCCGCGGCGAGGCCCAGCTGGCCGGCTACGACCGGGCGTTCGCCTTCCCCGGCTTCGTCCCCGCGTACATCCGCCCGCTGTTCTGCGAGGGCAAGGGCCCGTTCCGCTGGGCGGCGCTGTCCGGCGACCCGCAGGACATCCACAAGACCGACAAGGCCGTCCTCGACCTCTTCCCGGAGAACGAGTCGCTGGCCCGCTGGATCAAGATGGCCCAGGAGAAGGTGCACTTCCAGGGCCTGCCCGCGCGCATCTGCTGGCTCGGCTACGGCGAGCGCGACAAGGCCGGCGAGCGGTTCAACGACATGGTCGCCTCCGGCGAGCTGTCCGCGCCGATCGTCATCGGCCGCGACCACCTGGACTGCGGCTCGGTGGCCTCCCCGTACCGGGAGACCGAGGCGATGCTCGACGGCTCGGACGCGATCGCCGACTGGCCGCTGCTCAACGCCATGGTCAACGTCGCCTCCGGCGCGTCCTGGGTCTCCATCCACCACGGCGGCGGCGTCGGCATCGGCCGCTCGATCCACGCCGGCCAGGTCACCGTCGCCGACGGCACCGCGCTGGCCGGGGAGAAGATCCGCCGGGTGCTCACCAACGACCCGGGCATGGGCGTCATCCGCCACGTGGACGCCGGGTACGACCGCGCCGACGAGGTCGCCGCCGAGCGTGGCGTGCGCATTCCGATGGGCGAGCTGTGAGTTTCGAAGAGATGTGGGCGGAGCTGCTCCCCGTGGGCCGCTCCGCCGCCTCGGGCGGCTACCGCCGCTTCGCGTGGAACTCCGCCGACGCCGAGTGCCGGGCCTGGTTCGAGCAGCAGGCCCGGGACCGCGGCCTGACCTACGAGCTGGACCGCAACGGCAACCAGTGGGCCTGGCTGGGCGATCCGGCCGGGGACGGCGCGATCGTCACCGGCTCGCACCTGGACTCCGTCCCCGACGGCGGCGCCTTCGACGGCCCGCTCGGCGTCGTCTCCTCCTTCGCCGCCCTGGACGAACTCCGCGGCCGGGGAGCCGAGTTCACCCGCCCGCTGGCGATCGTCAACTTCGGCGACGAGGAGGGCGCCCGGTTCGGCGTCGCCTGCATCGGCTCCCGGCTGACGGCCGGCCTGCTGGACCGCGACGCCGCGTACGCGCTGCGCGACGGCGACGGCGTCCGGCTGCCCGACGCGATGGAGCGGGCCGGGTACGACCCCACCGCGATCGGCGCGGACGACGGCCGGCTGGCCCGGATCGGCGCCTTCGTCGAGCTCCACGTCGAGCAGGGCCGCTACCTCGCCGAGGACCAGCCGGTCGGCGTGGCCGGGGCGATCTGGCCGCACGGCCGCTGGCGGTTCGACTTCCACGGCGAGGCCAACCACGCCGGGACCACCCGCATCGAGGACCGCCGCGACCCGATGCTCACCTACGCCAACACCGTGCTCTCCGCCCGGAAGAAGGCGCGGGAGGCGGGCGCCCTCGCCACCTTCGGCAAGGTCGCGGTCGAGCCCAACGGCACCAACGCGATCGCCTCCCTGGTCCGCGGCTGGCTCGACTCCCGGGCCGCCGACGAGCGCACGCTCACCGCGCTGGTCGCCGAGATCGAGCGGGCCGCCGCCGAGCGCGGCGAGCGCGACGGCGTCCGGGTCGAGCTCACCCGCGAGTCGTACACGCCGGTGGTGGAGTTCGACGGCCCGCTGCGCGACCGCCTCGCCAAGCTGCTGAACGCCCCGGTGCTGCCCACCGGCGCGGGACACGACGCCGGGATCCTGGCGTCCGCGATCCCGACCGCCATGCTGTTCGTGCGGAACCCGACCGGCGTCTCGCACTCCCCGGCCGAGCACTCCGAGCTGCCCGACTGCCTCGCCGGGGTCGCCGCCCTGGCCGACGTACTGGAGGACCTGGCGTGCCGGTGATCGAACCAGTGACTTACTGGGCGCAGTACGCCTGGCTGCCGCACTCCAACGGGCCGGCGGTCGAGCGGGACGTGCTGATCGCCACCGGCCCCGGCGGCCGGATCGAGCGGGTCGTGCCGGACAGCGGGCCGTGCCCGGCCGGTGTCGTCCGCCTCGAAGGGCTGCTCGTGCCCGGCCAGGCCAACGCGCACTCGCACGCCTTCCACCGGGCGCTGCGCGGCAGCGTCCAGGTCGGCTCCGGCACCTTCTGGACCTGGCGCGACACCATGTACAGGTTCGCCGGGGCGCTCGACCCGGACGCCTACCTGGAGCTCGCCACCGCCGTCTACGCCGAGATGGCGCTCGCCGGGATCACCGCCGTAGGCGAGTTCCACTACCTGCACCACGCGCCCGGCGGCGCCCGCTACGACGACCCCAACGCGATGGGCGAGGCGCTGATCGAGGCCGCCGCCCGGGCCGGCATCCGGATCACCCTGCTCGACACCTGCTACCTGTCCTCCGGCTTCGGCGCCGAACCGACCGGGCCGCAGCTGCGGTTCAGCGACGGCGACGCCGAGGCGTGGGCGGCGCGGGCGGACGCGCTCAAGCCGCGCGAGCACGCCCGGATCGGCGCCGCCATCCACTCGGTGCGGGCCGTCCCCGCCGAGCAGTTGGGCACCGTCGCGCGGTGGTCCGAGCTGCGCGGGGCTCCGCTGCACGTCCACCTGTCCGAGCAGACCGCCGAGAACGACGCCTGCCTCGCCGCGCACGGCGTCACCCCGACCCGGCTGCTCGCCGACCACGGCGCGCTCGGGCCGCGCACCTCGGCCGTCCACGCGACCCACCTCACCGACGAGGACGTCCGCCTCCTCGCCGAAAGCTCCACCACCATCTGCATGTGCCCCACCACCGAGCGGGACCTCGCGGACGGCATCGGCCCGGCCCGCCGGCTCGCCTCGGCCGGGTGCCCGATCAGCCTCGGCAGCGACAGCCACGCCGTCATCGACCCGTTCGAGGAGGCGCGCGCCCTGGAGCTGGACGAGCGGCTGCGGACCCGGACCCGCGGGCACTGGACGGCGAACGCGCTGCTGCGGGCCGGGACGGAGGACGGGCACGCCTCGCTCGGCTGGCCGGAGGCCGGACGGATCGAGGCCGGCGCGCTCGCCGACTTCACCGTGATCGCCCTCGACTCGGTGCGCACCAGCGGGCCGCCGCCCGGGCTGGGCGCCGAGATCGCCGTCTTCGCGGCCTCGGCGGCGGACGTCCGGCACGTGGTGGTCGGCGGCCGGCACGTCGTCGAGGACGGCGTGCACCGGCTCGTCCCGGACGTCCCGGGCGCGCTGCGGGCCTCGATCGGCGCGCTGAGCTGCTGATTCGTTCCTACAACTCCGTTCGGAAGGCGTCGTCTTGAGCACCCTGATCACCGGCATCGGCAGTCTGGTCACCAACGACCCCGGGCAGGGCACCGGGCCGCTCGGCCTGCTGACCGACGCGGCCGTGGTGCTGGACGGCGCCACCGTCGCCTGGGTCGGCCCGGCCGCCGGGGCGCCCGCGGCCGACGAGCGCTTCGACGCGGCCGGGCGGGCCCTGCTGCCCGGCTTCGTCGATTCGCACGCCCACCTGGTGTTCGCGGGCGACCGCACCGCCGAGTTCAACGCCCGGATGTCCGGCCAGTCCTACACCGCGGGCGGGATCCGGACCACGGTGGCGGCCACCCGGGCCGCGACCGACGCCGAACTCGACGCCAACGTGGCCCGGTTCGTCGGGGAGGCGCTGCGGCAGGGCACCACGACCGTCGAGTGCAAGTCCGGGTACGGGCTGACGGTGGCCGACGAGGCCCGCGCGCTGCGGATCGCCGCGCAGTACACGCCGGAGACCACGTACCTGGGCGCGCACGTCGTGGCGCCCGAGTACGCGGAGGACCCGGGGGCGTACGTCGACCTCGTCACCGGGGAGATGCTGGACGCCTGCGCCCCGTACGCCCGGTGGGTGGACGTGTTCTGCGAGAAGGGCGCGTTCGACGGGGACCAGGCGCGGGCGATCCTGAACGCCGGCATCGAGCGCGGGCTGACCCCCCGGGTGCACGCCAACCAGCTGTCGTACGGGCCGGGCGTGCAGCTGGCGGTCGAGCTGGGGGCGGCCTCGGCGGACCACTGCACCCACCTGACGGACGAGGACGTGGCGGCGCTGGCCGGCTCGGGGACGGTGGCGACGCTGCTGCCGGGGGCGGAGTTCTCGACGCGCGCGCCGTACCCGGACGCGCGGCGGCTGCTCGACGCGGGGGCGGTCGTGGCCCTGTCCACGGACTGCAACCCGGGCTCCAGCTTCACGAGTTCGATGGCGTTCTGCATCGCGGTCGCGGTGCGCGAGATGGGGATGACGCCGGACGAGGCGGTCTGGGCGGCGACGGCGGGCGGGGCGCACGCGCTGCGGCGCGGCGACGTCGGCGTGGTCGAGGTCGGGGCGCGGGCGGACCTGCTGCTGCTGGACGCGCCGTCGCACGTGCACCTGGCCTACCGGCCGGGGGTGCCGCTGACGGCGGCGGTGTGGCGGGCGGGGGTTCGCCAGGCCTGAGCCTGCGAGAGCTGGAGGCCCCCGCGCCCCCGGGGTGGCGGGCGCGGGGGCCTCCGTTTTCACCTGATGCCCAACGAGCGCTTCAGGAAGCCGAGTTCGTGCTGCAGCAGATTCGCTGCCACGGTCTCGTCGCTGGGGGAGTGCGTCGTGTTGCTCAGCGGGAGCACCTCGTGGGGGCGGCCTGCGGCGAGGAGGGCGCTGGAGAGGCGCAGGGTGTGGACGGGGAGGACGTTGTCGTCCGCGAGGCCCTGGATCAGCAGCAGGGGGCGGCGCAGGTTCGGGGCGTCGGCGATCAGCGAGCCGGAGTCGTAGTGCTCGGGGTGTTCGTCGGGGTGGCCGAGGAAGCGCTCCTGCCAGTGGGTGGAGTAGAGCCGCTGCTCGGTGGGGGCGGCCCCGGCCGACGCCGCGTGGAAGACGTCCGGGCGGCGCAGGACGGCGAGTGCGGAGAGGTAGCCGCCGTAGGACCAGCCGCGGATGGCGACCCGGCCGAGGTCGAGCACGCCGGGGCGCAGCCTGGCGGCCTCGTGCAGGCCGTCGACCTGGTCCGCGAGGGCCGGTCCGGCCTTGTCGCCGTAGATCGTCCTGCTCCAGCGCGGCCCGCGGCCCGGTGTGCCGCGGCCGTCGACGGCGAGCACCGCGAAGCCCTGCTCGGCGAACCAGCGCGAGACGAGGTCCCACCAGAGGCCGCCGGTGCCGACCTTCCGGGTGGCCGGACCGCCGTACGGGTCGACGAGGACGGGCAGCGGGCCGTCCTCGGGGCGGTACCCGGTGGGCAGGTAGAGCGCGGCGCGCATCTCGCGCGGGCCGAGGCGGAGCAGCTCGGGCTCGGCGGCGAGCACGGGCGACTCGGCGTGCGAGGTGAGCTCCACGGCGTCGCGCCCCTCCGCCAGGACGGTGGTGCGCCCGGCGGGGTGGCCCTCGGAGCGGGTGGTGACGACCAGCGTGCCGCCGCGGCGGGCGCCGGTGTGCATGCCCGGCCCCTCGCTCAACTTGCGTGTGCCGGCGCCCGGTTCGTAGCTCCAGAGGTGGGTCTCGGTGGGCTCGTCGACGGCGGTGAACAGGATCCGCTCGCCCTCCGTCCCGAGCACCTCCCACAGCTGGAGCCCGGGCGGGGTGACGGGCTCGCCGTCCACGGTGAGGTGCTGGGTGTCGCCGTGGACGGCGGTGTCGACGAGTGCCCCGGAGGCGGTGCGCGCGGGCAGCCCGGGGACGAGTTCGACCCAGTGGTCGTCGCGCTGTTCGCCGAGCACCCGGACAGCGCCGTCGGGCTCGATCGCGAGCGTGCGGACGGTGCGCTGGTCGCGGCTCTGGACGGAGGCGTACGGGCCGTGCCCGTCCCAGCCGGCGGCGGTGACGTACTCGAACGCGGCCCGGTCCCAGCGGACTTCGGTGCGCGAGCCGGTGAGGTCGAGCAGCCACAGCGACACGTCGGCGTTGGCGGTGCCGGCGAGCGGGTAGCGGATGGCGCGCGGGGGCCGGGCGGGGTCGGCCGGGTCGGCGAGGTGCAGGCGGGTGACCGGGCGCTGGTCGACGCGGGCGACGAGCAGCGCGGCGCCGTCGGGGGACCACCAGTGGGCGCGGGAGCGGTGCATCTCCTCGGTGGCGACGTGCTCGGCGATGCCGTACGTCACGTCCTCGGCCTCGGGTTCGGCGAGCGCGCGGTCGTCGGTGCCGTCGACGGAGACCACCCGCAGGGCGCCGCCGCCGGCGTAGGCGATCCGGCGGCCGGTGGGGTCGAGGCGCGGGTCGTACACCTCGGTGGCGGTGGGGACGGCGCGGACGGTGCCCGCCACGGTGTCGGCGAGCCAGAGGTGGCCGCCGAGCGCGAAGGCGGCGAGCCGGCCGGTGGCGTCGGTGGCGAAGGCGGTGATGCCGGAGGCGGCCACCCGGGCCCGCTCGCGCCGGATCCGCTCGGCCTCGGGGAGGTCGCCGTCGTCGCCGCCGAGCGTGGCCGGGTCGGCGATCAGCCGTTCCTCGCCGGTGGCGGTGTCGAGCGCCCAGAGGCGGTTGACCGGGTCGGCGCCGCCGCGGCTGCGGACGAACAGGACGGTGGCGCCGTCGGCGGTGATCACGGGGTGGGTGGGGGTGCCCAGCGCGAAGCGGCGGGTGCGGGCGAGTTGGCGGGGGAGCGCGTCGGTCGGCATGTTCGGCACCATATGCACACTCCGCGCCACCCGGTCGAGTGGTTTACGGGCCGGGGAGCGCCGCGTCCGGAAAAGCGGCCGGGGCCGGCGTGGATTCCAGGAATCCACACCGGCCCCGGCCGGGTCGGGCGCGTGTCAGTGCACGTCGCCCATGAGCGCGTTGACACGCTTGCGGTACATCGCCAGGGCGACACCCGCGATCAGGGCCATCACACCCTGGACCGCGAAGTACCAGGTGCCGCCGACCACCTTGTCGCCCAGCACGAGCTGGAAGATCGCGGCGACGCAGTCACCGGCGGTGACGGCGAGGAACCAGACGCCCATCATCTGGCTGGCGTACTTGGTGGGCGCCAGCTTGGTGGTGACGGACAGGCCGACGGGGGAGAGCGTGAGCTCACCGACGGTCTGGACCAGGTAGACCATGGCCAGCCACAGCGGGGTGACCTTGGTGTCGCCGGAGGCGGCGGCCATCGCCAGCATCATGACGATGAAGGACGCGCCGATCATCAGCAGACCGATGGCGAACTTCATGGTGGTGCTGGGGTTCTTGGCCTTGCGGGACAGGACCACCCAGAACCAGGCGAAGACCGGGGCCAGCGCCATGATGTACAGCGGGTTGAGCGACTGGAACCAGCTGGACGGGAAGTTGAACCCGAACAGCGTGGACGCGGTGTGCTCGTCGGCGAAGACGTTCAGCGTCGAGCCGGACTGGTCGTAGATCATCCAGAACACGGCGGCGGCGACGAAGAACCAGATGTAGCCGCTCATCTTGGACTGCTCGGCGGCGTCGAGGTCCTTGTCGCGCTTCACCTTGCTGAAGACCAGCACCGGGATCGCGAGGCCCGCGATGGACAGCGGCCAGATCGCCCAGTTGATGGTGAAGTGGCCGGTGGCGCCGACGACGGCGTAGAAGACCACGGCGACGGCGAGCCAGATGCCGGCCTTGGCGAAGATCTTCCGCTTCTCGGCCGGGTCGATCGGCGAGGTGACGATGTCGCTCTTCGGGCTCAGGTGGCGGGTGCCCAGCAGGAACTGGCCGAGGCCGAGCGCCATGCCGACACCGGCCAGGGCGAAGCCCAGGTGCCAGTCGACCTTCTGGCCGACGGTGCCGATGACCAGCGGAGCCAGGAAGGCACCGAGGTTGATGCCCATGTAGAAGACGGTGAAGCCACCGTCGCGGCGCGGGTCGTTCGGGCCGTCGTAGAGGTGGCCGACCATCGTCGAGATGTTGGCCTTGAGCAGACCGGAGCCGATCGCGATGAAGGCCAGACCGGCGAAGAACGCGCCGCTGAACGGCACGGCCAGCAGGAAGTGGCCGATCATGATGATCGTGCCGCCGACCGCGACGGTCTTGCGAGCGCCGAGGAATCGGTCGGCGATCCAGCCGCCCGGAAGGGCCAGCAGGTAGACCATGGCCGTGTACACGCTGTACACGGCCGCGGCGACTGCCGTCTTCATCGCGAGGCCGCCGTCCGCGACGGAGGCGGTCATGTAGAGCACCAGCAGGGCGCGCATGCCGTAGTAGCTGAAGCGCTCCCACATCTCGCTCATGAAGAGAGTGGCGAGCCCTCGGGGGTGACCGAGGAAGGTCTTGCCGCTGGGGGAGGCCGACGTGACGCCGGCGTCCTGGAGCGTAGACGCCATGAGTAGTGGTTCCTTGCCTGACAGCGTCCGCCTAGGGGGGTGGCGGCGGACGTGGACGGAACCACTGTACGTGGCCATATTTGGCGTTATCAGATGACAAAAGACGCGTATCAGGTATGGGAATGGTAAAGGCCGTGACCGGCCCGACCGCTTGTTCCATGGTAGAGGCGGATATCTTCCTTCGGATTCAAGCCGCAGGAGGGGAATCTTCGCCGAACGGCCGGTCGGCAACGCTCCGTTGAGACCTTGGAAGTCCTTGTATAACGATCACGCTCTGTGAACCACCTCACAGGGCCATCGGGTGGGGTGCGGCGGACTACCATCACCACATGACCTGTGTGCTGCTTGCCGAGGACGATCCGGCGATCTCCGAACCGCTGGCCCGGGCCCTGCGCCGCGAGGGCTACGAGGTGCTCGTCCGCGAGGACGGTCCCACCGCACTCGCCGCCGGCCTCACCGAGGAGGTCGACCTCGTCGTCCTCGACCTCGGCCTGCCCGAGATGGACGGCCTTGAGGTCTGCCGCCGCCTGCGCGCCGACGGCAAGAGCTGCCCCGTCCTGGTGCTCACCGCGCGCGCGGACGAGGTGGACACCGTCGTCGGGCTCGACGCCGGCGCCGACGACTACGTCACCAAGCCCTTCCGCCTGGCCGAGCTGCTCGCCCGCGTCCGGGCCCTGCTCCGGCGCGGCAACGTCGACCAGCTCACCACCGGTGCGCACGGCGTGAAGATCGACATCGAGTCGCACCGCGCCTGGCTCGGCGAGGAGGAGCTCACGCTCTCCGCCAAGGAGTTCGAGCTGCTGCGCGTGCTCGTCCGGGACGCCGGCCGGGTGGTCACCCGCGAGGAGATCATGCGGCAGGTCTGGGACACCACCTGGTGGACCTCCACCAAGACCCTGGACATGCACATCTCCTGGCTGCGCAAGAAGCTCGGCGACGACGCCGCCAACCCGCGCTACATCGCCACCGTGCGCGGAGTGGGCTTCCGGTTCGAGAAGAATTAGCCCCGTACGGAGAGCGTGGCCGGAACACGGCCCATGAAGCGGAACACCTCGGGGAGCGGCAGCGTGAAACGCCGGATGATCAACTCGCTGCTGGGCGTCGTCCTGGTGGTCGTCGTGGTGTTCTGCGTGCCGCTCGCCCTGGTCGAGAAGCGGACCATCGTCAACTCGGCCCAGGACCGGACGGACGCCGCCGCCGTCCGGGTGTTCGGGCTCGTGGAGAACCGGCTCGCGAACCAGGAGCCGGTCAACGCGCGGTCCTTCGACAACCAGGTCGCCGAGGGCAGCTACGTCGAGGTGCAGATCCCCGGTCAGGCGGTGGTCTCGGCCGGCGTGCGCCCGGCCGGGGACCACCTGCTGAAGGCCGTCGAGCGCGGCAACAACGGCGAGACCGTCACCGTCGAGCAGTCCCGCGAGGACGTCGACCACGAGATCGCCAACATGCTGCTGCTGCTCGGCGTCGTCGCGCTGCTCGCCGTCCAGGCCGCCGTCGCGCTCGCCGTCTGGCAGGCCAAGCGGCTCGCCCGGCCGCTCACCGACCTCGCCGAGACCGCCGAGCGGCTCGGCTCCGGCGACCCGCGCCCGCGCGACCGCCGCTACGGCGTGCCCGAGCTCGACCGGGTCGCCGAGGTGCTGGACGTCAGCGCCGAGCGGATCGCCCGCATGCTCACCGCCGAGCGCCGGCTCGCCGCCGACGCCTCGCACCAGCTGCGCACCCCGCTCACCGCGCTGTCCATGCGGCTGGAGGAGATCACCGCCCTCGCCGAGGACCCGGAGACCGTCAAGGAGGAGGCGACCATCGCCCTCCAGCAGGTCGAGCGGCTCACCGACGTCGTCCAGCGGCTGCTCACCACCCAGCGCGACCCGCGCAGCCCCACCGCGGTCGCCTTCGAGCTGGACGAGGTGATCAAGCAGCAGGTCGAGGAGTGGGGCCCGACCCTGCGCGAGAAGGGCCGGGTGCTCTCCCTGGAGGGCCTGCACGGCGTCATCGCCGTCGGCACCCCGGGCACGGTCGCCCAGGTGCTCGCCACACTGATCGAGAACTCGCTGATGCACGGCGCCGGAACGATCACCCTGCGGGTGCGCCCGTCCGGCACCTCGGTCGTGGTCGAGGTGCAGGACCAGGGCGCCGGAGTGCCGCCGGAGCTGGGCAACCGGGTCTTCGAGCGCGCGGTCAGCGGCCGCAACTCGACCGGGATCGGACTGGCCGTCGCCCGCGACCTCGCGGAGGCGGACGGCGGCCGGCTCGAACTGCTCTCGCTGCGGCCGCCGGTGTTCGCGCTCTTCCTCGGCCGCAGCCACGGCGACGACTAGGCCCTGTCCTCGGCCCGGCTGGCACGCCGAGCCGGCGCATCAGGCCCGTCACGTCCCGGCGAGGGGAGGACGCGCGTCGGGCCCGCGAGCAGGGTGCTCGCGGGCCCGACGGCGGAAGCGGGAGGGGGCCTACTCGGCCTTGGCGTACCGGATCTCCTCGGCGGCCAGCATCAGCTCGGCCTGGGCGGCCAGCTCCTCGGCCCGGTCCGCCGACTCCTCGGGCAGGGCCTTGAACACCCAGGTCCGGTACGAGACGAAGCGGAACACCGTGCCCAGGGCGAGGCCGACCAGCTTGGCGGCCACCTGCTCCAGGTGCGAGTCCAGGCCGAGCACGTACACCGAGAAGCCGAGCACGCCGGTCTCGATCAGCATGCCGATGCCGCTGAACAGCAGGAACAGGGTGATCTCCCGCTTGCGGGAGGCGGCGTCGCGGTCCCGGTACAGCCAGTAGCGGTAGCCGAGGTAGTTGGTGGCGATGGCGACCAGCGTCGCGGCGATGTTCGAGCGCAGGGAGGCCAGGTGCAGGCCGTTGATGCAGACCCAGAACACCAGGAAGTTGACCACCACGCCGCTCAGGCCGACGATGCCGAACTTCACGGCTTCACCCGAGAGTCCACGCAGTTTCTGCGCGAGTGTGGAACTCGGAGCTGCGGACGTCGCCATACCGGGCTGCCTCCATGTGCCTGCGGTCGAAGGGCGGTGCGTCAGGACGGGGCCCGCCCCTTGTGCCCTGCGTGCACGCACATGATCGGACTGCGTAAACCAGGACCTGGCCGACCAGGCTACCCGCTTCCGCCGAACGGCTCAGCCCCCTGCGCCCCCGGTTGACATCTACGCGCGTCTACCCCAAATGCCCGCTCCGCCTTGGTACCAGCGGCTCCATCGCCCCCGACCGGCCCGGATATCCTGGCGGGGTGACTTCCCCGGGCAAGATTAATTTTCCAGTGGTGGGCATGATCGGCGGCGGGCAGTTGGCCCGCATGGCACACCAGGCGGGCATCCCGCTCGGGGTCAGGTTCAAGCTCCTCGCCGACACCCCCCAGGACTCCGCCGCGCAGGTCGTCTCCGACGTCGTGCTCGGCGACTACCGCGACCTCGACACGCTGCGCCGCTTCGCGGCCGGCTGCGACGTGATCACCTTCGACCACGAGCACGTCCCGACCGAGCACCTGCGGGCCCTGGAGGCCGACGGCATCGCCGTCCGCCCCGGCCCGGACGCACTGGTCAACGCCCAGGACAAGGGCGTCATGCGGGCCAGGCTCGACGCCATCGGCGTGCCCTGCCCGCGGCACCGGATCGTCGCCGACCCGGCCGACGTGACGGCCTTCGCCGACGAGGGCGCGGGCTACCCCGTCGTCCTGAAGACCGTCCGCGGCGGCTACGACGGCAAGGGAGTCTGGGTCGTCGACGACGAGCAGGAGGCCCACGCGCCGTTCCTGGCGGGCGTGCCGGTGCTGGCCGAGGAGAAGGTCGACTTCGTCCGCGAGCTGGCGGCCGACGTGGTCCGCGCGCCCAGCGGCCAGGCCGTCGCCTACCCGGTCGTCGAGAGCGTCCAGGAGGACGGCATCTGCGCCGAGGTCATCGCCCCCGCGCCGGACCTCGACCCGGCCCTGTCCGACGAGGCCCAGCAGCTCGCCCTGCGCATCGCCGGCGAGCTCGGCATCACCGGCCACCTCGCCGTCGAGCTGTTCCAGACCCGGGACGGCCGGATCCTCGTCAACGAACTGGCCATGCGCCCGCACAACTCCGGCCACTGGAGCCAGGACGGCGCCGTCACCTCGCAGTTCGAGAACCACCTGCGGGCCGTCCTCGACCTTCCGCTCGGCGACCCCCGGCCGCGCGCCAGGTGGACCGTCATGGTCAACGTCCTCGGCGGCGACTACCCGGACATGTACCACGCCTTCCTGCACTGCATGGCCCGTGACCCGGGCCTGCGCATCCACATGTACGGGAAGGACGTGAAGCCCGGCCGCAAGGTCGGCCACGTCAACGTCTTCGGGGACGACCTCGACGACGTCCGCGAGCGCGCCCGTCACGCGGCCGCCTACCTGCGAGGAACGATCACCGAATGACATCTCCGGCCCACCCGTCGCCCGGCCACCACCCCTCTTCGGGCGCTGACGCGCACCCCCTTGTCGGCATCGTCATGGGCTCGGACTCCGACTGGCCCGTCATGGAGGCCGCCGCCCAGGCCCTCGACGAGTTCGAGATCCGCTACGAGGTCGACGTCGTCTCCGCCCACCGGATGCCGCGCGAGATGGTCGCCTACGGCGAGAACGCGCACAGGCGCGGGCTGAAGGCGATCATCGCGGGCGCCGGCGGCGCCGCGCACCTGCCGGGCATGCTCGCCTCCGTCACGCCGCTGCCGGTCATCGGCGTGCCGGTGCCGCTGCGCTACCTGGACGGCATGGACAGCCTGCTGTCGATCGTCCAGATGCCGGCCGGCGTGCCGGTCGCGACCGTCTCGGTGGCCGGCGCGCGCAACGCGGGCCTGCTCGCCGTGCGCATGCTCGCCGCGTTCGACCCCGAACTGACCGAGCGGATGACCGACTTCCAGGCCGAGCTCAACAACCAGGCCACCGAGAAGGGCAGGAAGCTCCGCGCCAAGGTGGCCGGTTCCACCTCCTTCGGCTTCGGCAAGTAGGGGCGTCGGGCGGTCCTGCGGCCGGTCTCGGGTAGAACAGGTCGCATGACCTCTGAGCTGGACCCCCCGAAACCGGCCGCAGGCCCGCTGGACCGCGCCCGGGCCCTCCTGCGCACCGCCCCCGTCGTGGACGGCCACAACGACCTCCCCTGGGCGATGCGCGAACAGGCCGGGTACGACCTCGGCGCGGTCGACCTCGCCGCCGACCAGAGCGACCGCCTGCACACCGACCTCGCCCGCCTCGCGGAGGGCGGGGTCGGCGCGCAGTTCTGGTCCGTCTACGTGCCCACCCGGCTGGCCGGCGACCACGCCGTGAGCGCCACGCTGGAGCAGATCGACTTCGTCCACGCCCTCGTCGCGCGCTACCCCGACCGGCTCCGCCTCGCCCGTACCGCCGACGACATCGAGGCGGCCCGCGCCGAGGGCCGGATCGCGTCCCTGATGGGCGCCGAGGGCGGCCACTCCATCGACTGCTCGCTCGCCACCCTGCGGGCCCTGTACGAGCTCGGCGTCCGCTACCTGACGCTCACCCACAACGACAACGTGCCGTGGGCCGACTCCGCGACCGACAAGCCGGTGGCCGGCGGGCTCACCCGCTTCGGCGAGGAGGTCGTCCGGGAGATGAACCGGCTCGGCATGCTGGTCGACCTCTCGCACGTCTCCGCCGACACCATGCGCGACGCCCTGCGGGTCACCGAGGCGCCCGTCGTCTTCTCGCACTCGTCGTCCCGCGCGGTCTGCGACCACCCGCGCAACGTCCCGGACGACGTCCTCGCGCAGCTGCCCGGCAACGGCGGCGTGGCGATGGCCACCTTCGTGCCCAAGTTCATCCACGCCGAGGCCGCCGAGTGGACCCTGCGGGCGGACGAGAACATGCGCGCCCACGGACTCCACCCGCTGGACACCACCCCCGCGGGGATGGCCCGCCAGCGCGCCTTCGAGGCCGCCCACCCGCGGCCCGTCACCACCGCGGCCACCGTCGCCGACCACCTCGACCACATGCGCGAGGTCGCCGGGATCGACCACATCGGCATCGGCGGCGACTTCGACGGCACCGCCTTCCTGCCCGACGGCCTCGGTTCGGTGGCCGGCTACCCCAACCTGGTCGCCGAACTCCTGCGCCGCCACTGGTCGGAGGCCGACCTGGCCAAGCTCACCTGGCACAACGCCGTCCGCGTCCTGCGTGACGCCGAGTCCGCCGCCGCGTCGCTGCGGGCGCTGCGGCGCCCGTCCATCGCGACCATCGCGCAGCTGGACGGCACCACCGGGGGCTGAGCCGTCAGCCGAGCAGGGGGAACTCGATGGCGGGGCAGCGGTCCATGACCATCGGGACCCCGGCCGCCGTGGTGCGCTCGTACGCGGCCTCGTCGACCACGCCGAGCTGGAACCAGACCGCCTTCGCCCCGACCGCCACCGCCTGGTCGGCCACCTCGCCGGCCAGGGCGCTGTTCACGAACACATCCACCACGTCGACCGGGAACGGGATCTCGGCGAGCGAGGCGTAGCCGGGCTCGCCGAGGACCGTCTCGGCCTTCGGGTGGACGGGCACGATCCGCTTGCCGTAGCGCTGGAGCACCTGCGCGACCCCGTACGCGGCGCGGCGGGTGTTGGTGGACAGACCGACCACCGCCCAGGTGTCGCCCGCGCCGGTGAGGATGTCGCGGACCGTCGCGTCGTCGCCGTAGCTCGTCATGCCGGTTCCAACGACGCTCCGGGGTGCGGCATTCCTCAGCTCGGGCGGCCGAGGGCGCGGTACGTCCAGCCGGCGGCGCGCCAGGCGTCCGCGTCGAGGACGTTGCGGCCGTCGAGCAGGCGGCGCTCGGCGACGACGGCGCCCAGCGCGGCCGGGTCGAGGGTGCGGAACTCCTGCCACTCGGTCAGGTGGAGCACCACGTGGGCTCCCTCGGCGGCCTCCAGGGCGGAGTCGGCGTAGGCCAGGCCCGGGAACATCTTGCGGGCGTTGTCCATCGCCTTCGGGTCGTAGACGGTGACCTGGGCGCCCTGGAGCTGGATCTGGGCGGCGACGTTGAGCGCGGGGGAGTCCCGGATGTCGTCCGAGTTGGGCTTGAAGGCGGCGCCGAGCACCGCGACCCGGCGGCCCAGGAAGCCGCCGCCGCACTGCTCGCGGGCCAGCTCGACCATCCGGGAGCGGCGGCGCATGTTGATCGAGTCGACCTCGCGCAGGAAGGTCAGCGCCTGGTCGGCGCCCAGCTCGCCGGCCCGGGCCATGAACGCCCGGATGTCCTTGGGCAGGCAGCCGCCGCCGAAGCCGAGGCCGGAGTTGAGGAACTTGCCGCCGATCCGCTCGTCGTGGGCGAGTGCGGTGGAGAGCTGCGTGACGTCGGCGCCGGCCGCCTCGCAGACCTCGGCCATCGCGTTGATGAACGAGATCTTCGTGGCCAGGAAGGAGTTGGCGGCGGTCTTCACCAGCTCGGCGGTCGCGTAGTCGGTGACCATGAACGGCACCCCGGCCCCGATCGGCTCGGCGTACACCTCGCGCAGCAGCCGCTCGGCGCGCTCGCTGTGCGCGCCGACCACGATCCGGTCCGGGCGCAGGGTGTCCTGGACGGCGAAGCCCTCGCGCAGGAACTCCGGGTTCCAGGCGAGTTCGGCGTCGGCGCCGACCGGCGCAAGCGCGGCGAGCCGCTCGGCCAGCCGGCCCGCCGATCCCACCGGCACGGTGGACTTGCCGACCACCAGCGCCGGCCGCTCCAGGTGCGGCGCGAGGCCGTCGATCGCGGCGTCCACGTAGGACATGTCGGCGGCGAACTCGCCCTTGCGCTGCGGGGTGTTGACGCACACGAAGTGGACGTCGGCGAACTCGGCGACCTCCTCGACGGAGGTGGTGAAGCGCAGCCGCCCGGTGGAGCCTTCGTGCCCGGCCACGTGCTTGAGCAGCAGTTCGGACAGGCCCGGCTCGTACATCGGGACCCGGCCGGCGGTCAGTGTGGCGATCTTCTCGGGGTCGATGTCCAGACCGAGCACCTCGAAGCCGAACTCGGCCATCGCGGCCGCGTGGGTGGCGCCGAGGTAGCCGGTGCCGATCACGGAGATGCGGAGGGTCACGGGTTCCCCTTTGTGCGGACTCGACCATGAGTGGGTGCCCTGATGCTATCCGTCCTCCGGCCTCCCTCGGAGGCCGCCCGTCCGAGGCCGCCCGAGGGGCCGGAAACGCTAGGCAGCCGCAGGTCGGAGCCCTAGGATCTCTACTTAACGGTAACTAACCGGATCCTTCGATCACTGGGCGAGGCGGGCATCATGGCGGGCAGCGCAGGCGCGGCTGACTTCGATCTCTTCCGTATCTCCGAGGAGCACGAGATGCTCCGTGAGGCGGTGCGTGGGCTGGCCGAGGCGAAGATCGCGCCGTTCGCGGCGGA
>NZ_JBSFGU010000046.1:0-54716 GCF_053596725.1 Kitasatospora sp. NPDC001660 | reverse complement strand
GAGCTGGTCCGGGGCTGGCTGGCGGAGGAGCGTTTCGCCGCGTCGCGTCTGGTGTTCGTGACGCGCGGCGTGGTGGCGGGCGAGGACCTGTCGGGCGCGGCGGTGTGGGGTCTGGTGCGGTCGGCGATGTCGGAGGAGCCGGGTCGGTTCGGCCTGGTGGACCTGGCGGGGGAGGAGGAGTTGCCGTCCGCCGTCCTGGGTCTGGACGAGCCGCAGCTGTTGGTGCGGGACGGGGAGATCCTCGCGGCCCGGCTTGCCCGGGCGGAGGTGGCGGCCGACACGGTGGCGTGGCCGAGCGAGGGCATGGTCCTGATCACCGGGGGCACGGGCGGTCTCGGTCGTCTGGTCGCCCGGCACCTCGCGGCGGAGCACGGTGTGCGCAGCCTGCTGCTGGTCAGCCGTCGTGGGGCGGATGCCGAGGGCGTGGACGCGTTGCTCGCCGAGCTGGCGGGACTCGGCGCGGAGGCCGTTGTCGAGGCCTGTGACGTGGCCGAGGAGGCCGCCGTCGCCGAACTGTTCAGGCGCCACGAGATTCGCGCGGTCGTCCACACGGCGGGCGTGCTCGACGACGGCGTGATCGGCTCGCTGACCCCCGAACGTGTCAGCGCCGTCCTTCGTCCGAAGGCGGACGCGGCCAGGAACCTCCACGAGGCCACCGAGGGCCTCGACCTGGACGCCTTCGTCCTGTTCTCCTCCGTCGCCGGCACGTTCGGCGCCGCGGGTCAGGCCGCCTACGCGGCGGGCAATGCCTACCTGGACGCGCTGGCGCTCCACCGCCGCTCGCTCGGCCTGCCCGCCGTCTCGCTGGCCTGGGGCCCGTGGTCGGACGTGGCCGGCATGACCGGCACCCTCACCGACGCCGAACGCGAGCGGATGACCCGCGCGGGCGTGCCGCCGCTCGATCCGCAGCACGGGCTGGCGCTGTTCGACGCGGTCGCCACCGGCGTCGAGCCGGTCGTCCTGCCCGTCCGGCTCGACCTGCCCGCCCTCCGGGACCGGGGCGACGTCCCCGCCCTGCTGCGCGGCCTCGTCCGGACCCCGGTGCGCCGGTCGGCCACGGACCCCGCCGCGGTCGACCTGACCAGGCGGCTGTCCGGCCTGGGCGCGGACGAGCGGCGTGCGGCCGTCCTGGACCTGGTGCGCGACCGGATCGCCCTCGTGCTGGGCCACGAGGGCCGGTCGACGGTGGACCCGTCGCGGGCCTTCCAGGACCTCGGCTTCGACTCACTGACGGCGGTCGAACTGCGCAACCGGCTGCGGACCGTGACCGGCCTCCAGCTTCCGGCCACCGTCGTGTTCGACTACCCGACCGCCGACGCGCTCACCGGCTTCCTGCTGGAGGGTCTGTTCGGCGCCTCGGAGACGGCGGAACTCCCGGCGGCCCTGCCCGTACCGTCCGACGACCCGATCGTGCTCGTCGGGATGGCCTGTCGCTACCCCGGCGGCGTGGCATCGCCGGAGGACCTGTGGCGCCTGGTGGCCGACGGCGTGGACGCGGTGTCGGAGTTCCCGGCCGATCGCGGCTGGGACGTCGAGACGCTGTACCACCCGGACCCGGACCACAGCGGCACGTCCTACACCCGGACGGGCGGGTTCCTGCGGGAGGCGGCGGCGTTCGACGCGGCGTTCTTCGGGATGAGCCCGCGCGAGGCGCTCGCGACGGACGCGCAACAGCGCCTGCTGCTGGAGACGTCGTGGGAGGCGTTCGAGCGGGCCGGCATCGACCCGGTGTCCCTCCGGGGCAGCCGGACCGGCGTGTTCGCGGGCGTGATGTACGCGGACTACGCGAACCTGCTCGGCGGCGGTGAGTTCGAGGGCCACCAGGGCAGCGGCAGCGCCGGGAGCGTGGCCTCCGGCCGGGTGTCCTACACCCTCGGTCTGGAGGGCCCGGCGGTGACGGTCGACACGGCCTGCTCCTCCTCCCTCGTCGCGATGCACCTCGCCGCCCAGGCCCTGCGCAGCGGCGAGTGCACGCTGGCCCTGGCGGGCGGTGTGACGGTGATGTCCACCCCGGCGACGTTCGTCGAGTTCTCCCGGCAGCGCGGTCTCGCCGCGGACGGCCGCAGCAAGGCCTTCGCCGAGGCGGCGGACGGCGTCGGCTGGGGCGAGGGCGTCGGCATGGTCGTGCTGGAGCGGCTGTCGGACGCTCGGCGCAACGGGCACCGCGTCCTCGCGGTCCTGCGCGGTAGCGCCGTCAACCAGGACGGTGCGTCGAACGGTCTGACGGCGCCGAACGGTCCGTCGCAGCAGCGGGTGATCCGGCAGGCCCTGGCGAGTGCCGGGCTTTCGACGGCCGACGTGGACGCCGTCGAGGCGCATGGTACGGGTACCACGCTGGGTGACCCGATCGAGGCGCAGGCGCTGCTCGCGACGTACGGTCAGGACCGCGAACTGCCTCTGCTCCTCGGGTCGATCAAGTCGAACATCGGGCACGCCCAGGCGGCGGCCGGGGTGGCCGGCGTGATCAAGATGGTGCTCGCGATGCAGCACGGGATGCTCCCGCAGTCCCTGCACATCGACCAGCCCTCCTCCCACGTCGACTGGACGGCCGGAGCTGTGGAGCTGCTCACCGAGCGCACCGAGTGGCCGGCCACGGACCATCCGCGCCGGGCGGGCGTGTCGTCCTTCGGGATCAGCGGCACCAACGCGCACGTGATCCTGGAGCTGCCCGAGTCGGCGGAGGCGGAGACGGAGACGGAGACCGGGGCCGCGCCCGGCCTGGTGCCGTGGGTGGTGTCCGCGAAGTCCGAGGCGGCGCTGGACGCGCAGCTCGCGCGGCTCACGGACGCCGACGAACTCCCCTCCGCCGACGTGGCGTTCACCCTGGCCGGACGGTCGGGCCTGCCGCACCGTACGGTGCTCGTGGACGGGGTGGAGGTGGCCCGAGGGGTTGCGGCGGAGGGAAGGACCGCGTTCCTCTTCTCCGGCCAGGGCTCGCAACGGCTTGGTATGGGACGGGAGTTGTACGCACGCTTCCCGGTGTTCGCGGAGGCGTTCGACGCGGTGTGCGCGGCGCTGGACATGCCTGTGCGCGAGGTGGTGTGGGGCTCGGACGAGGAGCTGCTGAACCGGACGGAGTGCGCCCAGGCGGGCCTGTTCGCCGTCGAGGTGGCGCTCTACCGTCTCGTCGAATCCCTCAGCGTGCGGCCGGAGTTCGTGGCCGGCCACTCGATCGGCGAGGTCGCGGCCGCGCACGTCGCCGGGGTGTTCAGCCTGTCCGACGCCTGCGCGCTGGTCGCCGCCCGTGGCCGCCTGATGCAGGCGCTCCCGTCAGGCGGTGCGATGCTCGCGGTGCAGGCGACGGAGGACGAAGTCCTCCCGCTGCTGGGTGACTTCGTGTCGATCGCCGCCGTCAACGGCCCGTCTTCCGTCGTCGTCTCCGGCACCGAAGCGGCCGTCGAAGCGATTCACCAGCACTTCGCCGACCGCCGGGCCGCCCGCCTGCGCGTGTCCCACGCGTTCCACTCGCCGCTGATGGACCCGATGCTGGAGGACTTCCGCGCGGTCCTCAACGGGCTGAAGTACCACGCGCCTTCGATTCCGGTGATCTCCAACCTGACCGGCGGACTGGCCGAAGGCCTCCAGGCGCCCGAGTACTGGGTGCGCCACGTGCGCGAGGCCGTCCGCTTCGCCGACGGCGTCCGCACCCTCCACGAGGCCGGCGTCACCCGCTTCCTCGAACTCGGCCCCGACGCCGTCCTCACCGCCCTCACCGCGAGCGCGCTGCCCGAGGACGGCACCGTGGCCGCGCCGGCGCTCCGCAAGGACCGTCCCGAGGAGACGACGCTCCTGCGGGCCCTCGCGAGCCTGCACGTCCACGGCGCGAAGGTCGACTGGCGGGCCCTGCTCGCCGGGGCGGGCCGGCACCTGCCCGAGCTCCCGACCTACCCGTTCGAGCACCGGGACTACTGGCCGACCGGCCTGCCCGCCGGCCGGGGCGCCGAGTCCGCCGGGCTCAGGAACGCCGAACACCCGCTGCTCACCGGCTCGCTGGAGCTGGCCGACAGCGACGGCCTCCTGTTCACCGGCCGCCTGTCGGCGCGGTCCCACCCGTGGGCGGCGGACCACGTGGTCATGGGCTCGGTGCTGGTGCCGGGCACGGCGCTGGTCGAGCTGGCGGTGCGCGCGGGCGACGAGGTCGGCTGCGACGTCGTCGAGGAGCTGACGCTCGCGGCGCCGCTGGTCCTCCCGGGGGCGGGCGCCGTGCAGCTCCAGGTCGCCGTCGGGGCGCCGGACGACGCGGGCCGCCGGCCCGTGACCGTGCACTCCCGGCCCGCGGCCGGGGGGCTGCACCCGTGGACCCTGCACGCGAGCGGCACGCTGGGCACGGGCGCGGCGCCGGCGGCGTTCGACGCCCCCGTGTGGCCGCCGGTCGACGCCGAGCAGGTGGACCTGACCGGTCTCTACGACGGCCTGGCGGAGGCCGGGTTCGGATACGGCCCGGCGTTCCAGGGCCTCCGCGCGGTCTGGCGCCGCGGGGAGGAACTCTTCGCGGACGTCTCCCTGCCCGAGGGCGTCGAGGGCGGCGCCTACGGCCTGCACCCGGCCCTGTTCGACGCCTGCCTCCACACGCTCGCCGTGGGCGGCGGGCTCGGGGAAGGCGGTGCCGGGGTGCCGTTCGCGTGGGAGGACGTCGCGTTGCACGCCTCGGGGGCCTCCGCGCTGCGGGTCCGGCTGGCGCCGTCGGCGTCCGGCGGGCTGGCGCTGGCCGCGGCCGACGCCGAAGGCCGGCCGGTGGCGTCGGTGGGCTCGCTCACCGTCCGGCCGATCGCCGCCGAACAGCTCGGCGCCGCCGCCCGTCCGGCCGGCCACGACGCGCTGTTCCGCCTCGACTGGGTGCCGGTGCAGGTGCCGGCCGACGTGGAGGCGGCGTTCGTCGCCGTCGCGCCGAACGCGCAGGCGCTGGCCGAGCTGGCCGGGCGACCCGGTGTCCCGTCGGTGGTGCTCACCGAACTCCCGTCCGGCGGCGCCGAGTCGGTGCACACCCGGCTGGCAGCCGTCCTGGACGTGGTCCGGACGTGGCTCGCGCACGACGGGTTCGCCGCCTCGCGCCTGGTGTTCGTCACGCGGGGTGCGGTGTCCGGCGCCGACCTCGGCGGCGCCGCGGCCTGGGGCCTGGTGCGCTCGGCGGCCTCGGAGGAGCCGGGCCGGTTCGGCCTGCTCGACCTCGCCACCGCCGAGACGGAGCTCCGGCCCGGGGCCCTCACTGTCGACGAGCCGCAACTGCTCATCCGCGACGGAGAGTTGTTCGCTGCCCGCCTCGTACGGGAGGAGCCCGCGACCGAGGCGCCGAGCTGGCCCGCCGAGGGCGCGGTGCTGATCACCGGCGGCACCGGCGGCCTGGGCCGCCTGGTGGCCCGGCACCTCGTGGCCGAGCACGGCGTGCGCAGCCTTGTCCTGGTCAGCCGCAGCGGCGCCGCCGCCGACGGCGTGGCCGAGTTGGTCGCCGAACTGGCCGGGCTCGGCGCCGAGACGGCCGTCGAGGCCTGCGACGTGGCTGACGGGGCCGCCGTCACCGGGCTGTTCGCCCGCCACGACGTCCGCGCGGTGGTGCACACCGCGGGCGTCCTGGACGACGGGACGATCGGCTCGCTCACGCCCGAGCGGGTCGGCGCCGTCCTGCGCCCGAAGGCGGACGCGGCGTGGAACCTCCACCGGGCCGCCGAGGGCCTCGACCTCACCGCCTTCGTCCTGTTCTCCTCGGCGGCCGGCACGCTCGGCAACCCGGGCCAGGCGAACTACGCGGCCGCCAACGCCTTCCTGGACGCGCTCGCCCGCCACCGCCGCTCCCTCGGCCTGCCCGCCGTCTCGCTGGCGTGGGGCCCGTGGACCGGCACCGGCGGCATGACCGGCACCCTCACCGAAGCCGAGGCCGAGCGCCTGGCCCGCGCCGGGATGCCGCCGCTCACGCCGGAGCTGGGGCTCGCGCTGTTCGACGCGACCACGGCCGGCGCCGAGCCTGCCGTCCTGCCGCTGCGACTGGACCCGGTGGCCCTGCGGCAGCGCGGGGAGATCCCGCCGCTCCTGCGCGGCCTGGTGCGCGTGCCGGTGCGGCGCGGTTCGGCCGCCGGCGCGGACGGCGGGGCGGGTGGCGGCGCCGAGTTCGTGCGGCGGCTGTCCGAGCTGCCGGGGACCGAGCGGCGCGAGGCGCTGCTGGAGGCGGTCCGCCGGCAGGTGGCCGCGGTCCTCGGCCACACCGAGGCGTCCGGGGTCGACCCGCAGCGGGCCTTCCAGGACCTCGGGCTGGACTCGCTGACGGCGGTCGAACTGCGCAACCGCCTGGGCGCGCTGGTGGGCCTGCGACTGCCGGCCACGCTGGTCTTCGACCACCCGACGGTGGCGGACCTGGCGGACCACCTGTTCGAGCGGCTCGGCCTGGAGCCCGAGCCCACCGCGGGCCCGGCCGCGCTGCTGGCCGAACTCGACCGGCTGGAGCAGGCGTTCGGGACGAGCGAGGTGGACGGTTCGGACGAGGAACTGTTCGAGCAGGTGGCCGCCCGCCTGGAGGTGCTGCGCTCGAAGTGGCTCGCCGCCCGGAGCGCCGCTGGCGCCGACGGCCCCTCGGGCTCCGGGGCCTTCGACTTCGAGTCGGCCTCGGACGACGAGATGTTCGACCTCCTGGACAACGAACTGGGCCTGACCGACTGACAGTGATGATGTTCGTGGTGACGCTGCGGGCGGGTTTTCGTCCCCGCCGGGCGCTGACGGCGCTCGCCCGCTCCTGCGCCGCCTTGCCGACCACGGGCACCGGAGCGTTGAACCATCCTTCCGGACACCAGTTTTGGACGCGCACCTAGTCGTCCCGGCCGCACAGTTGGCGGCAGCGTGCGGCCGAGGGCGCCGCACCGCGGGCCGGGAGGCGACGGATGGGAACGACGATGCTCGGGGACCTGCTCGACGAGGCGGTGCTGATACTCCAGGGCACGGCGCAATCGGCTGCACGGCAGGAGGCGGAGGAGCTGGCCGCGCGTGTGCTCGGTGTGGACGTGGCCGGGCTGGACCCGCAACGGGCGCTCGACGCCAGAGCGGTACGTCGGCTGCGGGACCTGGTGGGCAGAAGAGCCGACGGCGTACCGCTCGGGCACCTCACCGGGCGGGCCGTGTTCGGCGGCCTCGACCTCCTCGTCGGGCCGGGCGTGTTCGTGCCGCGGGTGCACAGCGAGCTCGTGCTGGCGGCCGGCCTGGCGGCCGTCGCGGAGACGGAGACGCCGACCGTGGTCGACCTCTGCGCCGGCTCGGGCGCGATCGGGCTGGCCCTCGCGCACGTGCGGCCTGACGCCCGGGTGCACGCGGTCGAGTTCGACCCCGTCGCCGCGGACTTCGCCCGCCGCAACGCGGCCCGCCGCGCCGCCCTCGGGGACACCGGGGTGACCGTCCACGAGGGCGCGGCGGACCGGGCGGGCGCACTCACCGGGCTGGCGGCCGGGACCGACCTGGTGCTCGCGAACCCGCCGTTCATGCCGGACGCGGCCGACGTGCCGGACGAGTTCGGCCGCTACCAGCCCCGCCAAGCCGTGTTCGGCGGCGCCGACGGCCTGCGGGTCGTGCGGCAGGTGGTGGAGGCGGCGGCCGGGCTGCTGAGGCCGGGCGGCACGCTGGTGGTCGAGCACGGCCACCTGCACGGCGCGACGGTGCCGGCACTGCTACGGGAGTCCGGCCGGTTCACGGACGTGTCCTGCCGCCCGGACCACGACGGCTGGCCGCTCTACTCCTCGGCGGTGGCGAGGTGAGCGTCCGGTCCGTCGTCCGGCACGCGCCGACCTGCCGTCCCGTCACGATCATGACGGAGCGGCCCTGCCTTCGGGTGCGCGGGCGGTAAGGGCTGAGGACGGAGGCCGGAGCGCGTGGTGCGCAGGACGTCGGATCGGCCGACTTCCTGCGCACGGCTGTGTTGGACGGTGTCTCGTCGGCGCGGCTCAGCGCGGCGCCAGTGGCCGCCGGAAGCCGGTCACCGCGAGCCATGCGCCGACGCCGGCCACCGCCGCGCCGAGCAGTAGTGCGGGCACGGCGGTGCCCGTTCCGGGCAGGCCGAGGGCGAGGGCGCGGGTGGAGTCGATCGCGTACGTGAGCGGGTTGACGCGGGCGACGGCGGCGAGCCAGTCGGGCAGGTCGGCGGTCGGGACGTAGGCGCTGGAGGCGAACATCAGCGGGAGCACGGCGATGATCGCGAGGTTCTGGATCGGCTCGGCCCGGCGCAGCCAGGCCGCCGCCGCGATGAACAGCCAGCCGAGCGCCCAGCTCATGAACAGCGTCAGCCCGATGGAGGCCACGACGGCGCCGGCCCCGCCCCTGGGGTGGTAACCGAGCGCGAGGGTGCCGAGCAGCAGGATGATCACGGCCTGGACGGCCGCGCGCACCAGTGTGGTCAGGCTGCGGGCGACGAGCAGCGAGCTCGGCGCGACGGGCAGGCAGCGCAGGCGCGCGACGATGCCGTTCTGCAGGTCCTCGACGAGGCCGACCCCGGACTGGACGGCGGACTGCACGGCGTTGTCGACGAGGACGGCGGGCAGGACGAAGTCCAGGTACGTGACGTCCGGCGGGAAGTGCGGCGGGAGCCCCATCCGGCTGAACACCTGGGACAGCACCACGAGCGTGATGACGGGCTGGAGCAGGCCGAAGAGCAGCACCGCGGGGTCGGTCACGAGCGCGCGCAGCGACCGCCCGGTGAGGATGCGGACCTGGGTGAGCCGTGAACTGCCTCGCCAGGCGGGCGCGGTGGGCGTCGGCGTGCGGGGCGGTCGGCCGGTGTCGAGCGTGGTGGTCACCGAGCGGGTCCTTCCGGGCGGTCGGGGCGGTGGGCCAGGGCGAGGTAGACGTCGTCCAGGCCGGGCTCGCCGAAGGTGAGCTCCGCGGCCTCGATCCCGACCCCGTCGAGCGCCCGGACGACGGCGGCGATGTCGCGGGTGGCCTCGATGGGGACGACGAGGGCGGCGCCCTCGCGGCCGGTGACGGGGGCGAGCCCGGCGCGGCGCAGCGCGTCGGCGGCGCGCGCGGATTCGTCCCGGGCGGGGTCGTCGGCGCCGTCGAGGACGACGGTGACGGTGCGCCGGCCGACCCGGGCCTTGAGCTCGGCGGGGGTGCCGTGGGCGACGACGGCGCCGCCGGAGAGCACCGTGATGGCGTCGGCGAGCCGGTCGGCCTCGTCGAGGTACTGGGTGGTGAGCAGGACGGTGGTGCCCTCGGCGACGAGGCCTTCGACGATCTGCCAGAGCCCGAGCCGGCTGACCGGGTCGAGGCCGGTGGTGGGTTCGTCGAGGAACACGACCTCGGGCCGGCCGACCAGGCTCGCGGCGAGGTCGAGGCGGCGGCGCAGGCCGCCGGAGTAGGTCCTGGCGGGCCGGTCGGCCACGTGTCCGAGGTCGAACAGGTCGAGGAGCTCGTCGGCGCGGGTCCGGGCGGCGCGGCGGCCGGCGCCGAGCAGCCCGGCGAGCAGGAGGAGGTTGTCGCTCCCGCTGAGCCGCCCGTCGACGGTGGCGTACTGGCCGGTGAGGCCGATCCGGCGGCGGACCTCGGCGGGGCGGCGCCGGACGTCGAAGCCGGCGACGCTGGCCCGGCCGTCGGTGGGCGCGAGGGCGGTGGTGAGGACGCCGACGAGGGTGGTCTTGCCGGCGCCGTTGTGGCCGAGCAGGGCGAGCACGCTGCCCCGGGGGACGGCGAGGCTGACCGAGTCGAGCGCGCGGACGGTGCCGAAGGTCATGCCGACGTCGACCGCCTCGATCACGAGGTCGTCGGCCGCGGCGGGCGGGGGCGGGGCGGTGCGGGCGGGCATGGTCGGGTCTCCGTACGGGGATTCGGCGAGCGTCGCGGGGTTCGGCGAGCGTCGAAGGGGGCGGCCGGGGTCAGTCGACGGCGTCCATCAGGCGGAACAGCTCCTCGTCGGTGGCCGTGTCGAGGTCGGGCCCGGGGCCCGGGCGGGCCGGGCCGGCGGGTGCGGCGCAGCGCCGGGCGAGGTCGCGCAGCCGGGTGGCGGTGGCCGGGTCGAGGGCGGTGCCGGTGGCGAGCAGTGCGGCGAGCCGGTCGACCAGGTCGGCGGCGGTGGGCTCCGGCCCGGTCGCCCGGTCGAGGTGGGTGCCGAGGGCGCGGACGACGGCGGCCGGGGACGGGTGGTCGAAGACGAGGGTCGCGGGGAGGGCAGTGCCGGTGGCGGCGGCGATGCGTTCGCGCAGTTCGATCGCGTTGACGGAGTTGACGCCGAGGTCGGAGAACGCGTGGGCGGCGTCGAGGTCGTCGGCGCCGCGCCCGAGTACGGCGGCGGTCTCGGCGAGGACGAGCCCGAGGAGGAGGGCGTCGCGCTCCTCGGGGCTGGCCGCGGCGAACCGCTCGGCGCTGCGGGCCGACGGTCCGTCGAGGACCGGCACGACCACGGGCGTCGAAGCGGCCGGCGCGAGCCAGTACATCTGTCGTTGGAACGGGTACGTCGGGAGCGGCACGGGCCGGGCGCCGGGCAGGACGGCGTCCCAGTCCACCGGTACGCCGTGCAGGTGGAGGCGCCCGGCGGCGGCGAGCAGCGCCGGCGTCTCGTCCGCCTGGTCCGCCGAGCCGGTCGCGATGACGGCGGGCGGCGGTCCGGCCTCCCCGGCGGCCAGGCACTCGCCGAGCATGGGTGCGAGCGCGGCGGCGGGCCCGAGTTCGAGGTAGGCGTCGACGCGCTCCCCGCGCAGCCGCTCGACGGCGTCCCGGAACCGGACCGGTTCCCGGGCCTGGCGCACCCAGTGGCCGGGGTCGCGGGCCTCGCCGGCGGTCAGCGGGCGGCCGGTGACGCCGGAGACCAGCGGTACGGCGGGCGCGGCGTACGACAGGCCTTCGAGGACGCCGCGGAACTCCTCCAGCATCGGCTCCAGCAGCGGCGAGTGGAACGCGTGCGACACGCGCAGCCGCGTCGTCGGCCGGTCCGCGAAGTGCGCCTCGATCGCCGCGACCGCGTCCTCGGTGCCCGAAACGACGACGGACGAAGGCCCGTTCACCGCCGCGAGCGAGACGAACTCGCCCAGCAAAGGCCGGACTTCGTCCTCCGCTGCCCGGACGGCGAGCATCGCGCCCCCGGCCGGGAGGGACTGCATGAGCCGTCCCCGGGCGGTGACCAGCGTGCACGCGTCCGTCAGCGACAGCACCCCGGCCACGTGCGCGGCGGCGATCTCGCCGACCGAGTGCCCGGCCAGCAGGTCGGGCCGCACGCCCCAGGACTCCAACAGGCGGTGGAGGGCCACCTCGTGGGCGAACAACGCAGGCTGCGCGAACTCCGTCCGGTCGAGGAGCGGTTCGGGATCGTCGTCCCACAGGATGGAGCGCAGCGGCCGTTCCAGCAGCGGGTCCAGAACGGAACACACCTCATCCAAGGCCGCCGCGAACTCAGGGAACGCGGTGGCGAGTTCGCGCCCCATCCCGGGCCGCTGGCTGCCCTGCCCGGCGAACACGAAGGCGAGCCGCCCGCCGCTGTCGCGCAGGCCCGCCGCCGGAACGACCGGCGAGGGCTCCCCGGTGGCGAACTGCCGTAGCGCGTCGATGAGTTCGGCCCGCTCGGCGCCGACCAGCAGCGCCCGGTGGCCGTGGACGGCCCGGGTGGTGGCCAGCGCGTGGGCGAGATCGGGCAGGGCGTAGGAAGACCGGGTGGCGACGTGCTCGGCCAGCCGCCCGGCCTGGGCCCGCAGAGCGGGCTCGCTGCGGGCGGAGAGCACCAGCGGCACCAGCCCGCTCTCGGAGCTGTCGACGGAAGCCGACGGGGGCGCCTCCTCCAGCACGACGTGCGCGTTGGTGCCGCTGATCCCGAACGACGACACGCCGGCCCGCCGCGCCCGCCCGTCCTCCCGGGGCCACGGCTGTGCCTCGGTCAGCAGCCGGACCGCGCCGGAGGACCAGTCCACCCGGGTGGTCGGCTCGGTGACGTGCAGGGTCCTCGGCAGGAGGCCGTGCCGCAGCGCCTGCACCGTCTTGATCACCCCGGCCACCCCGGCCGCCGCCTGGGCGTGCCCGAGGTTCGACTTGACGGACCCCAGCCACAGTGGCCGGTCCGCCGGACGCGCGCCGCCGTGGACGGCGAGCAGCGCCTGCGCCTCGATCGGGTCGCCGAGCGAGGTCCCGGTGCCGTGCGCCTCGACGGCGTCGACGTCGCCGGGGGCGAGCCCCGCGTCGGCGAGCGCGCGCCGGATCACCCGCTGCTGCGCGGGGCCGTTGGGCGCGGTGATGCCGTTCGAGGCGCCGTCCTGGTTGACCGCCGAGCCGCGCACGAGGGCGAGCACCGGGTGCCCGTTGCGCCGCGCGTCGCTCAGCCGCTCCAGGACGAGCAGGCCCGCGCCCTCCGCCCAGGCGGCGCCGTCGGCGTCGTCCGAGAAGGCCTTGCAGCGGCCGTCGGGGGCGAGGCCGCGCAGCCGGGAGAACTCGACGAACGACCCCGGGGTGGCCATCACCGCGACGCCGCCGGCCAGGGCGAGCGAGGACTCGCCGGAGCGCAGCGAGCGGCAGGCGAGGTGGAGGGCGACGAGCGACGAGGAGCACGCGGTGTCGACGGTGAGCGCCGGGCCCTCCAGGCCGAAGCAGTACGAGATCCGCCCGGCCAGCGCGCTGCCGGCCGTGCCGATTCCGAGCAGTCCCTCCAGCTCGGCCGGGGCGGTGGTGCCGTAGTCGTGGTACATCGCGCCGGTGAAGACGCCGGTGCGGCTGCCGCGCAGCCGGGTCGGGTCGATGCCGGCGTGCTCCAGCGCCTCCCAGGCCGTCTCCAGCAGCAGCCGCTGCTGCGGGTCGGCGGCCAGAGCCTCGCGCGGGGAGAAGCCGAAGAAGGCGGCGTCGAACCGTGCGGCGCCGTGGAGGAACCCGCCCCGGCGGACGTAGGTGGTGCCGGGGTGCTCGGGGTCGTCGTGGAACAGGCCGTCGAGGTCCCAGCCGCGGTCGGCGGGGAACGCGGAGTCGGTGTGGGTGCCGTCGGCGACGAGCGCCCACAGGTCGTCGGGGGAGGAGACGCCGCCGGGCAGCCGGCAGGCCATGCCGACGATCGCGACCGGCTCGTCGGAGGCCTCGTACGGGCCCTCGTCCGGCCGGTCCTCGGCGGCGCCCGACAGCAGCGACGCGACGGCGGCCGGGGTGGGGTGGTCGAAGCCGAGGCTCACCGGCAGCGGCCGGCCGGTGGCCTCCGCCACCAGGTTGCGCAGCCGGATGGTGCGCACCGAGTCCAGTCCGTACGCGCGGAACGCGGTGTCGGCGCCGATCGGCTCGTCGTCCGGGCCACGGCCCATGACCTCGGCCGCGCACGAGCGCACGAGGTCCAGCACGTCGCCGTAGTCGAGCAGAGCGGAGCCCTGACAAGCGACGGCGGACTCCTGCGCCACCAGCTCCTCCAGGGACCGCCGGTGCAGCTTCCCGGCCGGGGTGCGGGGGAGGGCGTCGACGGTCACCAGCTCCAGCGGCATCTTGTAGTCGGCGGCCTCGCGCTCCCGCAGGAAGTCGGTCACGGCCCGCAGGCCGATCGCCGGGTCCGCCGCGCGGGTGAGCACCAGGCACGGGATCTCGCCGAGGCGCTCGTCCGCCCGCCCGACCACCGCGAGCGGGCCGATGCCCGGCATCGCCGCCAGCAGCTCCTGGACCTCGGTCGCGTCGAACTTCCGCCCGCCCACGTTGATCAGCTCCGCCGAGCGCCCGTGGAAGCGCAGCAGCCCGTCCTCCCCGCGGCTCGCCCGGTCGCCCGTGCGCAGCCAGCCGTCCGGTGTGATCGCCGCGCGGGTCAGCTCGGGCTCCCGGTAGTAGCCGCGGAACATGCTCGGGCTGCGGTACTGGAGGTCGCCCGGCTCGCCCGGGGGCAGCTCGCGCCCGTCCTCGCCGACGATCCGCACGCGCGCCCCGCTGGTCGGCCGGCCGACGCTGCGCACGGCGGCGCCGACCGGGTCGGAGACGGAGGTCCGGGTGCCGGTGCCCAGTTCGGACATGCCCCAGACGACCACGAGCTCGCCGCCCAGCGCCCTCCGGACGTCCGCCGCCAGTGCGGCGGGGATCGCCGCACCGGCGGTGCGCACCTCGTGCGGCCGGAAGCCGGCCGGCTGCCCGCTGCGGGCCAACGTGGCGACGACGTCGTGCAGTTGCGCCGGGACGGCGAAGACGGCGCTCGGCGCGGCCGCCCGGGCGAGGGCGAGGAAGCGCTCCGGGTCCCAGCCGCGCAGCAGCACCTGCCGGCAGGCCCGGAACAGCGCGGTGTGCAGCGACTGCAGCCCGAAGAGGTGGGTGAGCGGGCAGGCCGTCAGGATCGCGTCGGCGAAGGCCGGGCCGCCCTCCTCGGCGACGGACGCCGTGTTGGAGAGCAGCCCGTCGTGGCTGTGCAGGCAGATCTTGGGCCGGGCCGAGGTGGTGCCGGAGGACGGGATGAGGACCAGCGGGTCCTCGGGCCGCACCTCGACGGGGTGCGGTGCGCGGCCCGCCCACTCGGCCACCAGCCGGTCCAGCGCGTGGACGCGAGGCGCGGCCGGCAGCCCGTCCGAATCCCCGGAGACCAGCACCGCGCGCAGCGACGGCACGGCCGCCAGGAGCTCGGGCGCGGTGGCCGCCGCCTCGGACGGGAGGAGCACCGCCACCGGGTCCACCCGGGCCAGCAGCGCCCGCACGTCGGCGGCGCCGTGCCCGGCGTGGACCGGCAGCAGGACGGCGCCGACGGTGGCGACGGCGATGTGCGCGGTCTGGTACTCCGGGCAGTTGGGCAGCTGGACGGCGACGACGTCGCCCGGCGCGACGCCCAGCTCCTGGAGCGCCCGGGCCAGCGCGGCCGCCTCGTCCGCCCACTGGCGCCAGGTCAGCTCCCGCTCGCCGTCGACCAGGGCGACGGCCTGCGGCGCCCGGCGCACCGCCGCCGCGAACACCCCGGGCAGGGTGTGGCCGCCCAGCGCACCGGGGGAGCCGGAGGCCGGATCGATCGCGTAGTCATCGCTGTGGACGGACACCTTCACTCCCGAGGGGGTTGCTGGGCGGCTGCGGCGGCCGGCCTCAGCCGGAGACGGCGGGGAAAGCCCTGGACGTGCGGCGTCGGCGGGTGGCCGGCGGGTTCTGCGGGGGGAGCGCGGTGTCGAGCAGGGCGAGCAGCGGGCGGGCCTTGACCACCGTCTCGTCGAACTCGCCCTCGGCGTCGGACAGCGCGATGATCGCCCCGCCGACCCCGTAGCGCAGCCGCCCGCCGCTGAGCACGGCGGTGCGGATCACGATGCTCAGGTCGGCGGCGCCGCTGAGCGAGAAGTAGCCGATCGCGCCCGAGTAGATGCCGCGCGGCCCGTTCTCCAGCCGGTCGATGATCTGCATCGTGCGCAGCTTGGGCGTGCCCGTCATCGAGCCGCCGGGGAACGCCGACCGCACGCCGTCGACCGCGCTGCACTCGGGGCGCAGCCGCGCCCGCACGGTGCTGACGAGCTGGTGCACGGTGGCGTACGTCTCGACGTTGAACAGCGGGTCGGCGACGACGGACCCGGTCCGGGCGCAGCGCCCGAGGTCGTGCCGGACGAGGTCGACGACCATGAGGTTCTCGGCGCGGTCCTTCTCGCTGGTGGCGAGGTCGGCGACGAGCAGGGCGTCCTCCTCGCGGGTGGCGCCGCGCGGCCGGGTGCCCTTGATGGGCTTGGACTCCATGAGGCCGTCCGGGCCGATCCGCAGGAAGCGCTCGGGGGAGGAGCTGAGCACGGCGAGGTCGCCGAAGGCGAGGAAGGCGGCGAACGGGGCCGGGCTGATCCGGCGCAGGGCGCGGTAGGCCTGCCAGGGGTCGAGGTCGGTCGGGGCGTCGATCATGTTGGTGAGGCAGACCTCGTAGGTCTCGCCGGCCGCTATCTCGTCCTGGCAGGCGTCGATGAGCTTGAGGTAGGCCTTTCGGGGGTGGCGCAGCCGCAGCCGGGCGTCCTCGCCGGGCGGGGTGTGGGAGGGCGGGTCGGTGTGCGGGGCGGGCCCGGTGAGCAGGGCGGCGGTGTCGTCCAGCCAGGCCAGGGCGGAGGCGTCCCGGCCGTCCTCGGCGAGGGCGAGGAGGTGGGCGGCGCCGGTGTGGTGGTCGACGACGACGGCGCGGTCGGCGAAGACCATGACGGCGTCCGGGTCGGGCGAGCGGTGGGCGCGGTCGCCCCCGCACTCGGCCTTGAGCTCGTAGCCGAGGCAGCCGACCCAGCCGAGCGCGAAGTCGAACGGCAGCTCGGGCACGTCGACGTCCAGCGAGCGGAGGTCGTCGTCGAGCCAGCCGAGGAACTCGCGCTCCAGCACCTGCGTGGTGTCGCCGGTGGTCACCGTCACGGTGCCGCGCTGCACGTCGGCGGTGGCGACGCGGGCGAGCGGCCCGGCGGCGTTGCCCATCGCGGAGACGTGCCCGAGCCGGCCGCCCGGCAGGCTGCTGTCGAGCCAGAACGGGTGGCTGCCACCGCGGAAGACGCGGTCGAAGACGGTCTCGGCGTCCCACCCGGTCTCGACCTGCCGGGTCAGCACCGCGAGTTGACGCGTGGCGGCCCGCGGCGCCGCCTCGGGGGCGGTGCCGGGGCGTGGCGGGGTGGTGCGGCGCCGGCGCCCGTGCTGTTCGGTGAGGTCCCGGAAGTTGGACAGCAGCCGCTTGCCCGCCTCGGTGCCGATCGACTCGGGGTGGAACTGCACGCCCCACATGGGGAGTTCGCGGTGGCGCAGGGCCATCACCACACCGTCGTCGGTGGCCCACGCGATCGGTTCGAGGGCGGGGGCCAGGGACGTGACCGCCAGCGAGTGGTAGCGGACGACCTCCAGCGGGTTCGGCAGGTGGTGGAAGAGCCCGGTGCCGGTGTGCCGCACGGCCGAGGTGCGCCCGTGCCGGGGGGCGGGCGCGCGGCCCACGGTGGCGCCGTGGGCGAGGGCGAGGCCCTGGTGGCCCAGGCACACGCCGAGGACGGGCAGCCGGCCCTCGCGGGCTATTCCGGCGCAGTGGCCGAAGTCGGCGGGGTTGTGCGGGGTGCCGGGGCCGGGGGAGAGCACGACGTTGTCGAACGCGTCGAGCAGCTCGGGCCGGAAGGACGGGTCGTCGTTGCTGATGACCTCCGGCTCGCGGCCGTTGGCCTCGGCGAGGTAGTGGAAGAGGTTGTAGGTGAAGGAGTCGTAGTTGTCGACCAGGAGTGTGCGCATCAGGGGTCCTTGTCCGGGCCTGCGGTCGTCAGCGGAGCGCGGCGAGTTCGGTGGAGATGTCCCGGAGCACCGCCGCCTGCTGGTCGGCGAGGAAGAAGTGGCCGCCGGGCAGGACCTGGAGCCGGAAGTCGCCGGCGGTGTGGGCCTGCCAGGCGCGGGCCTCGGCGATGGTGGTGCGCGGGTCGGCGTCGCCGGTGAGCGCGGTGATCGGGCAGCCGAGGACGCGCTCGGGCCCGCAGGTGTAGCGTTCGATGGCGCGGTAGTCGGCGCGGATCGCGGGCATCGCCATGCGCAGGATCTCCTCGTCGCCGAGGAGTTGGGCGTTGGTGCCGTTGAGCAGCTTGAGCTCGGCGATGACGCCGTCGTCGTCCCGCCGGTGCACGGTCTCGGCGCGGGTGGTGGAGGGCGCGCGGCGGCCGGAGGCGATGACCGCCCCGGGCGCGTGGGTGCCCTTCTGCTCCAGCCGCCACGCGGTCTCGAACGCGAGGACGGCGCCCATGCTGTGGCCGAAGTAGACGGTGGGGCGGTCGTCCAGTGTGAGCAGTTCCTCGGTGATCCGGTCGGCGAGGGTCGCGATGTCCTCGATGCAGGGCTCCAGGCGGCGGTCCTGCCGGCCGGGGTACTGCAGGGCGATCACCTCGGCCTCGGCGGCGAGGGCCGTGGAGACGGGGTGGAAGAAGCTCGCGGACCCGCCGGCGTGCGGGAAGCACACCAGGCGTACGGCGCGGCCCTCGCCGGGGTGGAAGCGGCGCAGCCACAGCGTGCTCGACGTGCCGGGACTGGTCATGAAGTCGGTCCTCTCTCGGGGGCGGGAATCAGTCCCGGTGGACGGTGATGGCACCGGACGGGCAGAGCGTGGCGGCGGTGTCGACCGCGTCGCGGTCCTCGACGGCCACGTCGGGGTCGTGGAGTTCGACCACGCCGTCGGCGTCCTGGTCGAAGACGGCGGGCGCGTTGAGCACGCACTGGCCCGCGCCGACGCAGCGGTCGGTGTCGACGGTGATGCGCATGAACGGTTCTCCTGTGGGGCGTGCGGGGCGGTGTCGTGGGCGGGCACTGCCGGTGGACCGGTGGCCCGCGGACCGGCTACCAGCGGACCGGCAGCGCGTGCAGGCCGCACAGCACGCCGTCGTACTTGAGCGGCAGCTCCTCGGCGGGCACCGCGAGGCGCAGGCCCGGGATGCGCTCGAAGAGCCTGCGGTAGGCGATCTCCATCTCGATCCGGACCAGGTTCTGGCCCAGGCACTGGTGCACGCCGTAGCCGAAGGCCACGTGGTGGCGCTCGGTGCGGGCCGGGTCGAACGCGTACGGGCAGGAGAAGGCCTGCTCGTCGTGGTTGGCGGCGGCCACCAGCGGCACGATGCCCTCGCCCGCGCGCACCAGCTGCCCGGAGATCTCGACGTCCTCCACCGCGACCCGCAGCGAGACCAGGTCGGCCACCGAGTGGAAACGCAGCGTCTCCTCCACCACCCGGTCGTCGCCGATCCACTCGGGGTGCTGGAGCAGGGTCACCACGCCGAGCGCGATGTTGTTGGCCGTCGTCTCGTGCCCGGCGATGAGCAGCAGCATCAGCACCCCGGACATCTCGTGGGGCTCGATCGCGCCGGTCGCCAGCAGCCGGCTGATCAGGTCGTCGCCGGGCCACTTCTGCTTGATCGCCACCAACCGGTTGATGTAGCGCAGCAGTTCGCGCGAGGCGGTGTCGCGCTGCTGGTCGGTGGAGGCCTGGATCGCGACCAGCGTGCGGGTGCGGGACTCGAAGAAGTCCCGGTCCACCGGCGGCACACCGAGCAGCGAGGAGATGACGAGGGACGGGACGGGCAGCGCGAAGTCGGCCACCAGGTCGGCCTCGTCGCCCGCCGCGAGCATCGCGTCGATGCACCGGTCGACGGTCTGCTCGACCGCGGGCCGCAGCTCCCGCACCCGCCGGACGGTGAACTCCGGGATGAGCGCCTTGCGGAAGCGGTCGTGCTCGGGCGAGTCGAGGCCGACGAACCAGCCGGGGATCTGCTCCTGGCGCGGCACGCCCATGGTCTCACTGACGTTCGGGAAGCCCGGGTGGTCCGGGTTGGAGCTGATCTTCCGGTTGGTGAGGACGGAGCGCACGTCCTCGTGCCGGGTCACCAGCCAGACCTTGCGGCCGTTCGGCAGGTAGGACAGCACCAGGCCCCGCTGCTCCCGGTAGTCCTGGTAGCGCGGCGGCGGGAAGGACTCGCCGGGCACGCGCAGCGGGAAGTCGACCACCCGCGGTTCGGCGCTCGTCTGGTTCTCGGGCGGCACGGTGTCGGGCGTCATGGTGAAGGGTCTCCTCCGGCGGGCCGGTTCAGGACGCGCCGTAGAACGCGCGGACCGCGTCGAGGACGCGGTCCTGGTCGGCGGGGGTCAGGTCGGTGTAGGTGGGCAGGTAGAGGCCGTCGGCGGCGAAGCGGGCCGCGTTGAGGCCGGGCCAGGCCGGGTCGAGGTAGCCGGGCTGACGGCTCATCGGCTGGAAGAACAGCCGGGTCTCGATCCCCTCGGCGGCGAGGAACTCGCGCAGCTCGGCGCGGCGTTCGGCCCGCACGTCGTACATCCACAGCACGTCCCGGGGCGGCATGAGGGTGATCCCGGGGACGTCCTTGAGGCCCTGGTCGTAGCGCTGCTCGATCTCCCGCCGGGTGGCGAGGATGGTGTCGAGGCGCTCGGTCTGGGCGAGGGCGACGGCGGCCTGCATGGCCGTCATGCGGAAGTTGTAGGCGAGCTTCTTGTGAACGAAGCTGTGGTCGGTGGTGAAGGCCATGGCGCGCAGGTGCTCCAGCTGGGCGGCCAGGCGGGGGTCGTCGGTGAGGCAGATGCCGCCCTCGCCGGCCGTGATGATCTTGTTGGCGAACAGCGAGAAGCACGCGATGTCGCCGGTCGGGCGGATGCCGTGCGCCTCGGCGGAGTCCTCGACGACGCGCAGGTTGTACTGGTGTGCGATGTCCGTGATGGCGGCCATGTCGCAGCGCCGGCCGTAGACGTGCACCGGCATGATCACCTTCGTCCGCGGGGTGATCTTCTCCTCGATCCGCGCGACGTCGATGTTCAGGTCGTCCGCGCAGTCGACGAACACCGGGGTCGCACCGGTGTACGTGACCGCCCAGGCGGTGGCGATCATGGTGAACTCGGGCACGATCACCTCGTCACCGGGGCCCACGCCGAGGGCGCGCAGCGCCAGCGTGAGCGCCGCCGTCCCGGAGGAGCAGGCCACGCCGTGGGCGGAGCCGTTGTAGTCGGCGAAGGCCCGCTCGAAGCGCCGCACGTACGGGCCCTGGGAGGAGATCCAGCCGTCGCCGATCGTGCTCGTGACGTACTCCAGCTCGCGCCCGTCCAGACTGGGCCGGGACACGGGGATGGTGAAGGGCATGAGGGGTCCTCGCTCGGTGGTCGGTCGGGGTGCGCTGGTGGGCGGTGCGCCGGGCCGGCGCGGCCCGGGGAGGGTCAGGCGATGGCTGGCAGGCCGAGCAGGAGGTCGGCCGCGGCGGTGCGGCCGCCGGCGGCGCGCTGCAGGGCGCCGATGCGCTCGGCGCGCTCGCGGAAGGAACTGTCGCCGAGCACGCGGGTGAGCTTGTCGACGACGTCGGCCGGGTCGATGTCCTGCGGCCGGTCCAGGGTCAGGCTGATCCCGAAGTCCCGTCCGCGTACGGCCTGGTCGTAGCAGTCCACCCACAGCGGGCGGACCACCAGCGGCTTGCCGAAGTACACGCCCTCGTGGAAGCCGTTGCCGCCGCCGTGGGTGAAGAACACCCCGACCTTGGGGTGGGCCAGCACGTCCAGCTGGGAGGGCAGCCAGCTCTCGATCCGCAGGTTGTCCGGCAGTTGGTCCTTCGCCGGCAGGAGGTGCTGCTGCTCGGCGGGCAGCCGCCACAGCACCTGGTGGCGCCCGTCCAGTCGCCGGGCCACCTCGACGAGGGCGGCCACCTGGGGCCGGGTCAGCCGGGTGATCGTGCCGAAGCCCATGTAGACCACCGAGGACTGCGCGTCCAGCCAGTCCATGACGCCGGTGTCGTCCGCGGCCCGCGAGGACTCCGGCAGCGGCGGCACCATCGCCCCGACGAGCTTGACCTTCGCGGGGATGTCGAACGGGTAGTCGAGCTCCCGCACGGAATTGCACAGCACCATTTCGGCCCGGTCGATCCGGGTCATCGGGCTGGGCTTGGGCAGGCCGAGTTCCTTGCGCAGCCGGGCGTCCTCGGAAAGCACCTTCCCCATGGCCGGGTTGAAGAAGAGCGCGAGCGTGCGCAGCTTGAACAGCCGGTTGGCCAGACGCTGGCCGAGACGCATCGGGTACGGCAGACCGGAATGCGGCACGGGGAAATCCTTGGGCGTGTACGAGCTGCCGAATGGGCTGTGCGAGGTGAGCACATTGCTCGGCAGGAAGGGCACGCTGAGCACGAACGGTATGCCCCGGGTCAGGGCGAGGTCGACGGCGAAGGAGCTGACGCAGTCGATGACCATCAGGGCCGGATTGCACTTGTCCACCACCGCCGCGAGCCGGCGGTATTTCTCGGCCTGCAGATCGGGCCGGTACGACTGGTGGATGACCGCCCGGTGCGCCCGGAAGCGGTCCGGCTGGGTCACCTCGCGGTAGACCTCGTCGGTCCAGCTGACCGCGGACAGCTCGGAGAAGACCTCGCCGAGCGAGGCGAACTCCACCGCCGACTCGTCGGCCAGGGCCAGCACGTCGGCGCGCCGGGGTTCGTCGGTGGCGAACCAGAGGTCCGGCACGCCGCGGCGGGCCAGCTCGCCGGCCAGCACCAGCAGGGGGTTGAGCAGCCCGCTCTCCGGAAGGCTGACGAACAGGATCGGACGCTGCGGGACGCTCATGCGCCCACCTCGCTCGCTCATGCGCCCACCTCGCTGCGCTCGGCGGTCGCTTCGCGCAACGCGCACCTCTTCATTGATCGCTCGCTGCGCTCGCTCATCGGACTCCCTCGGGGCGGGGTGGCTGGGGGTGTACCCCACCTTGGTCTCACGCCCGGCGCCGGGAATTCCTTAGTCCTGCGCCCGCCCGGCCGCGGTCCCGGCCCGCTCGTCCGGGTGTGCGAGGGTTTGGAACGCGGCCGGGCGGTAAAGAGAATCCAACGGGAGGTTCAACATTCCTTGGGTGTTCCGGTCGCGGCCCGCGGCGGGGCGGGTGGCCACCGGCCGGGACGGCGGACGGTCCCGGAGCGGCTGGAACCCGTTCGGGTACCCGCTCTGTTCTTGACGCGTCCCATACATTCTTGATCGGATGCACTCGGGTACTGTGGCGCCTGTCCACCGCAATTGCCGTGCGGTCCAGGCGTGGTGTCGGAATAGCGGAATCATCCGCGCTTGGGGGGTGAAGGTTTCGTGCTGCCCATAGGGGGAATTCCCGGCCCGGGGGCGATTTTCGGTCGCGCAGGTGAACTGGCATCGCTTTTTGGACACGCCGGGGCCGGCCGCCGCGGGAACGCCGGATGCGTCGTCCTGACCGGCCCGGCCGGAATCGGGAAAACACGTCTGCTCACGGAGCTCCGGGCCGAATCCGCGCGACACGGCGCCCTGGTCCTGCACGGCCAACGGCCGGACGGCACGGGCTACTCGGGCCTGCGCGCCCTCTTCGCCCCGCATGCCGCGGCACTGGCCGCGCTCCTGCCCGGGCCGCAGGACGCACGCTCCTTCAACCCCGTGGACGCCTTCCCGGCCTTCCACGCCCTCTACCGCGCCGCGGTCCGCCTGATGACGGACCGTCCGCTCGTCCTCGCCCTCGACGACGCCGAGGCCTGCGACGAACACACTCTGCGCTGGCTGGACTTCCTGCTCCGGCGCTCGGCCGGACTCCCGCTGCTCGTCGCTCTCGCCCGCCGCGACGGCACCCGCCCGGCCGCCCCCGCCGCCTGGCTGGACCTCACCGCGGACCCGTCCGTCAGCCCGCTGCGGCTCGCCCCGCTGGACCGCACCGCCGTCGCCGGACTCGTCCGGCACTGGTCGCCCGCCCCGGCCGAACCCGCCTTCGTCGACCGCCTCGTCGAGGTGTGCGGCGGCAACCCGCGCACCACGCTCCAGGTCCTCGACGAACTGCGCGCGCAGGGCCACGGACCGGACGGCGACGGCGCCGACCGGGTCGCCGAACTCGGCGGCCGCATGCTCGCCTGCGTGGTGCGCGTCCTGCTCGACGCCGCACCCGCGACCGTCCGGGCCGCCGCTGCCGCCATTGCGGTGCTCGGCACCGCCCGCACCGACCTCGTCGCCGCCCTCGCCGGCGTGCCCGGCCCCCGCGCCGACGAGACCGCCGCACTGCTGCGGGAGTGCGGCGCGCTGAGCGCCGACGGCGACGTCCACCCGGCCGTGCGCACCACCCTCCTCATCCCCGGCGACGGCCGCCGGGTCGCTGAACTGCACGCCAGGGCGGCCCTGTTACTGAGCGACGCGGGCCGCCCGGCCGAACAGGTCGCCCGGCACCTGATGGAGGTCCCCGGCATCCCGCAGCCGTGGATGGCCGCCGTCCTGTGCGACGCCGCCACCGCCGCCGAGCAGCGCGGCGCCTTCGCCCTCGCCGCCGGCTACCTCCACCGCGCCCTCGACACCACCCCCGAGGACGACCGCCTGCGCCTGCGCCTGGCCGTCGCCCTCGCCCAGACCGACCCGCTCGCCGCCGTCCCGATGTTCCGCTCCGCCCTCGCCCTCGCCGCCGACCCCGCCGACCGGGCCCGGATCGCCGTCGAGTGCGCCATGGCCTGCCTGGCCGTGCCGCTCGCACCGGCCCACCGTGCCGAACTCGCCGAGGCCCTCGAACGCGCCCTGGACGGACCGGACGGCGACTGGGGCCCCCGCCTGCGCTGGCAGGTCCGCACCGCCCTGCTCGTCACCGGCCGCGCCCGGGCATCGGCCGTCGCCACCGTCCCCGTGCCCCGCGCCACCGCGTTCACCGTGGCCCGCGACGACGTCGCGGGCGTCCAGGAACAGGCGCTCGCCGCCCTGCGCTCCGCCCTCGCCGGGCACTCGCGCGAACTGGCCGTCGCGGCCGCCCGCCGAGCCGTCGGCGCCGCCGGCCCCTCCTGCCCCGGCTGGCCGCTGATCACCGCCGCGGCCGCCCTCGCCCTCGCCGACGAGACGGACGCCGCGACCGCCGCCCTCGACCGCGCCGTGCGCGGCGCGGGCCCGTGGTCCCGCACCCTCGCCCGCACCGGCCGTGCCCTCGTCCTGCACCGCGTCGGCGCCATCGCCGAAGCCGAGGCGACCGTCCGCGCCGCGATCGACGACTTCGGCGCCGCCGGCTCCGACGCCTGCCTGACGGCCCCCCGGGCGGTCCTCGCCGCCGTCCTCGTCGACCGGGGCGAAGCCCACCGGGCAGAGACGCTGCTCGCCGACGGCGACCGCGCCGAAGCGGTCGGCACCGGGCTGGAGGAACAGCTCCACCTGCTCGCCCGCGGCCGCGCCCGCTGGGCCCACGGCGACGCCGACGCCGCCCTCCACCTGCTGCGCACCTGCGGCCGCGTCCAGCACGACGCGGGCGTCACCAATCCCGTCTTCGCCCCCTGGTGGGCCGACTCCTGTCTCGTCCTCGCCGCCGTCCGCCGCCCCACCGAGGGCCGCGCCCTCGCCGAACACGGCGCCGAACTCGCCGCCCGCTGGGGCACCGCCCGCGCCCTCGGCCTCGCCGCCCTCGCCGACGGCGCGCTCACCCCCGGCCGGGCCGGCCTCGACCGCCTCGCCGAGGCCGTCCACCTGCTCGCCGCCTCACCCGCCCGGGCCGAACACGCCCGCGCCGAATACGGCCTCGGCCGCGCCCTCCTCCTCGCCGGCGACCCGGCCGGTGCCCGCGAACACCTGCGCGCCGCCACCGCCCTGGCCGGCGGCTGCGGCGCCCTCGCCCTCGCCAGGGCCGCGCGCCGCCTGCTGATCACGGCCGGCGGCCGGATGCCCGAGGTCGCCACCTCCGCCGCCGGCCTGCTCACCGGCGCCGAACTCAGGGTCGCCGGCCTCGCCGTCGACGGCGCGAGCAACCGGCAGATCGCGCGCACGCTCTTCGTCACCGTGCGCACCGTCGAGTCCCACCTGACCAGCGTCTACCGCAAACTCGGCGTCACCCGCCGGGACGGACTCGCACTCGCCCTGGACGGCACCCGCCACGGCGCCCTCCCGGCCGCCGAAGAACCGCCCCCGGCGGGCGGGCCGACCACCTGACGACCACCACCACCACACCGCGCCGCTTCGGCGCACCTCACACGGCAAGGGAGCCCGAGACCCGGGTGAGCTGGATGAACGACGTTCCTGTGAGCCCGTGGGGCGAAGCCCCCCACCCCACGGCGACCCCGTCAAACGGCCGACAGACCGCGCCCGGGGCACCGGCCGGGCCCGGGCTGCCGCCCGCCTCGGCCCCGTCCGAGGCCGAGCCGTCGGCCCACCGCGCCCCGGGCACCACGGACCGCCCGGGGGAGAGGCCCGCCGCCGGCACGCCCCCGGCGGACGGCGACACGACGCACGGCCCGGGACCGGCGCCCGATGCCGCCGTGGACTCCCGACCTGACGCCGCGTCGACACGACCTGGGGCCGGGCTCCCGGTGCCCGGCGGGCAGCCCGCACCCGACCTCCCCGTCGCCGCGACCCCGCCGCGCGCGCGGCAGCGCGAGCGTGCCGCCCTCGCCGCTGTTCTCGACCGCGCCGTCGCCACCGGCGCCCGTCCGGTCGTCGTGGCCGCCACCGGCGCGCCCGGCTACGGGCAGAACGCGCTGGTCCGGTGGGGCGCGACCCGCGCGGAGCGGGCCGGGCTGCGGGTCCTGCGGGCCCGGGCAGCCCACGCCGAGTCCGGGCTGGCCCTCGGGGCCGTCGCCCAGTGGCTCGCCTCCCTCGACGGGCCGCTCGACCGTTCCCTTGACGGGCCCGTCGACGGTCCGGACACCACCCCCCTGTCAGGCCTCGCCGATCTGCTGCGCGCCGCCCGGACCAGGCCGACCGTCCTCGCGCTGGAGGACGCCCAGTGGCTCGACGCGCGCTCCCTGCACTGGCTGGGCGCGCTGTCCCGTCGCTGGGCCGGCGTTCCGATCGTGCTGCTGTGCGGCGGCAGCCGCCTCGGCGTGCCCGCGCCCGACTGGTACGACGTGTTGGCCGGGGCGGCCGGCGTGGCCGCCGTCCACCGTCTCGCCCTCGGGCCGCTGGACGAGACCGACGTCGCGGCCGCCGTGGTGCGGGCCTGCGGCGCGCCGGGGGAGGAGGGGTTCGTCACGGCGGCGGGCCGGATGTCCGGCGGGCACCCCAAGGTCCTGGACGACATCCTGCGGCGGTTCGCCGGGGACGGTCACCGCCCCTCCGCCGCCCGCGTGCCCGAACTCGCGGCCCTCGCTGCCACCGTGACCGGCGACCACCTGATGCGGGCTCTGCGCGGGCAGACCGACGAGGTGGTGGCGGTGGTGCGGGCGCTGGCCGTCTGCGGCGACCTGCTCGACTTCCCGCTGACCTGCCTCCTGGCCGGCCTCGACACCCTGAACGAGGCGCGGCTGCGCGCCGTCCTCGCCGATCTGCCCGGTGTCGTCGCCGGTCCCGGCGCCGAGCCGCTGCTCGTCCCGGCGCTGCGCTCCCGCGTCCTGGCCGCCGCGAGCGCCGCCGAGCGCACCGAACTGCACACCCGGGCGGCGGAACTGGCCCACCGGGCCGCCGCCGACGACCTCGCGGTGGCCGCCCTGCTGCTCGGGGCGGCCCCCGCCGGCCGCCCCTGGGCCGTCCGGGCCCTGCGAACCGCTGCCGAGGCCGCCGCCCAGCGGCAGAACCAGCGGCACGCCGCCGCCCTGCTCGGCCGCGCGCTCGCGGAGGGCGCGGCGCCCGCCGAGCATGCCCGGCTCGCGCTCGAACTCGCCGCCACCCGCCTGATCGGCGAACCCGAGGCCGGCGACCACGCCCTCGACGCGATCCTCCGCCGCCCCGACGCTGCCATCCCCGACCCCGACGTGCGCGTGCGCGCTGCCACCACCGAGGCCGATCTGCGCCGGGGCGTTGCTGCTTCCGATGTCGGCCCGCGTCCGTACGCCGCTCTCGCCGCCGACGCCGTTCCGCGTCCGTACGCCGCTCCCGCCGCCGACGCCGCCCCGCGCCCGCGCCCCGCCGCCCCCGGCACGGCTCTGCGCGTGCGCGCCGCCGACCTCGGCCTCACCGGCGGCGCCACCACCGTGGTGCGCCGGGCCGTCGCCGAGACCCTGCCCCGGCCGGAGGACCCGCACCACGACGAGTTGCTGGCCCTGTTCTGGTGCGCCGACCCGGCCGACGACGGCGAGTCCGCCCTGCCGCTGCCCGAACTGCCGCAGCTGCCGCCGTGTCCGACGTCGCCCGCGCAGGCGGCGGTCCGCGCCTGGCAGCTCGCCGTCGGCGGCCGCCGGCTCGAGCAGGCCGGAGCGCTCGCCCGGGCCGCCCTCACCGCGCCCGGGTCCCCGGCGGACGACGCCTGGGACGGCCCGCTCGTCCAGCCGTGGCTGGCCGCCTGCCGCACGCTCTGCCTCGCGGACGCCAACGACGAGGCACAGGCGGGCCTGGACCGCCTGCTGCGCCACCTGTCCGGCAACCACCTGCGGCTGGCCGCCCCGCACGTGCTCGCGCTGCGCGCCGAACTCAACCTGCGCCGCGGCCGCCTGGAGCCCGCCGACCGCGACGTCGCCGAGGGCGAACGGGCCCTGCGCCTGCTCGGCCGGCCCGACGCCGTCGCGCCCTACCTGCGTGCCGTCGGCATCCTCGTCGACCTGGAGAGCGGACGGCGCGAGCGCGCCCGCGAACGGGCGGTGGCCCCGCTGCCCGCGGGCGCCGAGGCGAGCGAGCACTGGGCCCATCTGCTGTTCGCCCGCGCCACCGTCGCCCTCGGCGCGGGCCGCCCGGCCGAGGCCGCCGAGCTCCTGCGGGAGAGCGGCCGCCGCCTGCTCAGCCGACACCGGCTCAACCCCGCCCTCCTGCCGTGGCGTTCGGTCGCGGCGCTGGCCTACCACGCCCTGGGCGACCCGGACGAGGCCGTCCGCCTGAGCGAGCAGGAACTGCGGCTCGCCCGCCGGTGGGGCGCCCCGATCGCGATCGGCTGGGCCGAGCTCAGCACCCAGCGGGTCACCGACCGGCCCGGACGGCTCGCCGGGATCCGCTCGGCCGCCGCGGACGCGCTGCGCGGCGGCCCGGCCGGGCCCGGCTACGTGCGGGCGCTCGCCGAACTCGCCGCCGTCGAACTCGCCGAGGGCGGCGACCGGCACACCGCCGAGCGCTCCCTCGCCGAGCTCTGCGTGCTGACCGCCCGTCACCCGGCGAGCCCGATGGCCGCCCGCGCCCGCGACCTGGCCGGCACCCTGGACCACCGCGTCGTCCACCCCGCGGATCCGCGGTGGGAGAGCCTCACGCCCACCGAGCGGCACACCGCCGAACTGGCCGGCCGGGGCCACAGCAACCGGGACATCGCCGCGATGCTGGCCGTCTCCAGCCGCGCCGTCGAACTCCGGCTCAAACGGGTCTACCTCAAGCTCGGCCTCCACGGCCGCCCCGAACTGCGGGCGCTGGTCCGTGCCATGGAAGGACACTGAACGATGCTCCACGACCGGGACACCGAAATCGCCGCGGTACGCCAGGCCCTGCGTGCCGCCGCCGAGGGCCGCTCGGCGCACCTGCTGCTCACCGGTCCCTTCGGCATCGGACGCTCGGCCTTACTGCGCGCCCTTCCCGGCCACGCCGGGCACGACGGCCGCACCGACCGCGTCCCCGTGCAGGTCCTGCGGGCCGACGCCGCCCCGATGGAACAGGACTTCGCGTTCGGTGTCGTCCGCCAGCTGTTCGACAGCCTCCTCACCGTCCTGCCCGCCGCCGCCCGGGAACGGTGGCTCGCGCGGGCCGGCGCGGCCCGCCCCGTCCTCGGCGACGCCACCCCCGACACCGCCGAGCCGACCGGCGCCGTCCTCGCGGACCTGCGCCGCCTGCTCGCCGAACTGAGCGCCGACACGCCGCTGTTGCTGCTGGTCGACGACCTCCAGTGGGCCGACGGCCCGTCCCTGCGCTGGCTCGCCCACCTCACCGCGCGCCTCGACGGCCTGCGCGTCGTCGTGGTCTGCACCCTGCGCGACGGCGACCAGGGCTCGTGGCACCCGCCGGTCCGCGAGGTCGCGGACACCGCCCGCGAACTGAGGCTCGCGGCGCTGTCGCCCACCGCCACCCGTGCACTGATCCGCGAGCGCTTCGACGCGGCGGGGCGGGCGGAGGCCGGCAGCACGGCTGCCGACGGCCCGGACCCCAGCAGATCGGAACCCACCGGCATCGACGCCGAGTTCGCCGACGCCTGCCACCGGGCCGCCGCCGGCAACCCGCTCTTCCTGGTCGCCCTGCTCGACGCCCTCGCCGCCTCCACCGCCCGCCCGACCGCCGCCCACGCCGAGACCGCCCGCACGCTGCGACCCGGACGCCTGCGCGACCGCATCGTCACGTGCCTGCGCACCCAGAGCACGCCCGTGCGCGACCTCGCCGCCGCGATCGCCACCCTCGGCGAGCCCGGCGACGCCGCGCTCGCCGGCCGCCTCGCCGGCCTGGACCCCGTCGGCTGCGCCGCCGCCCTGAGCGCCCTGCACCACCTCGGCCTCCTGCCCGGCCCGCACCGCGCCGCCTTCGTCCACCCCGTCGTCCGGGACGCCGTCGAGGCCTCGATGAGTGCCGGCGAGCGCCAGCGCCGCCACGAGGGAGCCGCCGCCGTCCTGTACGACGCCGGGCGCCCGGCCGAGGAGGTGGCGGCCCAGCTGATGGCCGTCGCGGCCTCCCGGCACCCGTGGTCGGGCGCCGTCCTGCGCGGCGCCGCTGACACCACGCTGCGCCGCGGCGAACCCGCCCTGGCCGCCCGCTTCCTGCGCCGAGCCCTGCTCGACGTCCCCGACGGCGACCCGGAACGTGCCCGCCTGCTCGTCGAACTCGCCGTCGCCGAGCGGCCGTTCGACCGGGTGGCGTGCGAGCGGCACATCGCCCAGGCGATCCCGCTGCTCGCCACAGCCCGCGAGCGCGCCGCCGCCGCGCTCCAGCTGCCGGCCAACTTCCTGCGCGCCGCGAGCCCGACCGCCGCCGCCCTGCTGCGCCGGGTCGCCCGCGAACTCGGCGACCCGGACACGCTCGACGGCGCCGGCCGCGAGGCCGCGCTGCGCGTGGAGGCAAGGCTGCGCCACGCGGACTGCCGCGACCCCGCGCGGCTCGCCGACTCCATCGGCCGGCTGGGCGTCATGGAACCGGCGGTGTGCTCGCGCGGCGAGCGCGAGCTGCTGGCCGTCCTGCTGCACGCGGCCACCCTCGGCGCGGGCCGCCCGGCCGCCGAACTGGCCGGGCTGGCCGAGCGGATCCTCGAACGGGAGCCGGCCACCGTCCGCAGCCCGCACTCCGTCGTGCCGCTGCTGGTGACCACGCTGGTCGGCGCCGACGCCCCGGGCGTGCTGGAGTCCTGGCTCTCGGCGGGCGAACGCGGCCGGCACCCGGCCGTCCCGGCCGAGGACGTGACGCCGGGCCACGCCGAACAGGCCTTCGTCCACCTCGCCCGGGGCCGGCTCGCCCTCGCGCGGGAGCAGGCCGAACGCGCCCGCCTGCGGGCCGAGGCCGGCGGGCCCGAGGGCGACGGCCTCGCCACGGCGGCCCTCGCCGCGGTGGCGCTGGCCGCCCGCGACCTGCCGCTCGGCACCCGGGTCCTGGCCGACGCGGACCTGCGCTGGCCGACCGGCGCGGCCCCCGCGGCGATGCTCGGCCTGCTCCGCGCCCGCCAGCAGGCGCACCGCGGCGACCCGGCCGCGGCCCTGGACACCGTCCTGGCCTGCGGCCGCGAGCTGGAGTCCGCCGGCTGGCGCAACCCGGTGCTCTTCCCGTGGCGCCCGTGGGCGGTCGGCCTGGCCCACCGGCTGGGCGACGCCTTCGCCGCCCGCGCGCTGATCACCGAGGAACTCGCCCGGGCCGAGGCGTGGGGCGCCCCGGTGGCGCTGGGCCGGGCCCTGCGGCTGCAGGCGGCGCTGGCGGGCGGCGGGCGGGCCGTCGACCTGCTGCGCGAGTCGGTCGAGGTGCTGCGCCGCTCGGCCGACGAGCTCGAACGCGCCCGCGCGCTGCGCGATCTCGGCCGCCGCCTCGGCGGCGGGGCCGAGGCGGCGGCGGTGCGCCGGGAGGCCGCCCGGCTCGCCGCCGCGTGCGGCGCCGGCTGGTCCGAGGAGCGGCCCGCAGCCGCGCCCGGCCGGGAGGCCGGGCTACCGGTGGACGTCGTGCTGACCCCGTCCGAGCGCCGGGTGGCCGACCTCGTCGGGAACGGTCTGACGAACCAGGAGATCGCGACCGAATTGCGGGTGAGCGCGCGTGCCGTCGAGAAACATCTTACGAATTCCTATCGCAAGCTCGGGATTTCCGGCCGACGGGAACTTGTGACGATACTGTGCGAGGCAGAACCCGTTGTTCGTGTTTGATCCGGGCGGCCGCGCCGGAAAGCCCGTGCGCGGCCTCGCCAGGCACTCGAACTCCTGACCGTCGAACTCCAACCGCACCCCACCGAACCCGCTCTGACCTGCAATGATGTGGACCGTACCGAACGACCTGCCGAACCCCCGGACCCCGCACCGAACCACCCGCCGAACGCCCACAGAATTGGACCGGACCAGCCCGGCCGCCGTTGACCGGCGGGATCGGCGGTCCCTAGAGTCGAAGCAGAGTTCACGAGTTCACCGTGAATCAGGCCGTTTCGAGCCAGCCCGTTTCGAAAAAATGGCCGGGATATCCCGTGGATATCCGAACCGCACACCCGCTCCGAAGGGATCCGACTGCCGTGGTCATCTCCTCTTCCGCCCTGGCCGATACCGGTTCGACCATCGTGTGCGATCGAGAGCCAGGTCACGACGCGGCGCCGCAAACCCGTCCGCTCGCCGACCAGGCCGGCCTGAACATGGCCCAGCTCGACCGCACCCTCACGATCCGGCAGGCCAACGAGGCGTTCTTCTGGCAGTTCGGGCGCTCCTCGTCCGACCTCTGCGGCCGGACGTTCAGCGAGCTCGTCCACCCGAGCGTCCAGCAGCCCCTGCTGCGCCAGTTCTCCGGCCTCATCGAGGGCCGCCGCGACCGCTTCGCCACCGACGTCATAGCCATCGGCCCGGACGAGGAGACCTTCACCGTCGCGCTCACCGCCGTCATGGTCCGCGGCGGCCTGCCCGACGAGTCCTCGATCATGGTGATGATGCCCAACCGCGACGGCGAGGCGGCCGAGTCCGAGGTCGTCGCCGGCCGCAAGAAGCTGCTCAGCGAGATCGACGCCCGGATCCTGGAGGGCATCGCCGCCGGCGTCTCCACCGTCCCGCTCGCCGCGCGGCTCTACCTGAGCCGCCAGGGCGTCGAGTACCACGTCACCTGTCTGCTGCGGAAGCTGCGGGTCCCGAACCGCGCGGCCCTGGTCTCGCGCGCCTACTCGATGGGCGCCCTCAAGGTCGGTGTCTGGCCGCCGAAGGTCGTGGAGAGCTTCGTGAAGTAGCCGCGCGGCGCAGTGACGCCGTGACGCCCGCGAACGGCGGGGCGCAGACCGGGAGTCAGTCGGTGGCGCCCCGCCGTTCGCTTGTGTGCGCGCCGCTCAAGGCCCGCTCGAAGAAGGGTCGAGGGCAGTGGTCGGGCGACTACGGAGTGTGCTCTGATCGAGTGCGGGCCCTAGACGCGTGGACATGCACCTGAGCCTGACGGCCATGGTTCTCCGTCCCGGAGTGGATTTGACTGGATGCCATGACAACGAACTCGCACAGTATTCAGACCCGGCACAGCATCCGGACCCGGCACAGCATCCAGACGGTCCGGGACGACCGGCCGGCGGTCCTGGTCATCGGCGGCACCGGCAAGACCGGCCGGCGCGTCGCGGAGCGGCTCACCGCCCGCGGCCGGACGGTCCGGATCGGGTCGCGCGGCGCCGAGGTGCCGTTCGACTGGAACGACGAAGCGACGTGGGAGCCCGCGCTGGAGGGCGTCGGCGCGGCGTACCTCACCTACTACCCGGACCTCGCCTTCCCCGGCGCGGTCGAGTCGGTGGGCGCCTTCGCGCGGCTCGCGGCGCAGCGGGGCGTGGCGAAGCTGGTGCTGCTGTCGGGCCGCGGCGAGGAGGCGGCCGAGGCGGGGGAGAAGGCCGTGATGGAGGCGGGCGCGCGCTGGACGGTGGTGCGCTGCGCGTGGTTCAACCAGAACTTCAGCGAGAGCTTCTTCCTCGACCCCGTGCGCGCCGGTGAGCTGGCGCTGCCCGTCGGCGACGCGGTCGAGCCCTTCGTGGACGCGGACGACATCGCGGACGTGGTGGTCGCGGCGCTCACCGAGGACGGGCACGACGGCGAGGTGTACGAGCTGACGGGCCCCCGGCTGCTGTCGTACGCGGACGTCGCGGCGGAGCTGTCGCGGGCGACCGGCCGGGAGGTGCGGTTCGTGCCGGTGTCGGTCGAGGAGTACCGGGAGGTCCTGGCGCAGGAGGGCCTGCCGGGGGACTTCGCCGAGCTGTTCTCGATGATCCTGGACGGCCGCAACGCCCACACCGCGGACGGGGTGCGGCGGGCGCTGGGCCGCGAGGCGAGGGACTTCGCCGACTTCGCCCGCGAGGCGGCGGCCTCCGGCGTCTGGCAGGTCTGAATGGGAGCCCGGAGCCGGCCGGCGGCCCGCCACCCCTCGAACTGCGTTCCGTAGCACAGCCCGTGAGAGTCCCCGCGCCCGCGGGGACCGGGTGAACCCGAAGGAATCCCCTGATGCGCTCCGACCAGACCGCACCGCCCACCACCCACGCCAGCGTTCCGTCCGCCTTCGGCGGCCACCAGCCGGGAGGCGCCGTGTCCACCCCGTCCACCGGCCAGGGCCGGGTCGCCGGGCCCGTGCTGGTGACCGCGACCATCGCGATGGGCCTGATGGCGGGCCTGTTCTTCGCCTTCGACGTCTCGGTGATGCCGGGGCTGGCCAAGGGTGACGACCGCACCTACGTGACCGCGATGCAGAACATCAACAAGGCGATCGAGAACGGGCTGTTCGGCCTGGTCTTCGTCGGGGCCTTCGTGGCGACGGGCGTCGCCGCCTACCTCCAGCACCGGGCCGGGCGCCGCGGCGCGGCGTTCTGGGCGGCGGCCGCGACCGTCCTGTACGTGGCCGCGCTGATGGTCACGATGGGTGTCAACATCCCGTTGAACAACCAGCTCGCGCAGGCCGGCGACCCGTCCACGATCACCGACTTCCACGCGGTGCGGGAGAAGTTCGAGGGCACCTGGGTGGCCACGAACATGCTCCGCACCCTGCTCTGCACGGCGGGCCTGGCGGCCCTCACCCGTGCGCTGTTCCTCCACGGCCGCGGCTCCCGCTGACGGACCGGCCGACCTACTGCGCCTACTCGTGCCCGCCCGGGCCGCACACCGGGCGGGCACCGTCGCGTTCACGCCCGCGGGTCCCTCGGCGGGCGGCCGCCGGTCAGCGGCGGCACGAGGCGGCCAGGACGAGCAGCAGGACCAGCATGCCGAGGACGGTCAGGCAGCCGGAGGCCCCCTCCGGGTTCTTGCGGTTGACCTCCACGGTGCCACCGGGCGGCACGTTCGGGTGTCGTCTCGTGTAGTGGTCGATCTGCAGCTCCTCGGCCCGGGACTCGCTGAGCCAGGGCGTGCGGTAGCCGCACTCGCCGCACCAGTAGCGGTACGCCATGTCGTTTCCTCCGGGTGTCGTCCAGTGTCGTCGGCGTCCTGCGCGGACCCTTCGAGCGTGCTGTCCGCGCAGACCGGGGGACAGGACACGGCACCGGCCATTTGTGACCGGCCGTCACGGTAGGCTCACTGGTGGACGTGAGCATGCAAGACCATGGGGGATTGCCGGAGTGACGGACGAACTCGGCGCGCTGTTACGGCGATTGCGGAAGGAAGCGGGGCTGACGCAGGAACAGCTCGCGGAGAAGGCCGAGGTGAGCGTGCGGACGATCCGCCGGCTGGAGCGCGGCGGGTCCACCGACCACCGGCTCGGGACGGTGCTCCTGATCGCGGACGCGCTCGGCGCCTCACCCGAGGACCGGCGGCGGCTGGCGGCGATCATCACCGACGGGCGCGACTGGACGGAGAAACCGGAACACGGACCCGGGGCTCCGAAGCCGGAAGCTCTGGAATCCGCCGCGCCACCACCACCACCACCACCACCCGCGCCCGCCACGCACGCCGCACCGGCCGCGCCCCCGATCCCGGCCGCCCTCGCCGACGCCGCCGACGAGCTCGCCCGCGAGGTCCGCCGCCGCTGGCGCCGCGAGGAGGAGCAGCGCCGGGTGCACGACCCGTTCCCACTCCCGGTGCGCTGGCAGCGGGCGCCCGAGGGCCTGATGGACCGTCCGGAGAACGTCCAGCGCCTCGCGCCCGGCGAGCCGGCCGGCCGCCTGGACCTCGACGGCGACCTCCGCTCGGTGGCCGAGGTCTACGGGCAGATCCCGTCCGGCCGCCTGGCGGTGCTCGGCCGGGCCGGCTCGGGCAAGTCGATCCTGACGATCCGTTTCGTCCTGGACCACCTGCGGGCCAGGGCCACCCCGGACCGGGTGCCGGTGATCTTCAGCCTCGGCTCCTGGGACCCGACGACCACCTCCCTGCGCGACTGGCAGATCGACCTGCTCCTGCGCGACCACCCGCACCTCGTCGGCCGGGGCCCCGGCGGCGGCACGCTCGCCGCCGCACTGATCGACGCCGACCTCGTCCTGCCGGTCCTGGACGGCTTCGACGAGATCGCCGAGGGACTGCGCCAGGACGCCCTCGACGCGCTCAACGCCACCTCCCAGCCGCTCGTCCTGACCAGCCGGCGCGCCGAGTTCGCCGAGGCGGTGGAGGCGGCGAGCACGCCCCTCGTGTGGGCCGCCGGAATCGAGCTCACCGACCTCACCCCCGCCGACCTCGCCGACTACCTGCCCCGCACGGCCCGCCCGGTGACCACCGGTCCCGGCGGGCCCGAGCCCCTGTGGGACACCGTCCTCTCAGAGCTGCGCACCCGCCGCACGGACGCCGGCGAGCGCCTCGCCCGCGTCCTGAGCACCCCGCTGATGGTCATCCTGGCGCGGACGATGTACAGCGACGCCCCCGACCGCAGACCCGCCGAACTCCTCGACGGCGACCGGTTCCCCACCGAGCACGCGCTGGAGGAGCACCTCCTCGCCGGCTTCGTCCCCGCCCTCTACCGCCGCCGCGCCCCCGAACGCGAGCCCGTCGCCGGACGCCGGCCGCGCACCTGGGACGCGCAGCGCGCCGAGCGCTGGCTCGGCTACCTCGCCGACCACCTGGTCCGGCACGACCGGCCCGACCTCGCGTGGTGGCAGATCGGCGGCTCGGTGCGCCGCCCGGCCCGGATCCTCGCCACCGTGCTGGCCGCCTCGCTGTGCGTCACCATGGCGGAGTGGCTGGTCGGCGTGGTGCTGGACGTGGTCTACGCGAGCAACCTGGAGGTGAAGGGGGAGCGGTACCTCCTGGAGGGCGTCATCGTCGGGCCGATCGCCGGCCTCGCCGTCGGCGCCGTCTACGCGGTCATGACGGTCTTCGGCGGCCTCGCCCTGGAACCCACCTACGTCCGGCTCCGGCTGTTCGCCCGCCACCACGGCGGCGGACCGCGCTCGGTCCGCGTGTTCACCGGCCGGTTCGCGGCCATCATGCTCGGCGGCACCGTGATCGGCCTCGGCGTCGCGCCAGCCCAGACGATCCAGCGAGCGCTGTACTTCGGCATCCCGCTGGCCGACGGCGAGGTGATCAAGGGCATGCTGATCAACATGCTGGTGTACGGGCTGATCTTCGGCTCCGCCGCCGGCGTGGTGTTCGGGCTCACCAGCATGCTCGAAGCGCCGCTGGACACCGCCTCGGCGGCCACCCCGGTCGCCCTGCTGACCTCGAACCGGACCACCGTCAGCCGCCAAGTGCTCGTCCTCGTCCCGGCGTTCACGCTCGCGATCGCCCTCGGCGGCCGTGTGATCGTCGTCGTGCTCCGCGGCCCGCTCGGCGGCCTGTACTGGCCGCTCGCGGACGGGCTCTACATCGGCGCCATCGGCGGCATCGGCGGCACCCTCGCCTACGCGCTCGGCTTCACCGCCTGGGGGCAGTGGATCATCCTCACCCGCGTCTGGCTCCCGCTGACCGGGCGCCTGCCGTGGAACGTCGCGGCGTTCCTGGACGACGCCTACCGGCGCGGCGTGCTGCGCCAGACCGGGGCCGTCTACCAGTTCCGCCACCTTCGGCTGCAGTACCACCTCGGCCACACGTTCCGGCGGGAGCACGCCCACTACCGGCAGGCCACCTTCCCCGAGGCGGCCGGCGTCCCCTCGGCGCCGTAGCGCTCAGCCGCGGATCCCGGCCGCCGCCAGCCTGCGCTCCACCTCGTCCCACCCGGGGGCGACGAGCGCGGTCGGCCGGGATCCGACGCCGAGGTCCTTGAACCCGCTGGACGTCGACACGCAGACCACCGGGCCCTCGACCTCACCGGTGGCGCGCAGCCCGGCCAGCCCGGCCGCGGCGGACAGCTCCGTCCACAGCCCGGCCCGGGCCAGCTCCCGCTGGGCGGCGACCAGCCGGGCGTCCTCCAGGGCGAGCGCCCGCCCCCCGCTGCCGCGCACCGCGAGCACCCCGCGGTAGCCGCTGACCGTGCTGACGATCGAGTACGCGTCGGTGGGCCTGCGTTCGGCGTGCGCCGCCGGCAGGCCCGCCCGCACGGCGCGGGCGAGCGGCGCGGCGGCGGCCGGCTCGCACGAGAAGATCCGCGGCACCCGGTCGGTCACGCCGAGCCTGCGCAGCTCGACGAACCCCTTCCAGACGCCGAACAGCAGCTCGCCGTACCCGGTCGGCACGAACACCGCGCCCGGCACGCCGAGGTCCCGGTGGATCTCGTACGCGACGGTCTTGTACCCCTCGGGCCCGTACGCGTGGCCGGTGTGCGTCGTGGTGAGGTTGCTGACCGGGTGCAGGCCCAGCCGCTCGACCACCTGCCGCATCAGCGGCCACCGCGCCTCCCACGGCACCGGCAGCACCACCGCGCCGTACGCGCCCAGGAACGAGTCGACGGCGGGCGGCAGGCTCGGACCCGTGAACACCACGCACGGCAGCCCGGCCCGCGCGGCGTACGCGGCGGCGGAGGCGCCGTGGTTGCCGGAGGAGGCCACGGCGATCCCGGGCGCCCCCGCGGCCACGGCGGCGCTCACCGTGCAGCGGTTCAGCCGGTCCTTGTGGCTCCACGTGGGGTTGCGCGACTCGTCCTTGACGTACACCCCCGGCTCCAGCTCCACCAGCGGCGTGCCGCCCTCGCCGAGGCCCGGCGCGAGCAGGGGCGGCAGCAGTGGCGCCCAGCGTTCCAGCCCGGCGGGGCCGTTCGCCGGGGCGTTCGACGAGCCGGACGCCGGGCCGAACAGGGCCTCGACGTCCACCTTGTCGTAGGCGTAGTCGACCTCGGCGGGGTAGGAGACCTCCTCCGTGCTCGTCCTCGGGCAGCCCGCCGTCAGCGGCGGCAGGAGCGGATAGTCGATCGTCGCATCGCCCAGCGAGCGCTGACCGGTGGCGAGGGAACCGTCGGAAGCCATGGGCCGACCCTACGGCGGCCACTGACCACCTGTCAGAGGAAACCGTCAGAGAAACCCGTCAGGGGAACGCTCAGAAGATCGAGCAGCCCGACAGCGTGGTCATCGCGTCCAGCGCGGCCACCGCCGCCACCGAGTTGCCCGCCTGGTCCAGCCGCGGCCCCCACGCGCACACCGCGGCCCGCCCCGGCAGTATCGCGAGGATGCCCCCGCCCACGCCGCTCTTGCCCGGAAGCCCGACCCGGAACGCGAACTCGCCCGCCGCGTCGTACGTCCCGCACGTCAGCAGCACGGCGTTGACGCGCTTCGCCTCGCTGCGCGACATCATCCGCGAGCCGTCCGCGCGCACGCCGTACCGGGCCAGGACGGAACCGGCCAGCACGAGGTCGCGGCAGCTGGCCGCGATCGCGCAGTGCGCGTAGTAGTGGTCGAGGACGGCCTCGACCGGGTTCTCCAGGTTGCCGTGGCTCGCGATGAAGTGCGCCAGTGCGGCGTTGCGGTGGCCGTGCTCGGCCTCCGACGCGGCCACCACCGGGTCGGTGTCCAGCAGCGGGTTGCCCGCCTCGCGGCGCAGGAACTCGCGCACCGCCCCGGCCGCGTCGCCGGTCAGGCTCTGCAGCCGGTCGGTGACCACGATCGCGCCCGCGTTGATGAACGGATTGCGCGGGATCCCGTGCTCCGTCTCCAGCTGCACCAGCGAGTTGAACGGGTTGCCGGACGGCTCCCGCCCCACCCCGCGCCACAGCCCGTCCCCGCCGTACGACAGCGCCAGCACCAGGCTGAACAGCTTCGAGACGCTCTGGATCGAGAACGGCCGCTCCCAGTCCCCTACCCCGAACAGCTCCCCGTCCACGGTCGCGACGGCCATCCCGAACGCCTCCGGATCGGCCGCCGCCAGCGCCGGGATGTAGTCCGCGACCTGCCCCTGACCCGTCGTCGCCCGCGCGGCGATCTCCGCCGCCTCCAGCAGCCCCCGATAGTCCAGGCTCTCCCCGACGGGCACACCGTTCACCGCTGTTCCTCCACATGCGCACGCTTTCGGTCCCGATTATCCCTGCTCGGAGGTCGTCCCCGCGCTCGGGGCGGCTCCCCGGCCCCGGGGCCCGCACCGCGCCCTGCTACCGTCGTCGGGCCGGCCGCGGGACTCCGGTGCGACTTCCGGAACGTGCCTTTACCGCAATGATTCGCAGCTCGCGCCCCCATTCCCCGGCCGGCACCCCCGCCCCGACCGCTGAAAGGCCCGGAAGGCCATGGACGCGTACGCCGACCTGATCGCCGCCGACGACGTGCTGCTCTTCGTCAACGCCGCGATCACCGCCACCGGCCAGCGCGAGTTCCACGCCACCGCCGAGCAGCAGCAGCTCTCGCTCGACTTCCTGCACGAGTACGTGCGCGTCAACTACCGCGAGCCCTACGCCGCCACGCTCGCCCTCGACATCAACGACCACAACGCCGCGCTCGTCATCCGCCACCTGCTGGAGACCACCCGCGACGCCACCCCCGACCAGCGCCGCACCGAGGGCCGGCTCATCGCCCGCCGCCTCGCCCTCCTGCCCCCGCAGCGCGTCTACAAGCTGATCGGCGAACTGCGGCGGCGCAAGGTCAACAACCGCCGCACCCGCGCCGTCCTGCGCGACTGGCTCGCCGCCCGCCCCGACCAGGCCCTCGACGCCGTCAAGTACCGCTCCGGCCTCAAGCGCGCCCTGCGCCACGCCCACCTGCGCCCCGGCCACGACGAGGTCGGCGCGTTCCTCTTCGCCCGCGTCGCCCGCGTGCCGTACCGCACCCCGCTCCTCGACGCCTGGCGCCGCGCCCACTACGAGCAGGGCGCCCTCTACGAACTGCCCTACACCGTCGCCGAGGGCTTCGCCCGGCGCCACGGCATTCCGCGCGGCGCGTTCCTCGACCGCATCGCACCCCGCATGACCAGCCTCGAACGGCTGCGCCTCCAGGAGTCCGCCCGCGGTCACGGCGCCACCGTCGCCACCGACCTCGCCCGCATGCCGCTCACCCGGCTCGCCACCTACGTCCTCGCCCTGCCGGCCGCCGACCGCGTCGCCCGCCGCACCGAGCTGACCGACGCCCTGCGGGCCGCCGCCCGGCGCGCCGCCGGGGCGCAGGCGGGCACGTGGGGGCGGGTCGCGGCGGTGCTCGACGACTCGTTCTCGGCCTACGGCTCGGGCGTCAAGCGCCGTCGCCCGCTGGCCGTCGCGCTCGCCTGCCACTTCCTGCTGGAGGCCCTCGCCTCCGACTACACCGCGCACTGGACCACCGGCCGCACCGACGCCCTCCTCGCCCACCCGCACGGGCCCACCCCGCTCGGCCGCCGCATCCTCGACGCGCTCGACACCGCCCCGCGGCGCCTCGTGATCGTCTCCGACGGCTGGGACAACGCCCCGCCCGGCCTGGCCGCCGAGGTGCTGCGGGTCTGGCGCACCCGGCTCGACCCCGAGCGGCACACCGGCATCGTCCACCTGAACCCCGTCTACGACGCCGACGGCTTCGACGTCCGCCGCCTCGCCCCGACCGTGCCCACCGCCGGACTGCGCGACGCCGAGGACCTGCCCGCCCTCGTCGAGTTCGCCCGCTTCGCCGAAGGCCGCACCGACCTCGGCGAGTTGACCGCCCACCTCGCCGCGTGCACCGCCCGCTTCCTCGCGGCCGGGGAGGCCCGATGACCCCCACCGCGTTCCGCCTCGACCTCGCCGGCCTCGACACCCGGCCCGCCCAGGTGTGGGGCGGCGTGCGGCTCGTCCCGCTCGTGCGCGACGAGCCGATCGCCGACCTGCGCCTGCACCAGGAGCTGTACGACGGCGAGTACGCCTCGATCCGCGTCGACCGGCGCAACTCCTACACCTCGTACGTCCCGCACGGCTTCGTCGCCGACTGGACCCGCGACGGCACCCCCGCCGCCGCGTACGGCACCCAGCTGACCGGCACCGCGCCCGAACGCGTCCGGTTGCAGCCTCCCCGCCGGATGGCCAAGCGCGACGGCCGCACCCGCCTGCGCTTCCTGCCCCTGCACCTCGCCATGGAGGGCTACCTCGCCCTGCACTTCGGCGGGCCGACCATCGCGTGGGAGGAGTGGTCCCAGCAGGCCCTGCGCCGCGGCCTGTCACCGCGCGCCGAGGAGGCCTACAGCGGCGCCCAGGTGCGCGGACTCGCCGACGCCCTGCGGGTGTTCGAGATCCACCCCGGCCAGTGCGGCGTCGCCGTGTACGTCGCCGACGCGCTCGCCGCCGCGTTCGTGCTGCCGCACCCCGACGACTACCGCGTCCTGCACCGCAGCCTCCTCCTGGACCTGTACGGCGAGCTGATCCACCATTACGCGACCTTCGCCGCACCCGTCCCCGACTTCCGCGCCGACCTGAGCTCGACCTCCATACGCTCCCTCGCCGACCTGCGCGCCGCCGTCGACGAGCAGGAACGCGCCTGGTCCCGCTTCCACTCCACGACCATGGCCGACGGCCTCCTCGACGCCGACTACCGGACCCACACCGTCCACCGCATGGCCCGCTTCACCCTCTCCCGCTTCCTCCCCGACTTCCGTCCCAAGCGGGAGAACCACATCGGCGAGGCCATCACCGACGAGACCGGCCGCCTCGCCTACCTCAAGACCTTCCGCCTCTCCGAGGCCCAGGTCCGCCGCGGGCACCTCCTCGACCGCCTCGCCGCCCACGACTGGCACCTCCCGAAGGCCGCCGCCGCCCTCGGCCTCACGGAAGCCCAGTTCGGCCTCCGCCTCGAAGGCGCGGGCTTCGGCCACATCCTCCGCAAGGACATCCTCGACCACTACCGCAAGCAGGCCCGAGCCCGTTAGCGGGACGCAGCGGACGTTCACGAACCGGAGCGACAGGCCCCAACTCGGCGGGCCCCGGCGCGAAACCACATGGCGCGCCGTCAGTTCGCCTGCGGGAACGGCGTGGTGTCATGGGAGACCAGGTCCGCACGGCGGCCTCGGCCCGATCCTCTCCCGATCCCTGGAGCGACAATGCGCAAGACGTGGGCGGTGCTGCTCACCACCGTGCTGAGCGCGGCATTCCTGACCGGCTCCCCGGCCACCCCCGCCGCCGCGGTCGCCGAGGCCCTGGCCCTGACACCGCCGATGGGCTGGAACGACTGGAACGCCTTCGGCTGCAAGGTCGACGAGCAACTGGTCGAGCAGACCGCCGACGCGCTCGTCGCCACCGGCCTGCGGGCGGCCGGTTATCAGTACGTCAACATCGACGACTGCTGGATGGCCCCGCAGCGCGACGCCGAGGGCCGGCTCGTGCCCGACCCGGTGAAGTTCCCGCACGGCATCGAGGCCGTGGCCGACCACGTCCACTCCCGCGGCCTCAGACTCGGCATCTACGAGAGCGCCGGCACACTGACCTGCGCCGACCTGCCCGGCAGCCTCGGTCACGAACAGCAGGACGCCGACACCTTCGCCGCCTGGGGCGTGGACTACCTGAAGTACGACAACTGCCACGGCGAAGGCGTCCCCGCCCGGCAGCGCTACCGGACGATGGCCGACGCGCTGGCCCGCACCGGGCGCCCGATCGTCTACAGCCTGTGCAACTGGGGCCTGGAGGACGTACCGAGCTGGGGTGCCACCGTCGGCCAGCTGTGGCGCACCACGAGCGACATCGCCCCCACGTTCGAAAGCGTGCTGGAGATCTTCCACGTCAACGTCACCCTCGCGGACGCCGCCCGGCCCGGCGCGTGGAACGACCCCGACATGCTGGAGGTCGGCAACGGCATGACGGCGGACGAGGAGCGGGCCCACTTCTCACTGTGGGCGGCGATGGCCGCTCCGCTGCTCGCCGGCACGGACCTGCGCACCGCGAGCCCGGGAACGCTGGCGCTGCTGGGCAACACCGAGGTCATCGCCGTCGACCAGGACCCGCTGGGCCGCCAGGGCCGGGCGGTGAGCATGGACGGTGGTGTCGACGTGCTGGCCAAGCCGCTCGTCGACGGCAGCGTGGCCGTGACCCTCTTCAACGAGACCGGGCAGAGCACCCGTGTCTCGACCACGGCCGCGGCCGTCGGCCTGGGCGCCGCACCCGGCTACGTGGTGCGTGACCTGTGGGAGCACACCACCACCACGTCCGCCGGCGCCATCGGCGCCGCGGTGCCCCCGCACGGCGCCGCGATGTTCCGCGTCACCCCGATCGGCCACACCGCCACCGGGGCTTCGGCCGGCGGGAGTTCCGGGACCTGATCGTCCGCACCCGGATCCGGTCGGCCGGCCGTCCCCCGCCGCCGGGCCCGGCCCCCGCTTGACCCCGGTCCGTTCGGGATCTATGCCTTTAAGAGTGGGGCACAACGCTCCGGGGAGGATCCTGTGGGGGAGGATGCAGGAGGCCGGAGATGACACGCGCAGTCGGGATCGACCTGGGTACCACCAACTCGGTGGTCTCCGTCCTGGAGGGCGGCGAGCCGGCCGTCATCGCGAACACCGAGGGTGCCCGGACGACACCCTCCGTGGTGGCCTTCGCGAAGGGCGGGGAGGTCCTGGTCGGGGAGGTGGCCAAGCGCCAGGCCGTCACCAACGTCGACCGCACCGCCCGGTCCGTGAAGCGGCACATGGGCGAGAGCGCCTGGCACTTCCCCGAGACCGGCGACGTCGACGGCAAGCGCTACACCGCGCAGGAGGTATCCGCCCGGGTGCTCCAGAAGCTCAAGCGCGACGCGGAGTCCTACCTCGGCGAGACCGTCACGGACGCCGTGATCACCGTCCCCGCCTACTTCAACGACGCCCAGCGCACCGCGACCAAGGAGGCCGGCGAGATCGCCGGGCTCAAGGTGCTGCGCATCATCAACGAGCCGACCGCCGCCGCCCTCGCCTACGGCCTGGACAAGGAGAACGAGCAGACCGTGCTCGTCTTCGACCTGGGCGGCGGCACCTTCGACGTGTCCCTCCTGGAGATCGGCGAGGGCGTCGTCGAGGTGAAGGCCACCAACGGCGACACCCACCTCGGCGGCGACGACTGGGACCAGCGGGTCGTCGACCACCTGGTCACGCAGTTCAGGAACGGCTACGGCATCGACCTCGCCAAGGACAAGATGGCCGTCCAGCGCCTGCGGGAGGCCGCCGAACGGGCCAAGGTGGAGCTGTCCTCGGCGACCGAGACGACGATCAACCTGCCCTACATCACGGCCTCCGCCGAGGGCCCGCTGCACCTCGACCAGAAGCTCACCCGCGCGCAGTTCCAGCAGCTCACCACCGACCTCCTGGAGCGCTGCAAGGAGCCCTTCCGGCAGGCGGTGAAGGACGCGAAGATCAAGATCGGCGACATCGACCACGTCATCCTGGTCGGCGGCTCCACCCGGATGCCCGCGGTGACCGACCTCGTGAAGGAACTCACCGGCAAGGACCCGCACAAGGGCGTCAACCCGGACGAGGTCGTCGCCATCGGCGCCTCGCTCCAGGCCGGCGTACTGAAGGGCGAGGTCAAGGACGTCCTGCTGCTCGACGTCACCCCGCTGTCCCTCGGCATCGAGACCAAGGGCGGCATCATGACCAAGCTGATCGAGCGCAACACCACCATCCCCACGAGGCGCTCGGAGATCTTCACCACCGCCGAGGACAACCAGCCGTCCGTGCAGATCCAGGTCTTCCAGGGCGAGCGCGAGATCGCCGCGTACAACAAGAAGCTCGGCATGTTCGAGCTCACCGGCCTCGCCCCCGCCCCGCGCGGGATCCCGCAGATCGAGGTCACCTTCGACATCGACGCCAACGGCATCATGCACGTCGCCGCCAAGGACCTCGGCACCGGGCGCGAGCAGAAGATGACCGTCACCGGCGGCTCGGCGCTGCCCAAGGACGACATCGACCGGATGGTCCGCGAGGCCGAACAGCACGCCGAGGAGGACCGCCGCCGCAAGGAGGCCGCCGAGACCCGCAACTCCGCGGAGCAGCTCGCCTACTCGACGGAGACGTTCCTCCGGGACAACCAGGACAAGATCCCGGGCGACGTGAGGAGCGAGGTCGAGACGGCCCTGGGCGAGCTGAAGGAGAAGCTCAAGGGCGAGGACGAGGTCGCGATCCGCACCGCGAGCGAGCACCTCGCGCAGGTGAGCCAGAAGCTGGGCCAGGCCCTCTACGGCCAGGCCCCGGCAGGTGGCGGGAGCACGACCGCGCCTCCGCCGTCCGACGACGAGGTCGTCGACGCCGAGATCGTCGACGACGAGAAGGGCGAGAAGGGGAGGCAGTCGTGATCCAGGTGAACGTCCCCGTGCTGTTCCCGCACAGCGGCGGCGTACTGATCCCCGCCGTCGAGGTCACCACCATGCTGCGCCGCGTCGCGATCGCCTGGGTCGGTCTCGCCGACGGCGAGGACGGCGAGACCGACTACGACCCGGACACCGTCCGCGCCCTGGCCGGCGCCCTCGCCAAGATCGCCGACCAGATCGACGTCGAGTGCATCGCCTTCGCCTCCGGCCCCGCGGCCGACCCGGGCCCCCGTCCCTGACCCGGTCGCCTCCCCGGCCACGTCCCAGCGTTCGTCCATCCGGGCCAGGACCGGCGTGCCGTCGACGGCTTCGAGACCGGCGGATCGCCCGTACCTCGAAGTGCCCGTCCGCCATGGCCCGCTCCGCTCGGTGGTCGGTGCTCCCGCTCCGTCTGATCCGTCCGATCGGTCCCATCATCCCCCGCAACGGTCGAAGGAGCCCGGGGCACTCGTTCGGTGGTCACCGCTGTTGCGGCCCCGGCGGGCGACCGCAAGGTGGAAGCAGGAAGACCGTCCCCGAGGAGCGACAGGCGGAGCACCATGCCGATCTACCAGACCGCGCACTACCGAGTGAACGCCGAGGCCGTCGAGCGAGTCCTGGCGGCGATCGAGGAGTTCGTCGGCTACGTCGCCGCGCACGAGCCCGACACCTGGATGTACACCGTTTGGCAGCAGAAGGACGACCCGACCCGCTTCGTCCACCTCTTCACCTTCGCCGACGAGGCCGCCCACCAGGCGCACGGCAGCTCCGAGGCGGTGCGCCGGTTCGAGGCGGTCTACTCGCCCGAACTGGCCGAGGGGCCGGTGGTCTTCACCGGCTACCACCTGGTCGCCACCAACGCCGGCCGGCGGGCGGCCGCTTCGGGTTCGCCCTGAACCGGGTCCGAACCGGGTGCTCCCGACCGGGTCAGAGCCCGTGGGCGGTGGCATGCCGGGGCTGGTAGAGGCCCAGCTCGCCGCCGCCCGGGAGGCGCAGGGCGGTCTTGCGGCCCCAGCCGACGGAGGTGACGGGCTCGGTGAACTCCACGCCCCGGTCGGTGAGGTCGCGGACGGTGGCGTCGACGTCGTCGCACATCAGGAACAGCTCGTGGGAGGGCGAGCCGGCCGGGTGGACGGCGATCTCGGCCGGGGGCAGCCTGAAGACCAGCCAGCCGCCGCCCGCGTCGACGTGCGGCCAGCCGAGCACGTCGCGGAGGAAGGCGCGGTCGGCTTCCGCGTCGCGGCTGTGAACGATCAGGTGGGCGCCATTGATCATGTACTCACGGTAACCAGTGGCGGGGCTCACTGCCTCCGGAGACCGCCTGGGACGTCGGCCGCTCCAGCCGCCCGGCCGCCCCGGGGTCGCCGTTGCTCCCCCCGCCGCGCCCGCCCACTCGTCACGTCACGCCGGACGGTACCGCCGCGGCCCCCGGTTTGCGGGCCGGTGGCGCTACGCGTTCCCATCGAGCACGAGCGCCCACGCCAGGCAGCCCAGCGCCGCCGTGCACAGCACCGCCCGCAGGACGTTGAACCGCACCCAGCGCTCCTCGAACGCGCGCCGCACCGCCGCCGGATCCGCGATCCGCGCCGGCGAACCGGCCGCCTCCAGCCGGTCGTTGAGGGGGATGTTGACCGACCGCGTGACACCGATGTTCCCCAGGTACAGCACCAGCGCCGCGATGGTGGCGGGCAGCGCGTCGTGCCCCTCCGAGGGCAGGTGCAGCGCGACGGCGGCCGCGGTGAACAGCAGCGCGCCGACGTAGCCGAGCACGAACCAGCCGTTGAGGATCGCGACGTTCACCCTCTGCATCACGTCGATGAACGTGCGGTCGTCGACCCGCCGCAGCGCGGGCATGACGGAGCACGAGTAGGCGTAGAACAGTCCCGCGGCCAGCCCGCAGGTGATCGTCGCCGCCACGAGCACGAGTGTGCGCGACAGTTCCATCTCGAAGGGCCCCTCACTGTGTGTCCAGGTCCGTCCCCGTGCGCGTCGATCATCCGGCACGGACGGGTGTCAAGGCCACCCCGACCGCTCAAGACCCCCTCAAATGACGACCAGTCAACTCATGCTCCCACGTCTACACTTGACGCCCATGGACACCCTGACCGGACTCCTCGACGGCCCGAAGGCGCGCGGGGCGTTCCTACTGCGCTCGATCCTCACCCCGCCGTGGTCGCTGCGCATCGAGGACCGCGCGCCGCTGTCGGTGGTCACCATGGTCCGCGGAGACGCGTGGATCCTCCCCGAGCGCGGCACGCCGCTGCTCCTGCACCCCGGCGACGTCGCCATCGTGCGCGGGCCCGCGCCGTACACCGTCGCCGACGACCCCGACACGCCCGTCGACGTGATCGTCGGCCCCGGCCAGCAGTGCTCACGCGGCGGCGTCGACGTGTCCGAGGCCATGGCGCTCGGCGTCCGCACGTGGGGCCAGGGCAACGAGCGCGACGGCGCCTCGTCCGTCGTCCTGTCCGGCACCTACCAGGCCGAGCACGAGATCGGCCAGCGCCTCCTCGCGTGCCTGCCCGCCCTCCTCGTCCGCCCGGCCGGCACCGCCGCGGACGACACCCTCGTCCACCTCCTCGCCGCCGAGATAGGGCGCAACGAGCCCGGCCAGGAGCTCGTCCTGGACCGCATCCTCGACCTGCTGGTCGTCTCCGTCCTCCGCGCCTGGCTCGCCGCCCCCGACTCCGGCGCCCCCGCCTGGTACCGGGCCCAGCACGACCCCGTCGTCGGCCCCGTGCTGCGCCTCATGCACGACGACCCGGCCACCCCGTGGACCGTCGCCGACCTCGCCCAGAAGGTCGGCGTCTCGCGCGCGGGCCTCGCCCGACGCTTCACCGCCCTCGTCGGCGAGCCCCCGATGGCCTACCTCGCCGGCTGGCGCCTCGCCGTCGCCGCCGACCTCCTCCGCGAGCCCGAGTGCACCGTCGCCTTCGCGGCGCGCAAGGTCGGCTACAGCAACGCCTTCGCCCTCTCGGCGGCCTTCAAGCGCGTGCGCGGCATCAGCCCCCAGGAGCACCGCCGGCTCGCCGTCACCGGCACCCCGAACCCGACCCCGGGCTTCTCCGGCCCCGCCGAGACGGTCGTCCTCGCCGGCTGATCGGACGGTCACTCCCCGTAGCCGTCCGGACGCCGGAAAAATTCCTCGCCGACGATGTCGAGAACCCGAGCCCGGCTCCGTCCCCGGGGTGAACGCGACCACAATGGGTCGCACAGCACCGAGGAGAGAGACCCATGGCCAAGTACCTGCTGCTCAAGCACTACCGCGGCGCCCCGGCTCCGATCAACTGCGCGCCGATGGACCAGTGGACGCCCGAGGAGGTCTCGGCGCACATCCGGTACATGCAGGACTTCGCGGCCCGGCTGGAGAAGACCGGCGAGTTCGTCGACGGCCAGGCCCTCGCGCCCGAGGGCACGTGGGTCCGGTACGACGGCGAGGGCCGCCCGCCCGTCACCGACGGCCCGTTCCCCGAGACCAAGGACCTCATCGCCGGCTGGATGGTGATCGACGTCGACAGCTACGAGCGCGCCGTCGAGCTCGCCGGCGAGCTCTCGGCCGCACCCGGCGCGGGCGGCGAGCCGATCCACGAGTGGCTGGAGCTCCGCCCGTTCCTCGCCATGCCGCCCACCGTCACGGAGTGACCCGCCCCGATGGATGAAGCACTGCTCCGGAGCCTCACCCCGGGCGTGCTCGGCGCCCTCGTCCGCCGCGGAGCCGACTTCGCGGCGGCCGAGGACGCCGTCCAGGACGCCCTGGTCGAGGCCCTCCGCGTCTGGCCGGCCGACCCCCCGCGCGACCCGAAGGGCTGGCTGGTCACCGCGGCCTGGCGCAAGTTCCTCGACGCGGCCCGGGCGGACACCGCCCGCCGCCGGCGCGAGGACCGCGCCGACGACGAACCGGCGCCCGGGCCCGCGCCCGCGGCCGACGACACGCTCCAGCTCTACTTCCTGTGCGCCCATCCGTCGTTGACGCCGGCCTCCGCCGTCGCACTCACGCTGCGCGCCGTCGGCGGGCTGACCACCCGCCAGATCGCCCAGGCCTACCTGGTGCCCGAGGCGACCATGGCACAGCGCATCAGCCGGGCCAAGCGCACCGTCGCCGGCGTGCGGTTCGACCAGCCCGGCGACGTCGCCACCGTGCTGCGCGTCCTCTACCTGGTCTTCAACGAGGGCTACTCCGGAGACGTCGACCTCGCCGCCGAGGCCATCCGGCTCACCAGGCAGCTCGCCGCCGCCATCGACCACCCCGAGGCCGCGGGGCTGCTCGCCCTCATGCTGCTCCACCACGCCCGCCGCGCCTCCCGCACGGCACCCGACGGCGGCCTCGTGCCGCTCGCCGAACAGGACCGCACCCGGTGGGACACCGGGCTGATCGCCGAGGGCGTCGGGATCCTCCAGGCGGCCCTCGCCCGCGACCGCCTGGGCGAGTTCCAGGCGCAGGCCGCCGTCGCGGCGCTCCACGCGGACGCGCGGACCGTCGAGGAGACCGACTGGGTGCAGATCGTCGAGTGGTACGACGAACTGGCGCGCCTGACGGACAGCCCGGTCGTCCGCCTCAACCGCGCGGTCGCCGTGGGCGAGGCCGACGGCGCGCGCGCCGGGCTGGCGGCGCTCGCGACGCTGGACGCCTCGCTGCCCCGCCACACCGCCGCGGCCGCATACCTCCACGAGCGCGACGGCGACCTCGCGACGGCGGCCCGGCTGTACGCCGAGGCGGCCCACAAGGCGCCCAACCTGGCCGAGCGCGACCACCTGACGCGCCAGGCTGCCCGCCTCAACGCCCGCCTGCGCGGGTGAGGCGCCGCCCGTAATCCGGTTGACCCGGCGGCGCGGCAACGCTGCACTGTGGCGCGGGGCACCACGAGCCGTGGTGCCGGCACCCAGGGGAGGCAGCGGCACCGACTGGCTGTGGGTGCGGCTGCTGGACGTCCCGCGCGCGCTCACCGCGCGCGGCTGGTTCACGGACGGCGAGCTCGTCCTCGACGTCGACGACCCGTTCCTCGGCGAGCACACCCGCCACTTGCTGACCGTCCGGGACGGCAAGGCCGACTGCGTCCCGACGGACCGGTACCCCGACCTGTCCCTGGACGTTCGCGACCTGGGCTCTGTCTACCTCGGCGGTACCGCCCCGAGCACGCTCGTGCGCGCCGGGCACATCCGGGCCCACCACCCGGGCGCGGCCACCCTCGCCGACGCCCTCTTCCGCGCCGAGCGCCCACCGCACTGCCTGCACTGGTTCTGACGGCCGGCGGGCCGGTGCGTCCGCCGTGGCCGCACGCGCGGAGTCGGACGTCCCGGTGGAGCCGGGGCGTCCGACCTACCTGCCGGTGGCGGGCTTCGCCCCGCCGCTCTTGACCGGCCGGGTGTGGATCTTGGCGATGCAGGCCGGCAGCGCGGCACCGTCCTCGTGCTCGCGGGCCCGGTACGCGCTCGGGGTCTCGCCGACCAGCTCGGTGAAGCGCGAGCTGAACGACCCCAGCGACGTACAGCCCACCTCCATGCACACCTCCGTCACCGTGAGGTCGCCCCGCCGCAGCAGCGCCTTGGCCCGCTCGATCCGCCGGGTCATGAGGTAGCTGTACGGCGTCTCCCCGTACGCGGTGCGGAAGCTGCGCGAGAAGTGGCCCGGCGACATGAGGGCGGTGCGCGCCAGCGCCGTGACGTCCAGTGGCTGCGCGTAGTCGCGATCCATCATGTCCCGGGCCTTGCGGAGCCGGACGAGGTCGTCGAGCGGTACGCGGGACGCGTTACCGGCGGCTCTGCTCATCGATGACGTCTCCCGGGTCGGGCCACTGCGTTACGACCGAGGGTACCCGGCGGTGCGGGCGATGAGCCCCGTAATGTGGTGGGTGATCCGCTCCGGGCTCTCCAGCGGCAGGTTGTGGCCGCTGCGCGGGATCGTGTGCAACTGGGTGTCCGGCAGCGCCTGGGTCAGGTGGTGGCTGTGGTTCGGGTTGACGATCTTGTCCTGGGTGCCGGTGAGGACCGCCGTGGGCGTGGTGATGCGGGCGAGCTGCGGCCGCAGGTCCATGTCGTGCGTCGCACCGAAGTAGGCGGCCCGGATGGCGGGCGGGGTGTTCGCGAACAGCTGCCGGTTCTGCTCGCGCGTGGCGTGGGCCGCGGTCGGCGCGTGCGTCTTGCTGAGCAACTGGCGCCCGAGCCACGGCACTCGGAGCGCTCGCGTGAAGAGCTGACTGCCCATCATCCGAATCTCGCCGGCCGGCGTCACCTGGTCGTGCGCGGCCGTCGACGCGAGCAGCAGGGCGGCGAGCCGCTGCGGAGCGGCGTCCGGCGTGGTGGTGTGGAGGTGCGCCGCGTAGGCGAGGGCCGCGTAGCCGCCGCCGGAGTGGCCGGCCACGACGACGGGCCGCTCGGGGGAGAGCGTGTCGACGACCGTCGCGAGGTCCTGCCCGAGCCGGGCGATGCTGAGCGGCTGCTCCCCGGTGGTGGACGCCGCGTGCCCCCGCTGGTCGTACGCGGCCACGGTGTGTCCGGCGGCGGTGAGCTGCTGGGCGACGGCGTGCCAGATCGTGCGTGAGGCGGCCCACCCGTGGACCAGCACGACGAGCGGGCCGTCCGGGGCCGGGGTCTCGGGGTGGTGGAGGGTGACGGCGAGCCGGGCGCCGTCGTCGGTGGTGATGGTGCGGTCGGTCGTCGTCATGCCTTCGTCTCCTTGCCCTTGATGGTGTCGAGGTGGGTGTGGAGCTGGGTGAGGGCGCGCTGGGTCTGCTGGGAGTGCTTGGTGCCGAGGTGGGCGAGCTTGTCGAGGAGGGCGGGCCAGCCGTGGGGGGTGCTGGTGAAGGTGAGGGTGAGGCGGGTGCGGGTGTTGTCGTCCAAGGGGGTGAGGGTGTAGGCGAGTTGGCCGGTGAAGTGGCCGGTGAGGGTGGTGGTGAGCTGGCGGCCCTCGTCGAGGTGGGTGGTGGTGGCGGTGAAGCGGAGCTTCGGACCGGGCTTGCCGACGCCGTTGGGGTGGACGGTGATCTGGGAGGTGCCGCCCTTGTGCTGGGGACCGGTGGCTCCGGGCTGGAAGGTGTTGTGGGGGGTCCACCAGTTGGCGGCGCCGTTGAGTTCGGTGACGAGGGCGTGCCAGACGCGGTGGGTGGGGTGGTCGAGGATGGTTTCGTCGATGACGTCGATGGTGTGCACGGGGGTTGGCCTTTCGGGGTTCGTCAGAGGATGTGCTGGCCGGGGGTGAGGGTGTGGCGGGGGTCGTGGTGCTGCTTGGCGGTGGTGAGGGTGGTCCAGCGGGCGCCGTAGTGGCGCTGCCAGTCGGCGGTGGTCATGTTGGGGATGGCACCGACGAGGTAGCGCTTGGCGCCCAGGCGGACGGCGGCTTCGTAGAGGTCGCGGTTGCGCTGGAGCGCGGGGGCGGGGTCGGTGCCCGGCGCGGGGAAGGTGAGGAAGTCGAAGAGGTAGGCGGTGGGGTGGTCGGGGGTCATGGCGAGGGGCCGGGTGACCTTGTTCGTGGGGAACGGGTAGAAGAGGAGGAGGCCCGCGCCGAGGTCGGTGGGGGTGACCCGGCTGAGGGCGTACTGGGCGAACTCCTGGGCCCGGTCGGCGGGGAGGAACAGGCTGAGCCAGGGCTTGGGGACGTTCCAGTACCCGAGGGTCTTGAGGTTGGTGGCGAAGGCGTCGACGCGGAACGTGTAATCGCGGTAAGTGGTATCGGTGATCTGGGTGTCGCCGGGCACGGGTGACAGGCCGGCGAGCAGGGGAGCGGCGTTGGGGGGTGTGGTGCCGTTGTAGTGCGCGACGGCCTCGATCTTGTAACGGGCGCGGGGCGTGGGGTTGGCGGGGGAGCGGGGCAGCAGGATCTCGCCGACCTGGCCGTCGAAGCGGCCGTCGGCCATGATGCGCTCCTGGTCGGCGCAGTAGGCGGCGATGTCGTCGTAGAAGAGCAGGAAGACGCGCGCGTTCTCCGGGGCCTTGGTGAGGGCGACGGTGGCCCGGGTGATGATGCCGACCTGGCCGGCGCCCGCGAGGGCGGCCTCGAACAGGCCGCGGTTGCGGGTGGGCGAGGCGGTCAGGAGGCGGCCGGTGCCGGTGACGATCTCGATCTCGCTGACGGTGTCGGCCTGCAGGCCGTGCTTCTGGACGGCGTTGCCGATGCCGCCGACGCTGATCGTGCCGCCGATGGACAGGTGGAGGTAGTCGGTGAGGCACGGCGGGGTGAGGCCCCGCGCGAGGGCGGTGTTGGTGAGCTGGGCCCAGGTGACGCCGGGGTCGACGACGGCGTGGGTGGGGGTGATGGCGTGGATGGTGTCGAGCGAGCGGGCGTCGATGGCGATCCCGCCGGGGACGGCCGCCTGGCCGTAGTTGGAGTGGGACTCGTACTCGCCGTCGGTGCCGCCCTGCCCGTTCACGGCGACGGTGAGACCGGTCTTGTTGGCGTAGTCGATGATGGCCGCGATGTCGCGGGCGGAGCGGGGCCGTAGGACGGCGCGGGGGGTGTTGTGCGTGAGGCGCCCGAAGTCGTCGGAGAAGGCGGCGAGGGTGGCGGCGTCGGTGGTGAGGGTGCCGTCGAGGGCGGGCACGGGGACGACGTCGCGCCCGTAGGCACCGGGACCCTCGTCGTCGGCGGTGGTGTCGGTGGCCCAGGCGCGGGTGGCGGTGTTCCAGCCGATGACGGCGGAGGCCGCGCCGGCGATCAGCGTCCGTCGGGACAGGCCGGGTGTGTGCATGTCGGTGGTCTCATTCCGGTGATGGTGATGGGTCGGTCGGGTGTGGTGTGCCGGGGGATGCCGCTTGGGCCTGGCCCCCTGTTCCGCCGTGGTGATGGGTGGGGCCGGCCTTCGCGGGCGCGCTGTTCGGTTGTCTGAGGTTTCCGGGCTCTCGTCAGACCTGTGTGGTGGTTTGGTAGTTGGTGTGGTCGAAGTGGTGGGTTTGGTTGTGGTATTTCCGGGTGTAGGTGGGCCAGATGGTGGGGTTGTTGCCG
>NZ_JBSFGU010000045.1:0-55936 GCF_053596725.1 Kitasatospora sp. NPDC001660 | reverse complement strand
AACACGGCCCAGGCCGCGGCCGCGGCGGCGAGCAACGCCGCCGACTCCGCGTCGAACTCGGCCACCCAGGCCCACAAGGTCGCCGACATCGCCCGTGCCTCCGACCAGGAGCGCCTCGACGAGCAGCAGGCCACCGAGATGGCCGCCGCCGACGAGGCCTCCCGCGCCGCGGACCTGAAGGCCAGGACATCGGCCTGGGAGGCCGGCAAGGCCACCCAGCTCGCGGCCGACACCGACCAGCTGATCAAGGACGCTCAGGCGCCCGGCACCGACTCCACGACCGCGCTGCTCAAGGGCCGCCAGGCCGCCCTGCGGCTGCTGGACTCCGGCGGCCCGTGGACCAAGGCCGCCGCCCAGACCGCCCTGGAGGGCGACGACACCGCCGTCCAGGCCTTCCTCGCCACCAACCTGAACGTGGCCCGGGACCGCGACGACCGCACCAGCGCCATGGCCATCGCCGAGGGCCCCGGGAAGATGGAACTGCGCCTCGCCGCGGAGACCGCCTCGGTCGGCACCCCCGACCAGGTGAAGGCCTTCCTCGCCACCGGCCAGTACCCGGGCAAGGACGACGACGACCGCGTCCAGCTCTCGCAGATCATGGCCGCCGGCGGACCTGGCGTGAAGGCCGCGGCGGGCAAAGCCCTGGACGGCACCATCGACGACGTCCGTGCCTTCCTCGCGGTCGGCCAGTACAAGGCCCGTGACGACGACAACCGCGTCCTGGTCACCCAGGCCATCGCCACCGGCGGACCGGAGGTCAAGGCAGCCGCCCAGGCCGTCCTGTCCGGCCCGGCGGACCGCCTGGAGCCGTTCCTGCAGACCGGGATCCTCAAGGCCCAGCAGCGTGACGCGGTGACCGCCGCCCACGTGGCCACCATCCAGTCCTACCTCGCCACGATCGACGGCTCGGTGGCCCAGGCCCGCCAGTACGCCGCCCAGGCCGCCCAGTCCTACGCCACCGCCCGCGGCGCCGCCAACGAGGCCGCCGGCTACGCCAACCAGGCCGCCCAGTCCGCCCAGCAGGCCCAGGACTTCGCCAACCAGGCCGCCCAGTCCGCGCAGGCCGCCCAGGCCAGCGCCCAGCAGGCCGCCCAGTACGCCCAGCAGGCCCAGGCCTCCGCGGCCTCCGCCAACGCCGCCGCCAGCCGCGCGAGCTTCTCCGCGAGCATGGCCACCGGCTACGCCGCCCAGGCGCAGCAGTACGCGGCCACCGCCAAGGCGGCCGCCGACCAGGCCCAGGCCTCGGCCGCGGCCGCCAAGCAGAGCGCCGCCGAGGCGGCCAAGGCCGCCGCCGACGCCCGGGCCGCCGTCTTCCAGAAGCAGCAGGCCGAAGCCGCCGCCGCCCAGACCCCGTCCGGCACCGCCGGCAACGAGGGCGCGAACGGCGACCGCGGCGACAACGGCGGCCGCGCCTACTACGTCGAGACCGTGCCCCACTCGGACATGACCTCGCAGACCGTCGACGACGGCATGTCCAAGTGCATCCAGGACGACCCCACCAAGCAGGGCATCCTGGGCCTGTTCAGCGACAGCAAGACCTGGCACAACGTCGGCGGGAAGAAGGGCCTGTTCTGCACCATCACGGTGAAGGTGAAGGTCTCCGGCACCGTCGACTACGTCATGCGGACGTGCCCGGAGGTCGGGCTCGGCCTCGACGCCTGCAAGGGCAAGTACCAGACGTGGGACACCGTCGTCCTGAGCACCCAGCACCTGGACGGCGTCCCGTACTCGACGACCGTCGACATGAGCTTCGACGACTACAAGCTCAAGTACGGGCCGGACGCGATCGCGAGCAAGATCCTCTTCGACCTGGTCGCCGGGGACTTCGTCAAGTGCTTCAACAACCCCGGCCTGAACGCCTCCTGCGGCTGGGCGGTCGCGACGCTCATCCCCGTCGGCAAGCTGACCGAGGCCGCCAAGGGCATCGTCGCATTCCGCTACGCGCTCGAAACCGGTGTCGGCATCGAGGACGCCAAGCTCGCCCTCCAGGCGACGCTGAACGGCTACAGCAATGCCATCATCGGCAAGCTCACCGACACGGCCGCCGCCGTCGCCAGGTTCCGCCTCACCCTGAAGGACGGTGTCGGCACCGACGCGGCACTCGCCGCCCTGAGCCACGACCCCAATGCCGACGCCGCTCTGATCCATCAGCTGCAGGGCGAGGCCAAGGTCGCCGCAGCCGCCTGGGCGTCCTGCCAGACCGGCAACAGCTTCCCGGCCGGCACGGGCGTCCTGATGGCGGACGGCACGAGCCGCCCGATCGAGCAGGTCCGCGTCGGGGACCGGGTGACGGCCACCGACCCGGTGACCGGAGCCACGAGCGCGCAGCGCGTCGAAGCCACCATCTACACCCCCGACGACCACGAGTTCACGGAGCTCACGATCGCGGCGCCGGACGGCTCGTCGGCGGCCGTCACCTCCACCAGCCACCACCCGTACTGGTCGGAGAGCGCCCGCGCCTGGCGCGTCGCCGCCGACCTGACCACGGGCGACACCGTCCGCACCCCCGAGGGCCGGGCCGTGCGGATCACCGGCACCCGGAGCTGGACCACGCTGCAGGCCGCCTACAACCTCACGGTCAGCGACGTCCACACCTACTACGTGTTCGCCGGTGCGACGCCGGTCCTGGTCCACAACGCGAACCCGCTCTGCCTGACCAAGATCGCCCTGGGCCTGGAGTTCACGAAGGAGAACAGCCAGCTGCTGGAGAAGTTCTCCGACTTCGTCAAGGCGCCGTGGCACCTCGACTGGGGCACCGAGGACTGGAAGGGCGTGGTCCGCCGGGCCCTCTCCCCGGACAGCAAGACCGAGATCCACTTCAATCTGGACGGGATCGACGATCCGAAGGCGTGGGCCAAGCAGATGGAGGGCGTGACGGACCCCAAGGAGAAGTTCACCGCCTGGGAGCTCGCCATGATCAAGGCCGCGCCCCCGGAGGTCCAGGCCAGGGTGATCTTCTACCGGAACAATGTGCGTCTGACGACGAACCCGCTGGACTGAGCGCCGGCAGATTGGAGGAACGACATGACGACGAGTCCGCTGCCGCTGGACCTGCAGAAGGACATGCAGGTCTGGTCCTACCGGGCCTCCCACCGGACGCTGGTGTTCCGCAGCTTCTGGCAGTCGGGGGACAGCACCGTCACGGAGGTCGAGTTCGTCAGCGTCGTGGCCATGAAGACGGTGTCGGGCTACCGGCAGCTGGCGATCCGGGAGGTGGACTCCGACCCGGAGATCGAGCAGCTGGTCGACGTGCCGAAGCCGCTGTCGCCCCGGTTCCTGAGGCTCCACCTCCTCAGCGACGGCGTGCCCTCGGGGTTCGTCGTCTGCGGAGACGTCCGGGTCCGTGAGGTGCCGGTGGACGAGTGACCCCGGGCCGCCCGGGGCGAAGGCACCGGGCGGCCACCGCGCAGGCCCCGCTGGACCCAGGTCCGGCGGGGCCTGCGGCCGTTCCGGCGGGGGCGGTTCAGCCTTGGCAGGCCACCCTGACCGCCGCCGCCGCGAGGTGGGCGTGGGTGGGCTGGCCGGAGCCCGTCCAGTCCTGGCCGCGGTTGTGGAGGCGGACGTCCAGCGGGCCGCCCCGGGGGCGGAAGGTGCCGGCGGCCACCCAGCTGCCGTGCCGGCCGACCTGGTCGACGGTGAACGAGCCGAGGTCGCGCCGGACGCGCCGGCCACCGTGTAGTACGCGGGGGCGCCGCCGACCTGCTGGACCGACGTCGAGTCCGGCACGTACACGGAGACGGCGCAACTCGCCGCGCCCGAGCCCGCACCGACGTCGAAGGTCCACAGCGCGTAGGTGCTGTTGTCGTCCTTGGCGCGGTCGCCGGACATCGGCACCGCGTCGTACTGGCCGTTGCAGGAATCGCCGGTGTGGCCACCGCTGTTGACGGTCACCCAGCCGTCCGCGCCCTGGCGGAACGCGCCGACCTCCTGGTAGTGCACGCCTGCGCCGGAACAGCCGGGCCCGGCGACGCCCCGGAAGCCGGCGGTGGGCTGGGACGCGGGCGGGGCCGCCGGGGCCGCCGAGGTGGGCACCGCGGCGGCAGCCGGGTTCCCGGTGGTGGCGTCCGGCTTCAGGAAGGGGGCCGGTCGTTCCCGTTCCCGCTCACCGGAGCCTCCCGTCAGCGGCGTCGACGACGTTCAGGACCTGCCGCAGTCCGGTGCGGGTCGTCCCCGACGGGGGCCGGGCCGGGTCGACGGCCACGGCGGGCCCTGCCGCACCGGTCGGCTGCGGCCGCGCGGGCACGGGCGAGGGCGGCGGGACGCGCACCGCGAGGAGCGCCGTCACGGCGAGGCCGACGGCCGCCGCGCAGCAGACCAGGGCCGGTTGCCTCCGTGTCGCCGTACTGGTCACGTTGCTCTCCCCGGGTGACGGTGTCCGCCTGGTTCCACGGCCCGCGACCGCCGCCCGGTTCACGGGGACCGGCGGGCCGTCGAACCCCGGAGGGGCCGCCGTCCGTGGTACCAGCTGAGGCCGGTCGGCAGCCGGCACGAGGACGGACGCGGGAGGAGAACCATGGCCTGGTACCAGGGACCGAGCCGGATCACGGTGACGGCGGTGGAGGGGCAGTGGCCGCAGCGTGCGGTGGTGACCGTCCGGGGCGGCGCGCCGGTCGAGATCCCGGGGACGGTCGGCGCGGTCCACCTGGTCGACGCCGCGAGCTGGCAGCTGGACCTGGAGCACTGCCACGAGGGCGAGTGGAGCCCCAACATCCGTGCCGTCCAGGGCCGTTGGCAGGAAATCCGGGGCGTGCCGACGCAGCTGGTGCACAGCCGCAACCGCGACCGGGCCGGCGACCGCCAGGACCGCAACCTCGTGCTGCGGATCGAGCGGGTCGAGCCGGGCGGCGGCGCACCGACCACCACACCCGGGCTTCCCACCGCCCGCCGCACCTCGACGGTCACCGCGCGGACCACGGCGGCGAGCGGACCGGTCGCCACCGCGGCGGGCCCGGGCACGCGCACGACCACCTCGACGGCCGGATCGGACTTCCTGCAGCCCGCGGCCCCGTCCCGCCCGACCACCTCCACCGGCTCGACGGCCGCACCGACCACCACGTCCTGGGGCGCCTGAGCGGGGCCGCCGCTACGGGCCGCACTGTGCCAGCTGCGCCCTCACCCGCTCCACCTGCTTGGTCATCCGTCCCTGCTCGGCGGCCGGTTCGAGCGCCCGCTCCCAGTGCCGGCGGGCCTCGGCCGTGTGCCCCCGGTCGTACAGCACCTGGCCCATGACGTCGGCGAAGTCGAACTCCGCGTGGGCGTGGTTGCCCTGGGCCCGGCCGAGCTCCAGGGCCCGGTGGATCTGCGCCACCGCCTCGTCGGAGCGGCCGAGTTCGCGCAGCACCTGGGCGTGGGTCTTGGTCGAGATCACCAGGTACGGATCGGACTCCCGGCCCGTCAGCAGGGCCAGCGACTCCTCGATCGGGGCGAGGGCGTCCGCCGCCCGGCCGCTCGGCCGTCACCGACCGGCCCAGGCCGGCCCGCAGCGACCGCTCGGCGAGCTGTTCCAGCGCCTCGACCCGCAGCCTCTCCAGCCGGCCGACGGCGAGCTCGCGGATCGCGTCCGAGCCGCAGCCGGCGAGGGCGGGCCCGCGCCAGAGCGCGAGCGCCTCGCGCAGCAGCGGCACGGCGGCCGCGTCCCCGGCGGTGTCCGGGGCCTGCGCGCGGGCCCGGTCGAGGAGCCGGTCGAGCCGGTGGGCGTCGATCAGGTCCGGGTCGGCGTGCAGGACGTAGCCGGGGGCGCGGGTGTCCAGCCGGAGGCCGTCCGTCAGGAGCGTGCGCAGCCGGGCGACGTGGCCTCGGAGCGCGGCGCGCGCGGTGGACGGCGGGGTGTGCTCCCAGGCGAGGCCGAGCAGCCGCTCGACCGGGACGACCCGGTTGGCCTCCAGGGCGAGCGCCGTGAGCACGGCCCGCCGCCGGCCCCCGCCGACGTGGACGGCCTCGCCGTCAGCGGTCCGCAGTTCCACCGGCCCCAGCAGGAGAATCCGCACGCCGCACCTGCGCCCTCGTCGTCCTCGGCCCCCCGGACTGCACCCTTGCCGGAGCAAGCACAGGCCCTTCGACCGGGGGGCGGAGCGCGACGCCGGTGGGCCGTTCACGGGCGCTGGAAGGCCACCTCCGGGTTCACCGGCGACGGGCCGTCGAGCAGGGGCTGGTGGAGACCCTTCAGAGTCTGGTCGAAGAACGCTCCGACGTACTCCCGCGTCAGTTGCATCCCGCGCTCGGGCGAGGTGGTCACGCCGGGAGGGAGCGGGAGGCCGGCCTCGGTGGCGAGGATCGGCACGTCCGTGAAGCTGGCGTGCGCGGTGCCCGCGACGGCCAGCCAGGGCTTGTAGCAGTCCCAACCCGCCCAGGTCTGTCCCCACGACGTGTCCCCGCCACCGGCGGAGTGGTTGCTCTGCTTCCCGAGCAGGAGGAACGCACGCCCCTTGAGCTCGTCGGCCGGAACCGGGGGGAAGAACGTCCCGTCCATGTTCACCCCGGCCAGGATCCGCCGGTCCTCGGCCATCGCGGTCAGGGCCGACGCGCCGCCGATCGAGTGCCCGGCCATGCCGATGCGGTCGCGGTCGATCAGGCGCGCCAGCCGCCAGGCCGGGTGGTGCCCGGTCAGCTGGTCCACGACGAACGACACGTCCTTCGCCCGGCTGCCGGGGAGCGAGTCCGGCGCCCCGCCCGCGCAGAGGGTGCATCCCGGGGTGCTGCCGTCGGCGAGCGTCTCGCCGGAGTCCTCGTAGGTGTGACCGACCAGGGCCACGACGTACCCGTGGCTTGCCAGGTCGGTGGCCAGGCCGGTCAGCGTGGCGCGGGGGTTCTCGAAGCCGGGGGAGAGGACCACCAGCGGGAACTTCCCGCCCGCGGCCTTCGCGCCGGTGTACGCGTAGGTCCGGGTGCCCACGAGGTCCTGCGGCCGCAGACCGGTGCCCGGCGGCACCCGCGTCGCGAGGAAGTTCTGGGCCTCGCCGGCGGTCATGTACGGAGCGGCCTCGCCGGTGTCGTGCCGGGCCGGGTAGAACATCGACACCGTCAGCTGCCGCGGCCCGGCCGCGGGCACCCACGGATCGGTGCGGTTCGGGTCGGTCAGGTGCAGCACCTCCTCGCCGACCGCGAACGGCCCGGTGGGGCGCGGCAGTTCACCGTGGAAGGCGGCGGGCGCAGAGGCGGCGGCGGGCTGCGCGGGCGAGGCCGGAGCGGCCCCGGCCAGCGGGAGCGGAAGAGCGAGGACGAGGGCGGCGACGGCTGCGGCGCGGCGGTATCGGTTCATGCCGTTGAGATTAGGTTCGGGGCCCGGATCCCGAATCCGCCCGCGGATGCAAGTTCTGACGGGCAATCATCCATGCGGATCAGCGGCGTCATCCCTGTGGATGACCACCCCGTTGCCTGCTCGGCTTGTCGCCGATCTGCCAGTCCCTCGCGGCCTGCGGCCGGGAACGCCCGGACCGGTCGTCGATCAGCAGCGCCAGCAGGTCGAGCGTGGTGGCGCTGATTCGCGGTGCTCGGCGTCCGGACCGGCGGTGCCACGTCCTCGTTTCAGCATGCCGCCGCCGCGACGAGTGGATCGCCGCCGGCGTGATGGAGACCCTGCGCGTGCTCGCAGTTGACGGACGGCTACGGCATACCGCTGGTCACCGACCCGGCGCCGGCGAACACTCGCGATCACACCTTGCTGCCCGCGACCCTCGACCGTTTCGCCGCCCTGGAAGTAACTCTGGGGCCGCTGCCCGAGCACCCAAACCCAGACATCAGGGACTCCACGAAAGCCAGAGCAGCTCACCCTGGCCAGCGTCATCATCACTGTCCGCTGCCTAATCCGACGGGCTTGGACCCTCTACCGCTGGGAAAGCCGGCCTCGAAGCCCTCGCATCCGATGATGCCTGACCCGGGTGGATTCACCTCGCGATCTGCCATCGATGACGGAAGATCGCGGCGCGCCGTCAGGCAGCCTGCTAGTCATCAGCTCTGGCTGCAAGCACGGCTGCTGCGCTGACCTGCCGGTGGCCCTCCTCGTCCCGGGACCAGATCCACGCCTGACGTTCGCGAGGGAACGTCCTGCTCGGGTAGGCGAACTCCAGGACGGCGACAACATTGGACATCCGCCAGCTCAGCATGGGGCCTGACGCTTCGGTGACCTCGCTGAGGTTGTCCAGGTGTCGGGCGATAGCGAGGCCGCCGCCGTCGATCGGCCACGGATCCCAGGCGGAGACCTCGTCCTCGACGGCGTGGGACTCGATCCGGTGGATCATGGATGCCTCCGTCTCCTGGAAGACACCATCGCCGGAGGTGTTCTCGACTCCCACGCGCCCGTCGGTGTGGACGAGATAACGGACCGGGTGGGCAGCGGACGGTCCTTCCCAGTCGAAGAACCAGCCCCGCACGGGATCGGGCCACACATATGACCCCAGCTCGTGGTGCCACCCAAGGCTGCGTTCCGAGCGCCCGCCGTTCGCGTCCGCGCGGCCTCTTCGCACGGTGTAGCGCAGTCCGCCGTACCTCTGCGCGAAGCCCTCGCGCCGGATCACCAGTTCCAGCGGGGCGGGGACCAGCCGACCCTTGCGGTCGCGGACCCGCAGCAGCTCCGTGGGGAGCCTGGGCTCCGTCGGCTCCTGCCGACGTCCGGTGCGGTCGAGTAGGCGGCGGGCACGCGGGGACAGCTCCGAGCTGTCCTCCAGGATGTGCGTGCCCGGATCGTCCTGCCTGTGGCGGACAGCTGAGCGGCCCGCCGCTCAGAGCGGGGCTGGGCTGCTTCCGGGCCCGCGGGCGAGGGCGCCCCTGCCGGGAACCGGAGTCTGAGCCGCATCGGTTCCGGGAGCGGCGATGAGGTGGGCGAGGTCGTCGACGACGTCGGTCAGCGACTGGCGGTGGTTGAACACGGCGCGTTGCCGGTCGGCTCCGGTGCCGGCGGTCAGCCGGTGGTGGAGGAGCAGACGGGCGGTTGCCAGGTCGTCTGCCACGGCCAGGGCGGGAGTGGCGAGGTCGAGCAGGCTGGTGGCGAGTCGGCGCATCGGCAGGCGGCGTCCGGTGGAGGGTTCGGTGCCGATGGCGGCAAGGCCGCCGAGTGCGGCTTGGCGATGGGCTTCACGCAGGACCACGGTGGCCATGCGCGGTGGTGGCGTGCCGTTGCGGTGGGCGGCGAGGAAGGTGTGGGCCAGCGCGCGCAGCAGGACGGCCAACAGGAGCGGGGTGTCGACGTCCGCGTTGGTGTCCGCGATCCTCACCTCCAGGGTGGGCAAGTGCTCGGACGGCCGGGCGTACCAGTAGAGCATCTTGCGGTCGAGGATCACGCGGTCGGCGGCCAGCCGCTGCACCGTCCGCTCGTACCCGTACGGGTCCAGGACCGGGGCGGGCCCGCAGGTGGGCCATGCCAGGTAGCGGCCGGCGCGGCTGCTCGCGGCTCCGCGGTCCTGGCCCTCGCAGAACGGCGAGTTGACGCACAGCGACTGCAGAACGGGCAGCCACGGGCGCAGGCGGGCGCTGATCGCCAGGGCATCGGCGCAGCTGAGGTCACCCAGGTGGACGTGGCAGCCGCAGATCTCGCCGCCTACCTGGTCGGCGGCGCCGTCCACATGGGCGGCGACGCGCCGGTAGCGGTCGGTGGGGGTCAGCGGCAGCGGGTGGTCGCTGGGCAGGACCGCGGTGCCGGTGGCCACCAGCAGGCATCCGGCGTTCTCTGCCGCTTCGGCCATGGCCCGGCGCGCGCAGACCAGTTCCGAGCGCAGGTCGACGGCGGTGGTGACGGGGCGGGTGCACGCTTCGACCTGGGTGGCCAGGAACTCGTGCTGCGCCCGGTCGCCCAGGGTCCGGGCGGCGTGCGGCACCACGAGGTGGGCTCGGGGCACGGTGCGCCGTGTGGTCGGATCGACCAGCAGGAACTCCTCCTCGATGCCGAACCTGAGAGCGTCACCTCGGCCGGTCATCGCTGGTGCCCCGTGACCGTGGTCGGCAGCCGGACGGGCAGCCGGTGCCGCCGGGCCCTGGGCCGGGCAGCACCGCGTTCGCAGAAGTCCTGGGTCATGAAGCTGCGCTCCCTTGTCGCCCTGCGTATGTCCCGCGCGGTCGGCTGGAAACGGTGGCGGCGCTGCTCCTTGTGGGATCGCCTGCGTCGAGACGGGCGGATGATCCAGGGCCCGCTGGTGTGCAGGATGCCGTGACCGGGGCAGACGCGGGCCATGGTGAGAATCGGATACACGATGATGACCGAGCAGCGAGGCCCTCGCGATCTGGTCGCGGACGTGGTGCGCGCGGAGCAGGCGGGCTTCGACTTCTCGGTGATCTCGGACCACTCCTTCCCCTGGCTGGACGAGCAGGGCCACGCCCCGTACGCGTGGGCCGTGCTCGGCGCCGCCGCGCAGGCCACCTCCCGCATTCCGCTCATGACCTACGTCACCTGCCCGACCTTCCGCTACCACCCGGTGGTGGTCGCGCAGAAGGCCGCCACGGTGCAGTTGCTCTCCGAAGGCCGCTTCCGGCTCGGGTTGGGCAGCGGCGAGAACCTCAACGAGCACGTGATCGGCCACGGCTGGCCCGCGGCGCCGGTCCGCCAGGCGATGCTCGACGAGGCCGTGCAGATCATCCGGGAGCTGTTCGAGGGTGGCTACGTCACCCGCCGGGGGCGGTACTTCGACGTCGAGGGCGCCCGGTTGTGGGACCTTCCCGACCGGCTGCCACCGATCGGAATCGCGGTCTCGGGGCCGGACTCCTGCGAACTGGCGGGCCGGCTGGCCGACCTGGTGATCGCCGTGGAGCCCGACCCCGCCCTGGTCGCGGGCTTCGCGCAGCACGGCGGGGCCGGGAAACCGGCGGTGGGCCAGCTGCCGGTGTGCTGGGACACCGACCGGGACGCCGCCGTGCGACGGGCCCACGAGCAGTTCCGCTGGTTCGGCGGCGGCTGGAAGGTCAACGCCGAACTGCCCGGGACCGCGGGCTTCGCCGCCGCGAGCCGCTTCGTGCGCCTCGGCGACATCGCCGAAGCCATCCCCTGCGGTGACCGGGTCGAGGACTTCGTCGACGCGGTCCGGCCGTTCGCCGACGCCGGGTTCGGTGAGGTCGCCCTCGTCCAGGTCGGCGGCGACAGCCAGCCGGCCTTCCTCGACTGGGCCGAGAACACCCTGCTGCCTGCCGTGCGAGCAGCGTTGTGAGGCTGCCCCACCCGGCTGTGGTGCGGCCTCTGCCATCGGACGGGCGCGGAAGCCAGTGACGAGACGACGGTCCCGGCAGTGGGGGTGCGCCCGCTGGACGAGGTCTTCGATGCGATCGAGACCGCGAACCGGCGCCCAGTTCGCGGCACTGGTCACCGCCGCCGCACTCGGTGCTACGGGGCCGTGCCGGGCGCGGCTGCTGGCCCAGTGCCGGGCCGCCGCGGTCCGCCTGCGCGAGGCCCTGGTCACAGGTGCGGACGGCGCAGGCGCCCTGGGCGCCTACGAGGCGCTGGCGTGACTGTGCGGCCACGCCGTGCCGGGCGCGTTCCTTGTTGACCGTCCGGGCTGCGATCTCTTCGCCCGCTTCTCGCTCTCTCCGCGGCCGAGGGCGCTCTCCTTGATGTGCTCGTACTGGCGCTCGCACTTGGGGCTGGATCCTCGCGGCATGACCGCCTCTCCTCTCGGCGTGGGGTCGTTGCCCGATCGCGTGCACCCGGCAAAACAGCAACAAATCGGCCGAAACATGAATTGGATGTCGTATGTCGGGGTAGAACGACTGTTGCAGCGACCGCTTTCATGCCGGCCGCGCCGGCACCCACCGGGTGCCACCGGGACCTTCGCTTGAAGAAGCCGGGCACAGGTTCTGGGGGAAGAAGCCCGTGGCACGTGAGCGAGCCCTCGCCGCGGCGCGGGGCGTTCACCCTGATGCCCAGGAGAAGCAAGTGTCCATCCCCCTTGAGACACCGCACCCTGCCGACCAGACGAGTGCCACGGCGCCGTCCGGCCCGCCGCCGCCCGACCTGCCGCCCCGGTATACCGCGGCGGAACTGCGGGTGATGGGCAAGTCCGAGGCCCGTGAACTCAGCGACGCGCTGTTCGAGCGCCTGGCCGGGCTCGCCCGCGAGACGCACGCCTACAGCTACGTCCGTGGCACGATCATCGAGCTGAACATGCCGCTGGTCCGGTTCATCGCGGCCCGCTTCCGCCACCGCGCCGAGGACATGGACGACATCCTCCAGGTCGGCACGATCGGCCTGATCAAGGCCGTCGACGGCTACGACCCGCACCGCGGCGTCGAGTTCGTCACCTATGCCATCCCCACCATCGCCGGAGAGATCAAACGGTTCTTCCGCGACACCTCGTGGCCGGTGCGCGTGCCGCGCAGCACGCAGGAGCTGTACCTGAGCGTCGTGCGCGGCTCCGACCGGCTGGAACAGGAGCTCGGCCGCCTCCCGCGGCCCGAGGAGATCGCGAAGGACCTGCACCTGACCGTCGAGGAGGCCACCGAGGGACTGGTCGCGGGCCGGGTCTGCCGGCCCAACTCCCTGGACGCGCTGCGCGACCAGGACGCCGACGAGACCGGCAGCGCGCTGCTCGACCGCCTCGGTGCCTGCGATCCGGGCATCGAACTCGCCGACTTCCGCACCGCCGTCCGCCCGCTGCTCGCGGAACTCCCCGAGCGCGAGCAGACGATCCTCGAACTCCGCTTCTGGGACGGCCGCACCCAGTCCGAGATCGCCGACCGCATCGGCGTCTCCCAGATGCACGTCTCCCGGCTGCTCAGCGCCATCCTGGCCCGGCTGCGCGAGAAGTTGGAGGACCACGACGCCCCGGGCTGGTCGGACGAGCCGCCGGACGGCCCGCCGCACTGATCCGGTTCCACCATGGACCGCGACCAACTCCGGGACGCTGTACGGGAAGCTGGCCGCAAGGTCGCCCTGGTGCCGACCGGCCGTGTGCCGGACACGGTAGTTGACGGGCACGTCGAGGCGGAAGGGCCGGGCGTGCTCCGGGGTCCTTGTTGATCACGACCACGGCCAGGGCGCCGTCGGGCCGCCGGACCGCGTGCGCGTCGAGGGCGCTGCTGCCGCGCGACACCGCGAGCGCGTCGCCGCCCCGGAGCGCGGTGTTCAGCAGCTTCAGCGTGTGGAACGGCGTGAACGGCGTTCCAGCGGGCGGTTCGCAGGGCTGGGGGCCGGTCCAGCCAGCTGGGCACTCTCCGGAGGAGAGTAGTCCGAGGTCGCCCCAGTCCGTGCACTCCTCGGTCCACTGCAGGCCGTTGTAGAGGGCCCACCAGTGAATCCGGGACACACCGTTGTCCAGCCGGGACAGACCGTTGCCGAACACCGTCCACCAAGCGCAGGGCGGGTTCGACCGGGTTCATGCCGTCCTCCTCCGCGTGGCGGGCGCGCGGATCCTGCACCGTAACGGGCCCGCGCGAGGCGTCTGCCCGCCGGCCGGTCCGTACGGCGTGACGGCAGGCTCTAGCCTGGAAGAGGACTCAGGTGGCGAAGGTGATCCGGATGATGGACTTCTCCGAGGTCAACGGCTGGACGGTCGTTCCGCGCTTCGGGAACCTCGACGACTTCGCGGCTCCCGAGCTGCGGAAACAGTTCGACGTACTATTCGACGTACTAATCGACGACGGCGCGCCCTGGCTCGTGGTGGACCTGACCGCCGTCGGCTTCGCCGACTCCACCGGGCTCAACGCCCTGCTTGGCGCCGCCCGCCGGGTGTGGGAGGGACACGGCGTGATCCTGCTGGCCGGCGCGGTGCCGCGGGTGCGGGACGTCGTGGAGCTGAGCGGGGTGGAAGCGGTGCTGCCGCTCTACCCGGACGTGGCGGCGGCCTGTGGCTGAGCACCGGATCCCCGCAGAAGTCGCCCGGGCCGACGACGCGACGGTGCTGCTGGCGGCGGTGGACCGGCTGCGCGCCGAGGCGGAGGGGCTGCGCCGGGCGATGCGCACCCGGGGCGTGATCGAGCAGGCGAAGGGCATGCTCACCGAGCGACTGGGCTGCACGCCGGACGAAGCCTTCGGCCACCTGGTGCGGATGTCGCAGGACACCAACCGCAGGGTCGCGGACATCGCCGCCGGGCTGGTAGGCCTCGCTGCACCGATCACGGACCTCGCCGGGGATGAGTCGCTCCAGGAGGCCGTCGACGAGTTCGTCCGGCCCGGGCGGCACTCGCCCGTGCTCGTGGCAGCACCCGTTTCCGCGCCGCCGGTGCCCGCGCCGCCGGGTGCCACCCCTCTCGCTCCGGTGCCCGGCCTGGCCGCCCGCTACCACCTGGCCGTCTCCGCGCTGGCCGGCGCGGAGACGACGGAGGAGCTGGCGCGGCTGGTGCACGAGGTGGCCACGGCGCCGCTCGGCGTCGTCGCCGTCGTCCTCGGCCTGCTGGAGCCCGACGGCGCCTTCGCGCTGATCGGCAGCCACGGGGTGGAGCCGCGCCGGGTCAGCCAGTGGCGGCGCATCCCGCCCGAGACCGGGGTGCCGCTGGTCACCGCCGCTCAGGGCGGCGGCATCGTCTGGGAGTTCGACGCGGACGACGCCGGCGGCGGGTCGCCGGAGACCGGCCGGATCGTCCCTGGCCGGACGGCCTGTGCCGTGCCGCTGCGCAGCGGGGACCGCACGGTCGGGGCGATGAGCCTTGGCTGGGACGGCCCGCCCCAGGGCCCGCGCGGCCACCCGGTACGTCGACGCGCTGGCCGGCCTGGTGGCGGGGCACCTGCTGCGGGTCGCCGCGGCCGGCGGCGGGGAGCCGGGCCTGGTGGTGCCGGGCGGCGAGTACTGGTTCCGCGGCGTGCTGGACGCGATGTTCGAACCCGTCCTCGTGCTGTCGGTGGTCCGCGAGGGCAGCGGCGAGGGGGCGGTCACCGACCTGCGCGTCAGGTACGCGAACGCGGCGGCCGGCCCCGCCCCGATGGTCGGGCGGCGCCTGACCGAGATCCTCCCCGGGCTCGTTGCTACCGGCGTCTTCGCCCGGATCCTCGACGTCGCCGGGACCGGCGTCCGCTACGAGGGCCGGGCCGGCGATTTCACGGGTGCGGGACCCGGGGCGGTCCTCACCGTGCGCGCGGTGCCGTTCCTCGACGGCCTGCTCCTCACCTGGCGCCCCCGGGACGGTGCCGCCGAGCTCGCGGCGGGGATTGGTGACACCCAGCGGCTGGCCGGCGTCGGCAGTTTCGCGTGGTCGCGGGGATCGCCGGGCCTGGAGCTGTCGAAGGAGGCCCGGCGGTTGCTTGGCCTAGACCCCGGGCGGCCCGGTCAGGTCACCGCGGTCGAGGTACTGGCGTGCGTGCGTCCGCCCGACCGCGCCGCCGTGCGGGCGCTCGCCGGGGTGCTGCTGGGCGGGCGACACCCGGGCCCCGTGGACGTCGTCGTCGGGCCGGCCGGGGCGGGTGGGCGGGCGGTGCGGATCAGCGCGGAGGCCGTCACCGATCCCGACACCGGTCGGGTGCGCGACGTGCGGGGCGTCCTCCAGGACGTGACCCGACAGCACCGCACCGAGCAGGCCCTGGCTGGAGCCCGGACCAGGCTCGCCGAGCAGCAGCGCCGGACCACCGCCGAACACCGCGCTACCCGGGCCCTGCAGAACGCGATGATGGCCGCCCCGGACGAGCCGAAGCCGCCGATCGCCGGCCTCGACCATGCCGCCCGCTACCTGCCCGCCGGGGACCACCGCCGGGTGGGCGGCGACTGGTACGACCTGGCCGCCCTGCCCGGTGGCCCGGTCCTGCTCGCGGTCGGCGACGTCAGCGGGCACGGCCTGATGGCCGCCGCGGGAATGTCCGAGCTGCGGTACGCCCTGCGCGGGCTCTGCTACGCGGGCCTGAGTCCGGCCGGCGTGCTGGGCCGCCTCAATACCGTGCTCTGCCACCACGGCAGCCTGCGGATCGTCAGCGTGCTGTGCGGCCTGCTCGACCCGGCTGCCCGCACGCTCATCTGGAGCGCGGCCGGTCACGCGCCCCCGGCCGTCGTGCGCAGGGCGGTCGCGGACCTCGCCAACGGTCCCACCGGCACCGTCCTCGGAGCGCTCGCCGATGCCCGCTACCGCGACACCGTCCAGCCGCTGCGGCCCGGCGACACCGTGCTGCTCTGGACCGACGGCCTGCTCAACCGCTGTGAAGCCGGCACCGGCCGCCCCGACCGCCTCCTTCGCGCCGCCGCGGAGTGCGCCGCACCCGATCTCGCGGACTGTCTCGATCACATCGCAGCCCGCCTCGGCGGCCCCAAACCGGCGGACGGCAGCTGCCTCCTCGCCGTCCGGCTCCAAGCCGCGCGTTAGTCCGCGCCCTGACGGGGAAGCCGCACCGGCGGACCGGGGGACGGCCGTGCGAGGAGGCAGGACAAGGGCGGGAACGGGAAGCACCGGCCGCGATCGGGCGCGAGCTGCGGCGCGACTGGGGGCTCGACGCCCTGGTGAACGGGCTCGTGTTCAGACAGCGCGGCCGAGCCTGGGAGGTCATGCAAGGGGTGCGGCCCCGGACGGTGTCGGCGCTCGTACTGCTTTGGTGCGGTACGGTCGGTCGGGAGATCGGGGACGATGGCGGTCATGCCTCCTCCAGCAGCTCGTTCGCCGGGCGGCCGCCCCCGGCCACGCGGGCGAAACGGTGACGGCGGGTCAGCCGGCGCCGGGCAGTCGCACCTCCAGGTGCCCGGAAAGCACCCGGGTCTCGAACACGGGCTGTGGTGCGGTGGCCGGGCCGCACGCGACCTCGCCGTCGCGAAGGCGGAACTCGCTGCCGTGCCACGGGCAGCGCAGGCAGCCGTCGGTCACCGTGCCCTCGGCGAGGGGACCGGAGAGGTGCGAGCAGCGCTCCGCGAGCACGTGGCAGCGCTCGCCGTCCCGGACGACGACCACGGGAAAGCCATCCGCCATCCGTCTGACGGGTTCGCCCGGCGGGAAGTCGTCGACCGGGCCGAGGGCGACCCAGCCCGCGGGCACCAGTCGGGGTACGGCGGCAGCCCGGTTGGGGCCGGCGGCCTGTCCGTAGGCCAGGTGTCCGCCGAGCGTGCCGCCTGCAGAGACGGCGGTGAGCCCGGCCAGACCGAGCAGCCGCCCACGAGCCCGGTGGCCGCGGCAGCGGGCCAGCAGCGATCCGGTGTACAGCAGCACGCCGGCGGTGTTGGCGAGCGCGTGCACCAGGCCGGTGCGGCGGCGTGGCGGGTCGAGCCGCGCCCAGTCCACCCAGCCGGACAGCGCCGCCGGGACGGCGCCCAGCAGCCCGACCGCGACCATGGCGTCGGCCGAGCGGTGCGCGCCCGGGAGAAAGTCCAGCAGTCCGGCCGAAGTCCAGCAGCCGATCGGCACCTGGACCAGCACCGGGTGCAGCGGATGGCCGAGCCACACGCCGTGCAGGGCGTCGCGGTACGGTCCGAGCGGAAGGGATTCCACGGCGTCGGCGAGCGGCCCGGCCGGCAGGTCGAGGACCTCCCAGTGCGCCGGAGCGTCGAGTGCGCGGCGCAGTCGGCGGGACCACCGGTCGATGGGCAGGGCTGAGGCATACAGGTGTGCGTCCATGCCCGGCGGCTTGCCGGGTTCCGCGCGGTCAAACCCCGTGCCGGGCGTGTGCCGAGCGCCGATCCGGGTACCCGCAAGGCGCGGGACAGGCGTGCTTGCAACCCTGGCACCCATACTGCGGTGATCACGCTGCGGCGCGAACTGGTGTGACCACCGACGACAGTCGGCCCCCGCGCGCTGACGGCGAGGCCGAAGGAAAAACGAGGCGCGGAGATGGCCGATCTGACGCGGATCGCGCAGATCATGGCTGAGGCCGTCAACGGCCCGGGCCGACCCTCCTTGCCCGAGCGGCTCTGCGGGGCCTGCGTCGAGGCCCTGGCCGTCGAAGCCGCCTCCATCACGCTGATGGCCGACACCGGCCACCGTGCCGGCGTCTGGGCAAGCGATGGAAGGGCCCGGCGGCTGGAGGAACGGCAGTTCAGCCTCGGCGAGGGCCCTGGCGTGGACGCCTTCCGCGAACGGCGGCCCGTGACGGTCGCCGACCTGCTCGCGCCGGACGAGGTGCGCTGGCCGGTGCTGGTGGCGGACCTCGCCTCGACCGCGCGCGACCAGGGTCTGCGCGGCGTCTACGTCTCACCGCTGCACCTGGGTTCCTCCGGCATCGGCGTGCTGAGCCTGTACCGCTCCGACCCGGGCCTGCCGGGTTCCGAGGAGATCTCCGACATCCAGGTCGCCGCGACCAGCGTGACCCTCGCGATCGTCGGTTCCTTCATGTCGCCGTCCGGCGAGGTGCCGGTCCAGCCGTGGCTGGACGACCCGCCGCTCAACGGCGTCGAGGTGGACCAGGCGGTCGGCATGATCACGGTGCAGCTGGGGGTGTCCGCCGACGAGGCCCTCGACCGGCTGCGCGCCCACGCGTTCACCCAAGACCGGGAGATCGACGAGGTGGCGCACGAGGTCGTGGAGCGGCGGCTGCGGTTCACCGAGGAGGACCGATGACGGATGACCGACGACGGGGCGCGGGCGTAGCCTTGCCCCGAAGGGAAGTGGAGACGGTCATGACGCGCGAGGCCCGCGTGAACGAGGCGTTCGCCGGGCTCACCGGGACGCTGATCGGGCCCGGCTACGACACCGTCGAGTTCCTGCACCGGCTCACCGAGGTCTGCACGGCGCTCAGCGGCACGGCCGGCACCGGTCTCGTGGTCGCGGACCGCCGCGGCGGGCTGCGCGACATCGCCTACTCCAACGACCGGGTCCGCTGGCTGGAGGCGCTGCAGATCGCTGTCGGCGAGGGGCCCTGCCTGGACTGCCACCGCACCGGCGAGCAGGTCATCGAACGGGACCTCCGGCAGGCCCGGGCACGCTGGCCGCAGTTCACGCGGCAGGCGCTCGATCTCGGTTTCCGCTCGGTACGCGCGGTGCCGCTGCGCCTGGGCGGCCGGGTCGTGGGCGCGCTCAACGTCTTCGACGTCCGCCCCGGGGTCGAATCCGGCCAGGACGGCCCGGACGTCGTGCAGCCGCTCGCCGACCTCGCTGTGATCGCCCTGCTCCAGCGGAGGTACGGGCGGGAACAGGCCGCCGCGGAGGAGATCAGCGCCGCGCTGGTGGACCGCGCCGCCGTCGAACGGGCGAAGGGCGTGCTCGCCGAGGCCGGCGGCCTCGACATGGACACCGCCTTCGAGGTGCTCCGTGCCCACGCCCGCCGAAGTGGCACCGGTGTGGCCGACGTGGCCCGTGCCCTCGTCGCGGGCCGTCTGGACCCGGCCGCGGTGCTGGCCGGCTGACGGCCGCGCGGCACATGGACCTCGACGCGGCGGTCCGCCGGGCCGGCGCTACCCGGACCGGGCTCCGGCAACCGGGCATGGCCGTGCGTAAACCGGATACCCGCAGGCGTGGGCACGGCCGACGACGACCCGATCCGCACGCGATTCCCGCCCGAAGGAGGAAGCCGTGAACCACCACACCAAGGTCCTCGCGATCGTGAACAACTACGGTGTCGAACAGGACGAACTCCTCGTCCCCGTCCGTCATCTGCGCGATGGCGGCGTCCACGTCGACATCGCCGCCCCCACCCGGGACGACATCCGCACCCTCGTCCGGGACAAGGAACCCGGCGAGACGGTGAGCCCGACCCACACCCTCGACGAGGTGGACCCCACCGACTACGACCTGCTGCTCATACCTGGTGGCACGCTCAATGCCGACAGCCTCCGGATGCGCCAGGAGGTCGTCGACATCATCCTGGCCTTCACCACCTCCGGCCGCCCCGTCGCCGCCATCTGCCACGGCCCGTGGCTGCTCGCCGAGGCCGGTGTGGCGTACGGCAAGGAGGTCACCTCCTTCCCGTCGCTGCGCACCGACCTCGCCAACGCCGGCGCGAGCTGGACGGACGCCGCGCTCGTCACGGACGACGCGAACGGTTGGCGCCTCGTGACCTCGCGCAAGCCCGAGGACCTCGAACAGTTCCTGCGGGGGATCGACGCCGCTCTGAAGGTGCGGGCTGCGGCCGTCGGCCGGCACTGAGACTCCACCGGGTCCGGGAGGCGTCGGTGGGTATCTCGTTCGGCGGCTCAGGCTTCACGCGTGGACGAAGTCCGGGAACGTCGCAGCGTCCTGGATGAAGAGCACCGGCATGTTGTCGCCGACCAGATCGTAATTGCCGTGCCGAATGTAGAACTTGACGGCGAAGTACGTCGCGCACGGTATCAGCGGAGCCGCGCGGCCCCTGTACGGTCGAGAAGCGGACGAAGACGGGCGTGCGGGTGCCGGCCCCTGGAAGAAGTCGGCGCGGGTGAACAGCCACGGACCGGTCCGGTCCTGGCGGTCGCTGCCAGGGCGGGGCTGCGGGACGGTCGGTACGGGTTCTCCAAGGTAGGCCGTGCTCCTGCGGGTTGCCGCCATGCCCGGTGCCAAACGGCCCACGGGCTTTCCGGTCAGGGCGAGTACCGCTGCTCAGACGAGCCGTGGACGGTGAGGTGGCCCCGGACGGCGGCGATGGCGCCGGCGCCGGGAGGAAGGCCCCCACGGGCCGGGGTGAAGTCGTCGGAGGGGCTCGCGCACGCGCCTCGAGCAGCGCCGCAGTTCCTCGGCCGGGCCACGGAGCCGCAGGGCGGGGAGAGCTGGTCTTCCGCGCCGCTCAGGTGGGTGCGGAGCACGACGAGCAGTGTGTCGGTCGCGTGGTGGCGCTCGGCGACCGGCAGGGGTTCGTCGAGCCGCGCGGTCGATCAGCAGTCGGATCGCGTCTTCTTCGACCGTTTGCTCAGCAGCTGAGGAACGGGCAGCGGGACCAGCGGCGCCAGTCGGCCGGAGGGCCGTCCCGCGTCACCGGTGAGTGGGCCGGTCGAAGGGCGTGCAGCGTGGCAAGCCGGGCGGGCCGCCGCCCGCCGCTAGGGTCGCCGGTGGCGTGCGAAGCCCGCCCGTCCCCGCGGACGTCACCCGTCCCGCTGCGGAGGTTCCATGACTGCTCCGACCACCGCGCCGCGCCGCGTCGGGGCCCGGCTCCACCAGGGCAGCACCGTGCTGCGCTGGCTGTTCACCACGGACCACAAGGTCATCGGGAATCTCTACCTGGTCACGGCCTTCGGCTTCTTCCTGGTCGGCGGGGTGATGGCGCTGCTGATGCGCGCCCAGCTGATGGGGCCGGACATCGGATTCCTCTCGCACCAGCGCTACAACCAGATGTTCACCATGCACGGCACGATCATGCTGCTGCTGTTCGCGACCCCCACCTTCGCCGGGTTCGCCAATGCGATCATGCCGCTGCAGATCGGGGCGCCCGACGTCGCGTTCCCCCGGCTGAACGCCTTCACCTACTGGGCGTTCCTGCTGGGCGGTCTGCTGGTCCTGAGCGGCTTCCTCACCTCGACGGGGGCGCCCGCGTTCGGCTGGTTCGCGTACGCGCCGCTGAACGGGCCGGTGTTCTCACCTGGCACTGGCGGCGAACTGTGGGCGCTGGGCCTGGTCGTGGCGGGCCTCGGCACAATCCTCGGCTCGGTCAACTTCATCACCACGATCACCTGCCTGCGGGCGCCCGGCATGACGCTGTTCCGGATGCCCGTCTTCACGTGGAACGTGCTGTTCACGTCGATCATGGTGCTGCTGGCCTTCCCGGTGCTGACAGCGGCCCTGTTGCTGCTGGAGGCGGACCGGAAGTTCGGCGCGCACGTCTTCGACGCGGCCAACGGCGGCGCGCTCCTGTGGCAGCACCTCTTCTGGTTCTTCGGGCACCCGGAGGTCTACATCGTCGCGGTGCCGTTCTTCGGCATCGTCACCGAGATCATCCCGGTGTTCAGCCGGAAACCGGTGTTCGGCTACTACGGGATGATCGGCGCGACGATCGCCATCACCTCGCTGTCGATGTCCGTCTGGGCGCACCACATGTTCGCCACCGGCCAGGTGCTGCTGCCGTTCTTCTCCATGATGTCGTTCCTCATCGCGGTACCCACCGGGGTGAAGTTCTTCAACTGGATCGGGACGATGTGGAACGGCTCGCTGTCCTTCGAGACGCCGATGCTCTGGTCGATCGGGTTCCTGGTGACGTTCCTGTTCGGCGGGTTGAGCGGGGTGCTGCTCGCCGCGCCGCCGATCGACTTCCACGTCACCGACAGCTACTTCGTCGTGGCACACCTCCACTACGTCCTGTTCGGCACCGTCGTGTTCGCGACCTTCGGGGGTTTCTACTTCTGGTGGCCGAAGCTGACCGGGAAGATGCTCGACGAGCGGATCGGGAAGGTGCACTTCTGGATCCTGTTCGTGGGGTTCCAGGTCACCTTCCTGGTCATGCACTGGCTGGGCGCCCAGGGCATGCCCCGGCGCTACGCGACGTACCTGGACGTGGACGGCTTCACCGCGCTCAACGTGCTGGCCTCGTGCGGCGCGTTCATGCTCGGGATCTCCAACCTGCCGTTCTTCTACAACGTCTGGATCACCACCCGGCGCGGCCGCAAGGTCGACCGGGACGATCCGTGGGGCTGGGGGCGGTCCCTGGAGTGGGCTACGTCCTGTCCGCCGCCCAAGCACAACTTCCACGTGCTCCCGCGCATCCGCTCCGAATCACCGGCCTTCGACCTGCACCATCCGGAGGTCCCGGCAGAGGAGAGCGGCAACCGATCGTCCGGCGACGCGGGGAAGAGCGGGAGCGCGCGATGAAGGCCGAAGGATGGCTGTTCTCCATCATGGCGGCGTTCTTCGCCGTGACCGGACTCGTGTACGGACTCTGGGCCCGGGAGCCCGCGGGCAAGGCGATCCTGACAGTGGGGTGCCTGATGTCGGCGCTGATCGCCCTCTTCTGGTTCATCCAGCACCAGCGGCGGGGCCACGGACGGCCACAGGACCGCAAGAACGCCGAGATCGCCGAGACCGCGGGCCCGATCGGGTTCTTCCCGGCCCGCAGCGGCTACCCGGTGCTCGCGGCCGTGAGCGTGACGGTGTTCGCCCTCGGGGTGGTGTTCGCCCTGTGGCTGGTCGTCGTCGGTGCCGTGATGCTCGCGCTCGCCGTGTTCGGGTTCATCTTCCAGTACCGCGACGGCGCGTGAGCCTGCGCAGCAGCCGGCGCACGGGGCCGGCCGGGGCCGGCCGGGGCGTCCGTTCGGCCGAGGTGCAGGGGTGCTCCGGGGCGGTAAGGATGGCCGCGACCCGCTCCGACTCCCGTTCGGAGGCGGGCAGTTCGACCCGGTCGCGGTAGAACCAGGAGCTCGCGGCGGCCCGCGCCCGCTCCCGTCGCGGTGCCCCCTCCAGGGCCGGCAGCGGGTCCGGCGCGTCGCGCACCAGCATGACCTCGCGCTCGCCTGGCCGGACGCGCCGGCGGTGGCCCTCGAAACCGCCGTCGAGGGACTGGTCGATCCGGCCGGTCTCGTCGCCGTCCAGGAGCCGGGAGCGGTCCCTGGCCTGGAGGGCCAGGCACAGCCGCCGGGTGAGCATGAACGCCACGACCGGCAGGACGATCAGGGAGGCGCGCAGCACGTTGGTGAGCGCGTTGACGGACACGCCGAACTCGAACGCGATCACGTCGTTGCCGCCTGCGATGAGCAGCACCGCGTAGAACGTGATCCCGGCGACCCCCAGCGCTGTGCGGGTGGGCTTGTTGCGCGGCCGGTCGCACAGGTGGTGCTCGCCCGGCCGGGGGTCGAGCCACCGTTCGGCGAAGGGGTAGGCGTACAGGAGCGCGAACATCAGCCCGGGCAGTACCACCGCGGGGAGGAGGACGTTCCAGGACAGCGTGTGCCCGAACACGCGGGTCTCCACCGCGGGCATCATCCGCAGCGCGCCCTCGATGAAGCCGATGTACCAGTCGGGCTGGGCGCCGGCCCCGGCGACGTCGGGCCGGTAGGCGCCGTAGCGCCAGATCGGGTTGATCTCCGCGACGACGGCCGACAGCGTCATGACGCCGCCCACCGTGAACATCAGGCCGGTGCTCCGGGAGAGGAACTGCGGGAAGAAGGGCATGCCGACCACGTTCCGGTTGGTGCGCCCGGGCCCGGCCCAGTGCGTGTGCTTCAGCACGACGACGAGGGTCAGGTGCGCCCCGATCAGCGCGAGCAGCAGACCGGGCACGAGGAGGATGTGCACGGTGAACAGCCGGGGGATGATCGCGTGCCCGGGGAACTCGCCACCGAACGCGAAGAACGTGAGGTAGGTACCGACCAGCGGCAACGACAGCAGGACGCCCTCGGCGATCCGCAGCCCGGTGCCCGAGAGGGTGTCGTCCGGCAGCGAGTAGCCGGAGAACCCTTCGAGCAGGGCGAGGGTGAACAGCGTCACCCCGATGACCCAGTTGAGCTCGCGCGGGCGGCGGAAGGCGCCGGTGAAGAACACCCGCAGCAGGTGGACGCCGATCGCCGAGGTGAACAGCAGCGCCGACCAGTGGTGGATCTGTCGGATCAGCAGACCGCCGCGTACGTCGAAGCTGATGCGCAGCGTCGACGTGTAGGCCTCGGAGAGCCGTACGCCGCGCAGCGGCAGGTAGGAGCCGTCGTAGACGATCTCATTCATGCTCGGCTGGAAGAAGAGCGTCAGGTAGACGCCCGTCAGCAGCAGGATGACGAAGCTGTACAGCGCGAGCTCGCCCAGCAGGAACGACCAGTGGTCCGGGAACACCTTGCGCAGGAACTCCCGGCCCCCCTCCATGACCGGTAGGCGCTTGTCCAGGACGGTGGCGGCACGCTCTCGTGCCGGGGGTTTGCTCGTGATCTCGGGTGACTCGGTTGGCTCCACGCGAGGCAACCTAGTGCGACCCGCCGCGTGCGGGGTGGCCTAGCGCTGCGGCTCCGCCGCTGGGAAGTGGTGGAACACTCCAACGGAGTAGGCGGATATCCCCGGCCAGTGGGTGCGTGCCGGGCCAGGCCGGCTCGTTCGACCTCCGCGATGCGACCACCACGCCGCCAGATACCAGCCATGAAGTGCGGGCGGGGGTGGCGCCGGGCGGCCGGGAGGGGCAGGCTCGAAGGCGGACGGCTTCCCTCGCGCAAGGAGGGCCAGCTCAATGTCCACCCGGCACACCTTCCGCTCCAGGAATCCCGGCACCGTAGCTCCGCTTCTGCGGATCTCCGCGTTCACCGTGCCCGGCCGGGGCGTGGTCGTGCGCCTTGACGGGGAGGTCGACCGGGACCAGCGCCGACGCCTGGAGGCTGCCCTCGTTCGCGCGGTGACCCTACGGCCGTCCCGGCTGGTCGTCGACCTCGCCGGCCTGGGCTTCTGCGACTCGAACTGCCTGAACGTCCTGCTCGGCGCCCGCCTGGCCGCCCAGGCCGCTGACGTGGACCTGCTGTTGGCTGCCCCCACTGCGCAGGCGCGGCGGCTGCTGGAGATCACCGGCACTGATGAGCTCTTCACCGTCTGCGACAGCGTGCGCGCCGCTCTCGGCGACGCTGGCGCCGGATCCGGGTGAGACGGCCGTGGACGTGCCTGAGCGGTACGCGGTCACCCTGCCTGGCAACCCGGGCGGGCACGCACCCCCGGAAGTTGTCATCGTCCACGCCGTCGTGTCGGCCGCACAGTCACGCGTTCCGCGTTGGGCACGGCTGCGGTTCCTCGGGGGATGTGCTCGGTGCGCCAAGAAGGGGTGGGGTGCGCGAGCTGTGGTGCGGAGCCGAGGTCCTCCGCTGGTGGCGGACTAGCGTAGGCGGGGCGTGTTCGGGCGGCGGCGTGACGCCTGTCATTCCCCGGTGGCGGGCCCCGGGGTCCGGGGTCCGCCACCGGAGTCGGGTCAGGACTTGCCGCGGCCGGTGACGAAGTCGCGGGCCCGGTCGACCAGGCCGACGCCGGGCGCGAGGAGCTTGCTGGCCGCGGGGCTGGCCGGCGCGGAGGGGTGCGGGCGGGTGGGCGCCATGGACTTCGCCCGGCGGATCTTGTCGCCCAGGTCGTCGAGCTGCTGCGGGGTGCAGGCGTGGCGCAGCATGGGGAAGAGGTTGTTCTCCTCGTCCTGGACGTGGGCGGCGACTTCGTCCATGAGCTGCTGCAGCAGGGGGTTCATGTGCGGGTCGTCGGTGCGGGTGTTCTCCAGTTGCTTGAGGAGGTTCTCGATGCGGCCGTGGTCGGCGGTCTCCTTGTCGGCGAGGCGGTCGCCGCCTTCGATGTGCTCGCGGACCGCCGGGTACAGGTACTGTTCCTCGGCGACGGAGTGCCGCACCAGCTCGATGGTGATCTCGTCGACGGCGTCCCGCAGCTGCTGGTCGCCGCCCGTCATCGCCTGGATGCGGGCGAACATCTCCTCGACCTCGCGGTGGTCGGCCATCAGCTCGTCGATCACGTTTCCGCCGTGTCCCATGCTGGCTCCATCCGTGCGCGGGCGGGTGTTTCCCGCCTCGGCCCGCAGGGATTCCCGCGCGGGCCGGCCGGGGCCCGGCGCGGCGAGGGGCGTCACCCGATCGGAGCCGACGCGGCGGGTGCCGGCCGACGGGGCCGGGTCTGCCCGCGTTGGCCGGCACCTGAAGGGCCGAGCGACTGGTGAGCCGGTGTGCTGCTACGGCTCGGTGGACGTTGGGCTTCCGTACTCCTCGAGGATGTCGAGGACCTCCCGCAGGGTCAGTTCCACGTCCGTGCTGCCGGGGCCGGCGGCTCGTGCGTAGCGGAACCCGCGGTCGTGCGACAGGATCGCGTGCACCGTCCAGTCGCGCAGCGACATCGTCAGGCCGTCGTCCTGGCAGGTGACGTCCCAGCCGAACATGCGGGCCGTCTCGCGCAGATAGAAGGCGTCGTGGCTGAGGGGAAGGTCGCTGTCGGCCATCGCTTGGCCCGTTCAGGTGTGCAGGTAGCCGTTGGTCCCGTCGTGGCCGTCCGCCTCCAAGTCGTCGAACCACAGACCGTCCTCGGCAAGGTAGCGGAAGTGGATGCGGCTCTCGGTGGGGAGCGTGACACTCACCGAGCGCATGCCGTCTTTGCGGGGAGCCAAGGGGTGGGCGCCGGGGGTCCAGTCATTGAAGTCCCCGACGACACTCACCTGCCCGTGCGGGTGGTCGGCCGGCAGCAGGAAGGTTACTTCGGTGGCGTTCTTGCGTCGGGTGCGCTCCAACACGGGCGAACAGCTCCTTCTCGGGCGGATGAGTAGCGTGCGTGCTGATCCTGCTGTCCCGGCTGGCCAGTAGCCGGAAGCCGCACGACATCGACAGCCATCGGGTCGCCCGTTCGGCCCCGGGCGCGGCCTCAGCCGACGGGGCGTTCATGCTCGGCTCGCCTCTCGCGGGACGGTGGCCGCGGGACGGGCAGCAGTTCCCCGGAGCGCGCGAATGCCGCCCCGGCGACCGGGTGGGCCGCACGACACGGACGATCCGCCGGCGTGCACGGGTTAGCGCGCTGGCTTCTGCGGAATTGCCGGGTCCCCGGCCCTGCCGCGCCCCGCGAGCAGGTCGCGTACGCGTTTGCCGAGGGGCGACCAGGGCAAGCGCCCGACGAACCGGGCTCCCGGCCCGCCGGGCCGGGACGCCCGACGATGGAGAAACCCGTGACCCGTACACCGACCCGCTCGGCCCGCCGCCACCGGTTCCTGATGTGCCGACCGACCTACTTCACCGTCGACTACGCCATCAACCCGTGGATGGACCCCGGTCGGGCGGTGGACCCGGGACGGGCGCTGCACCAGTGGGGGCGGCTGCGGGCGCTGTACCACTCGCTCGGGCACACCGTCGAGCTGGTCGAGCCGGTGCCCGGGTTGCCCGACATGGTGTTCACGGCGAACGCGGCCGCGGTTGTGGACGGGCGGGTGCTGGTCGCCCGATTCCGGCACCCGCAGCGCTCACCCGAGTCCGTCGCGTTCCACCGCTGGTTCGCCGCCCGGCCGTTCACCGGCCTGGGCTTCGCCACCCGGGTCAGCGAGGGACAGGGCGACCTGCTGACGGCCGGCCGCCTGCTGCTCGCGGGCACCGGCTTCCGTACCGAGCCGGCCGCCCACGCCGAGGCCCGCACGCTGTTCGGGCGACCCGTGGTGACCCTGCGCCTGGTGGACCCCCGGTTCTACCACCTCGACACCGCCCTCACGGTGCTGGACGACACCGAGGTCATGTACTACCCCGACGCCTTCGACCGCGAGGCGCGAACCGTGCTGCGCCGACTGTTCCCGACCGCGCTGCTGGCCACGGCGGCGGAGGCCGAGTCCTTCGCACTCAACGCCGTGTCGGACGGCCGGAACGTGCTGCTCCCGCGCACCGCGGACCGGCTCGCCGGCCTGCTGTCGGCACGCGGTTTCCGACCGATCGGCGTGGACGTGTCGGAGTTCCACAAGGCTGGTGGCGGCGCCAAGTGCTGCACCCTCGACCTGCACGGCGGCATTCCTGCAAGGAGCTGAAACCATGCCCACACCACCCGCAGCCGCCACCGAGGTCGTGCCCGGGTCCGGTGCACCGCCGCTGCCCCCGCCGCGCGGCCCCCACTCCGCCGCCGTGTGCGCGCTGCTGCGCTCCGGGCCGCCGGGGGCGGGCCGGCTGCCCGACCTTCCGGACGGCGAGCGGACCGACACCTGGGGCGAGGACGTCCAGCTCGCGCTCCAGCTCTGCTACGAGCTGCACTACCGCGGCTTTCGCGGCGTGCCGCCCGAGTGGGAGTGGGACCTCGAACTGCTGGGACTGCGCCATAGGCTGGAATGTGACTGGCTCGCCGCGCTGCGCACCGCCACCGAGCCGGCCGAACCACTCGACGTCCTGCTCGACCGGCTGCTGACCGAGCCCCGCGACGGCAGCGGCCCCTCGCACTTCCTGCTCGCCGAGGGCGAGCGCTGGCAGGCCCGCGAGTACCTGGCACTGCGCTCGCTCTACCACCTCAAGGAGGCCGACCCGCAGGCGTGGGTCATCCCGCGCCTGCACGGCGCAGCCCAAGCAGCCTTCCTTGCCGTCGAGTTCGACGAGTACGGCGCAGGCCGGGCGGAGCGCGCGCACGCCCGCCTGTTCGCCGAGATGATGGCCGACTTCGGCCTCGCCCCGAGCTACGGCCGCTACCTGGATGCCGCACCCGCCCAGGCGCTGGCGGTGGTCAACCTGATGTCGCTCTTCGGCCTGCACCGGGCCCTGCGCGGCGCCTTGGTCGGGCAGTTCGCGGCCGTGGAGATCAGCTCCTCACCGGGCTCGGCGCGGCTCGCGGCGGCCTTCGAGCGGCTCGGCGCGGGGGAGGCCGGCACGCGGTTCTACCGCGAGCACGTGGAGGCCGATGCCGTCCACGAGCAGGTGGTCCGGCACGACGTTATCGGCGCCCTGCTGCGCGAGGAGCCGGAACTCGCACCGGACATCGCGTTCGGCGTCGCGGCGACGGGGGTCGTCGAGGACCGGTTCACCGAGCACCTGCTCGGCTGCTGGCGGGCCGGGCGGAGCTCACTGCGCACCGGCCGAGCCCTCGCCCGTTGAGGCCCGCCGGCACGGCCGGTGACGGCGGTGGCTGGTGTCACAGAACGGGTACTGCCGGCTGCGCCGACAGGCGCACAGCGCGACCACGGGGCGGTCGCACCGCACCGTCGACCCGTCTGGCAGCAGCACCTCCACCGGCCCCTCGACCAGCACCGGCCCGCCGTCGACCACCCGCACCCGGCGAGGCTCCCGGTCAGCCCGGCGCGGTTCGCGGTCAGCTGGCCCGGACACCGCGGACCACCACCAGTTCCTCGTCCCGCTGCCCGGGCGCGATCAGGCCGGACCGCTCGAACCAGCCCGCGCGGGCCGACATCACTGGGCCGAACGGCTGTCGCCGCCGGGCCACCACGTGTGCGACCACGTCGGCTCGGGCCAGCGCGGTCAGTGTCGCCGCGACGTCGGAGATCGCGGACTGGACCACCAGCAGCACGCCGCCCGGCCGCAGCACGTGCGGCGCCTGCGCACAGAGGCGGTCCAGCAGCAGCCGCCCGTCCGGCCCGGCGTCCCAGGCCCGGGCGATCCCGTGCCGCGGCGCGGCCGCCCGCCTCACCGGGACGTACGGCGGATTGCTCACCACCAGGTCGAAATGCTCGTCCGCCACCGGCGCGGTCAGATCGCCGTGGCGCAGCCGGAGCCGACATCCCTGCCGCCGCGCGTTGAGCCAGGCACAGGCCAGCGCACACCACGAGATGTCCACTGCCGTGGCCCGCGCTCCGAGTCGCGCTGCGGCGACGGCCAACGCACCGCAGCCGGTGCCGAGGTCGAGCAGGTCGACACCCGGGCCCAGCGGCTCGCGCAGCAGGCACTCCAGCAGCAGCCCGGTGTCACCCTGCGCGGGGTAGACGCCGGGCAGCCGCAGCGAGGTGTCCAGCGCGCGCGACGGCGTCGGCGCAGTCGTCGGCACTTTCCGACAGGGAGTGGTGAATCCTGAGGGGCCGCTCATCGGGCAAGTCCTTCCAACGCTGTCCCCCTCGAACCCGCGTCTGCCCCTGGCCGCCCCGCGAAAACGGCTGCGACTTGTTTCGCCGCCGCCGTGCCGGTCAGACGCTCGGTTCCAGGAGCGCTCCATGCCCGCGCCGCGGCTGGTCACCAGCGATCCGCATCGCCCCGGTTGCGGCTTCGCCTACCGCGACGCGGCAGGCGCCGCGATCAGCGATCCGGACACCCTCGCGCGGGTGTGGGCTCTGGTGATACCGCCGGCCTGGCGCGAGGTCTGGATCTGCCCGCATCCGCGCGGGCACCTACAGGCCACCGGGACGGACGTGGCCGGCCGGCGCCAGTGCCTGTGCCACCTGGACTTCCGCGCCCGGCAGGAGGCGGCCAAGCACGCCCAGGTGCCGGCCATCGCGCCCCGGCCGCCCCGACTGCGCCGCCGCGTCGAGCACGACCTGGCCCGGCGCGGCCTGCCGCCCGAGCGGGTCCTGGCCTGCGCCGCCCGCCTACTCGACCTGGGCTTCTTCCGGGCCGGCGCACCGGCGTGAGCTGTCATACGGAGCGGGTTTCCCGATCGGCGGCAGCAAGCGGGCGTGGCGGCCGTGCAGTGGGCGCAGGCGGCCCGTAGCGTCGAGGAGTGGCGAACGAGGCCTTACCAGAGAGCGGAGGCGGTTGATGCCGGCGGCGGCGTTGTTCGATGTCGACGGGACCCTGCTCGACACCAGCTACTGGCACACCGTCGCCTGGACGGAGGCGCTCGCCCAGTTCGGCCACACGCCGGCGATGGCGCGCATCCACGGGGCGATCGGCATGGGCGGTGACCAGCTCCTGGACCACCTGCTCGGCGAGGACCGCGACCACGGCGAGGACGAGGCGATCGACGCGGCGCACCAGGCGCTGTTCGCCCGGATCTGGCCCAGCCTGCGGGCCTTCGACGGCGCCGGCGACCTGCTGCGGACGCTGAAGCGGCGCGGCTGGACCATCGTCCTCGCCTCCTCCGCCTCCGCCCGGGACTTGGCGGTGATGCGCCGGATCTTGGACGCGGACGACGCGATTGAAGCGGCGACCAGTGCGGACGATGTGGATGCCAGCAAGCCCGCCCCCGACCTCGTCCATGCCGCGCTGGCCAAGGCCGGCGTCAGACCGGAGCAGGCGCTGTTCGTCGGCGACACCATCTGGGACGTGCAGGCCGCTGCGCAAGCGAAGGTGCCGTGTATCGCGGTGCTGTCCGGCGGCTTCGGCGAGCGGGCCCTGCGTGCGGCCGGCGCCCTCGAGGTCCATGCTGGCGTCGCCGAGCTCCTCGCCCGCCTGGACGCCAGCGCGCTCGCGGACCCGGCCCGCTACGCACCCGGCCCCGGGTAGCCGCAGCAGCCCGCCGCGCCATGCCCACCACTGTTTCCACGCCGCTCTCCGATCCGACCGCCGACCTGGGTCTGTACGGGGCTGCGGGTGATCTGGCCACCCAGGAAGGCGCCGAGACGGCGGCGCGGGCCTGCGCACGAGGGCGGGACGCCGACGGTGGCGGCACCTCAGGCGGCCCGTAGCCTTTAGAAGATGTTATGCCCGATCGATGCGTAACGTCCTCCGCCGGCCAGAGGATCGACTGTCCATCTCGCCCGCATCTGTCCCCTGAAGCCCGTCTGGTTTGAAGAGGTCACGGAATCGCCGGCTCAGCGCGGAAGGCGTGGTCGATGTTCTCCTCGACCCAGCTGCGCAGGTGGTTGAGCGGGACGGCGGCGCTGCGGCCGAGGTCGGTGAGTGCGTACTCGACGTGCAGCGGTACGGCGGGGTACACGGTGCGGTCGAGGATGCCGACGTCCTCCAGGCGGCGCAGGGTTTGGGTGAGCACCTTGGGACTGACGCCCTGGAGCTTGCGCTGGAGTTCGCCGAACCGCTGGGGCCCCTCTTCGAGGGCGCCGATGGCGAGGGCGGACCACTTGTTCGCGAGCAGGTCGAGCAGGGCGCGGCAGGGGCACTGGGCGGTGTAGACGTCGTGGTGCGAGTGCTGGCCGCTGGGGCAGGTGGTCGTCATTCTCCCTCTTCTCACCAGGTTACTTCCCAATGGGAAGGACTAGACCTTGCAGGTAACTATACCCCCGGGGATAGCGTCGTCGACGTCACGGGGGAGGCCGCCAAAGGCCTCCCTGAGAACGGCGTTTGAGGAGATGACACATGTCCACGGAGTCGATGCGTGCGGTGGTGCAGAACGGTTTCGGCGGCCCGGAGGTGCTGCGGGTCCAGGAGATGGCGCGCCCGGTGCCGCTGCCCACCGAGGTGCTGGTGCGGGTGCACGCGGCCGGGGTCAACCCGGTGGACTGGAAGACCCGCGGCGGCACGGGCATGGCCGGCCTGCTGGGTGAGCCGCCGTTCACCCTGGGCTGGGACGTGTCCGGTGTGGTGGAGGAGGTCGGCTTCGGTGTGACCACGCTGAAGGTCGGCGACGAGGTGTACGGCATGCCGTGGTTCCCGCGCGTCGCGAACGCCTACGCCGAGTACGTGACCGCCCCGGCCCGCCAGTGGGCCCGCAAGCCCGCCACTCTCGACCACGTGCACGCCGCCGCCGTGCCGCTCGCGGCGCTGACCGCCTGGCAGGCCCTCGTCGACACCGCCCACGTGCAGCCCGGCCAGCGGGTCCTGGTCACCGCCGCCGCCGGCGGGGTCGGCCACTTCGCGGTCCAGTTCGCCCGCCACCTGGGCGCGCACGTGATCGCCACCGCCAGTGCCGCCCGCCACCCCTGGCTCAAGGAACTCGGCGCCGACGAGGCCGTCGACTACACCGCCACCCGCTTCGAGGACGCCACCAAGGACGTCGACGTCGTCATCGACCTGGTCGGCGACGCCCACGACAACACCAGCACCCGCTCGCTGAAGGTGCTGCGCCCGGGCGGCCTGCTGGTCGCCGTCCCGCAGGGTGTCTCCCCGGAGCTGGCGCAGGCAGCCGAGGTGGCCGGTGTCCGGGTGACCCCGTTCCTGGTCGAGCCGGACGGCCCGGCGCTGACGGCGATCGCCGGGCTGATCGACGCCGGTGAGGTCGCCGTCGAGGTGGAGGAGACCTTCCCGCTGGAGCAGGCCGGCGCGGCCCACGCCCGCGGAGAGGCCGGCCGCACCCGCGGCAAGCTCGTCCTCGCCGTCGCCAACTGATCACCGCTGCAAGGAATTCGGAGCATCAGCATGTACTACGAGATCCGCCGCTACCAGGCGCAGCCCGGACGTCGTGACGAGTGGGTGCGTTACATGGAGGACGTGGTCATCCCGTTCCAGGCCTCGCTGGGCATGGACGTGACCGCCTCCTTCGTCGACGCCCAGGACGAGGACGGCTATGTGTGGATCCGCCGGTTCGAGGACGAGGCCCACAGCGAGGCCCTGTACGCGGCCGTCTACCAGCACGACCGCTGGAAGAACGAGATCGGCCCGGTGGTCCACGGCCTGCTGATCCCCGAGAAGTCCGTCGTCACCCGCGTCACCCCCACCCCGTCCTCACCGCTGCGGTAGCCCGGCCAGGACGCCGCGTCCGCCACCGCACCACCAGATTCGCCGAGTCCAAGGAAGACCTTCATGAGCACCGACACGCTCCAAAAGTCCGTCCCCAACGCCACGATCAGCCAGGCTGGCGCTGGCGCACTCATCGCGGCGGTACGCGCGGCCGCCGCCCGGATCGGCTTCACGGCCGCCGTCGCCGTCACCGACCAGGGCGGACACCTGAAGGCGTTCGACCGCGCCGACGACGCACCGTTCCTCACCGCCGAAGTCGCGCTCGACAAGGCCTGGACCGCTGCCTCCTTCCACACCCCGACCCATGCGTGGAACGACTACCTGGCCGACCCGCGCATCGCACCGCTCGGCGGCCACCCCCGCCTGATGGCCGTCGGCGGCGGCTACCCGATCATCGACAACGGCCGCTGCGTCGGAGGGCTCGGCATCTCCGGTGGCAGCTACGAGCAGGACCAGCAGGCCGCCGAGGAGGCGCTGACCGCCCTCGGGTTCGAGCTGCCCGCCAACTGACCGGCCGTCGGGGACCGCTCGTCGGGGGCGGGGCCGCCCAGGGACGGCCATTCCTGTCAGTCGGGAGCGGCCACCCAGGTGGTGAGGGTCCAACGCCACCCCCCGTTGACTGGCGGAATGAACCTCAAGCAGGGCATGACGACGACCGCCGGTGAGTGTACGCAGACGGAGGAGCCGACCCCCGACGCACGGTGGTGCACCGGGCGGTCCGCGCCGCCTCCCGGCCGGACCGTGGAGGCGCGGCCCGGTCCTCACGGCGCTGGCGCCCGCGCGTTCGCCGGTCTCACCGCACGGATGCGTTCGGTCCAGGACACGGCCGGGGACGGCTTCGGCTTCAGCTACCCGGCGTCCTTCCCGGTGGTGCGGATCGACCAGGTCCTGGTCCGCGGCGTGACGGCGACGAGCTCCCGGGTCCTGCCGGACACCGGCAGCGACCACCTGCCGGTGGCGGCGGGCATCAGGTGGCGAGGACCTTCGGGACCTCGGCGGCGATGGCGCGGTGGATGCGGGCGACTGCCTCCTGCTCGTCCCGGGGCGTCTCGACGCAGACGACCGAGAGTCCCGGGGCGAGGCTCGCCGCGAGGGCGCGGCACGCGTGGTCCACGGCGGCGACGGCGTGGGTGGGGGCGGCCTGCGGGCCGGTGAGGAAGGACAGGTGACCGGCGGCGCGGCGGACGAGGGCGCGCTGCCAGGACTCCCACGGGTCGTCGTGGCCGAGGTCCGGCTCGCCCGGGTGGTCCGGCCACGGCTCCAGCGGTTTTGCGAGCCGCCGAGAGACGGCCGCGACGGCCGCGCGCACGTCGGGCTTCGGGTCGTACAGGTGGGCCGCCTCCCGGACGGCGGCGAGTGCGATGCGGACGGCGAGTGGGCGGTCGTCGGCGGCGAGGTCGGCGACGTGCCGGAGCAGCCGGCGACGGGAACTCGGCGGTTCCGCAGGGGAGTCGGTGGGATCGAGGCGCATCGCGCGGGCCGCGGCCTCGTCGATCGGCTCGCCGGGACGTAGGAACGGCAGCAGGGGGCGAGCCCGGTGCCCCAACTCCGCGGCCACGTGCAGGCATCGGGCCCGGCGCTGGTCCTCGGCGGTCGTGTCGGAGATTGCCTGACGGAGCATCAAGAGCGCCTGTTGCTCGTCGTGCTGGGCGAGGGCGCGGATGACGTCCGGAAGGTTCACGTCTTCCCGTCCGCCCTCGGCGCGCAGCGCGGTGGCGGCCTCGGTGTCGGGCCCCGGCACCCGGCCGAGCGCGTGGACGCAGTACCGCCGCACGAGGAGCAGCGGATCGCCCAGCCCGGCGAGGGCCGCCGCGCGCGCCGAAGTGGGCAGCGGGCCGTCGAGGCGGGAGAGGGCCTGGGCGGCGTGGATGCGTACGCGCTCCTCCTGGCCGGGGTGCAGGCGTTCGGCCACGGCGGCGACGGCGAGTGCGGTGGCGCGCGGGCGCAGCGGGCCCGAGAGGTGGAAGAGCAGGGCGGACGCGGCCCTCGGGCTGGCCGTGCGGAGCGCCGCCAGCACGGCCGGGACGGCGCACGTGGGCACGGGCCGGATCCGGGCGAGCGCGTCGACGCAGCCGGCGACCACCCGCATCCGGCCCCGGTCCGGCCGGGGCGGGTGGGCGGTGAGCGCCTCCACCAGCGCGGGCACGGCCGCGAGTCCCGCCTCGACGAGGGCGTCGATGGCCTCGGCCGGGCGGTCCGTCGTCTCCGGCAGCCAGTTGGGCTCCAGGCGCCACTCGGTGAGTGCGGAGCCGTCGGCGGACCCGAGCCGGTGACTCGGAGCGGAGTAGAACACCTTGGCCAGCAGGGCCGTCCACTCCCGTACGGGCCGTCCCCGGACGAGCCGGCCGGTGCGGGTCAGTGCGTCGTCGAGACGGCGGAGGGACGGGAGGCTGTCGGGCCGCGCGGCGTGGCGCAGGCGCGCGAGTTCGGTGGTGGGCACGGCTCCCTCTGTACCGTGCCCCGACCGTGCGTCACAAGTGAGTTCCGGTGCGCCCGGTGCCTCAGCCGCTGACCCCGACGGCGTGCCGGAAGCGGGTCCGGGTCGCCGTCCCGTTCTACTGCCAGTCGTTCCCGATGGCCGGCTCCGTCCTCGCCAGCCCCGAGCTGCTCGCCGCCCACCGCCGCAAGCTCGGCGACGCCGGCCCGCACCAGGTCGGCACCCGCCTCGCCGGGTACCTGGCGGCCGAACAGCGACTCGGCCGAGTCTCGGCCGCCCTCGACCCGCACGCGGCGGCGGTGCTCCTGATCGGCGCGTGCTTCCACCGGGCGTTCCTGGAGGTCTTCTACGCCGACGAAGCCCCGCCCGGGGTACTGCTCCCGCCCACGACGGACGAGTTCGCGACGGAATCGGTCCGCGCCCTCCTCGACGGCCTCACCCCGCGGGCCTGAGTCCCGCAGGCCTGATCGCCGGTCTCACGCCAGCGTCTCGCACAGGTTCTCCACCTGGTGCTGCTCCAGCACCTGCGGCTGCCCGTCCGGGTGGACCAGCAGCGTCACACCGCCGCTGAACAGGAAGTCGCCGGGCGCGTGGTACGGGTTCCCGGCGCGGACCCGCGCCGAGATGTGCGAGTTCTTCGGGATCAGCCACAGGACGCTGTGGTCGGGCAGCTCGTACTCGGTGGCCTTGCCGCTCTGGTCGCGGTCGACGCTGCGCCCGCTGTCCACGTCGGTGTAGCGCAGCACGAGCGGGCCGCGCCACAGCACCTCCGCCGGCGAGCCGTCGGGGTAGCGCGCGGCCACCTTGGTCTCCTCGCCCTCCACCAGCACTCCGATGTGCAGGTGGAACGGGCAGAGCGCGCCGGCCGGGAAGTCCGCGTCCCCGCTCTTGTACGGCTGCCACCCGTCGCCACCGCCCGTGTGGGCCTGGGCAGTCGGCGCCGCGGCCAGCAGTGCCGCGGCCATCGCGGCGGCGACGACGAACGGTCGGGCCCGGCACAGGGACATGGCGGGCCTCCTGGCGGACGGTGGAAGAGAGTGTGCGCCCCCTCCCCTATGGGGGGCGCGATGGCTATCGTCGAACGGTGGACGCGACACCCGCGACGCTTTCGGCTGGGGCCGAAACCTCGCTGGCGACCGGCGACTTGCCGGAACACCCGACGCCACAGGGGAGGAACGGTGCTGCGCATCCACTTCACCGCCGAGGACCTGCTCGGCGTCCGCTTCGCCGACGGACCCGCCCCGCTCCTGGAGCTCGGGCTCGCCGTGGCGATGCTCCAACGCCGCGACGGCGGACCGGTGTTCGCCCGCTGGCGCCGCTCGCTGAGCACGCCCCGGATCCGGGCCGCCGTCGCCCCGCTGCGGCAACTGGTGCCGCCCACCGGCGCGGGGCCGCTCTTCCTCGACCCGCCCAGCGAGGACCTCGACCAGGGCCTCGAAGCCGTCCGCAGCTCGACCGCGACGCTCGTGCACCGCGAGCTGACCCGCGTCACCACCGCCGGACTGCCCGCCACCACCCTGCTGTGCCACCTCGCCGACCAGGACCGGGACGCATGGCAGTACCTGGAGCGCGCGATGCGCGCCGCCTACCCGGACCTGGTCGGCACCGCCTGGCCGCGCCTGCGGGCCGGCTTCGACACCGACCTCGCGTGGCGCGCCCGGGTCCAGCGCGAGCACGGCCTGCGCGGGATGCTGGCCGGGCTCCTCCCGGGCAGCCGGTGGCGCGGCAGCACCCTGGATATCCCGTCCTCGCGCGAGTCGGACGTCCGGCCGGACGGCGCCGGACTGGTGCTGATGCCCTCCGCGCAGTGGGCCGGAGGGCCGCTGGTCGGGCCGTACCCGCACGGCCTGGTGCTGGTCTACCCGGCTGTCACCCCGCTGCCGCTCCTCGCCGGGTCCGGGCCGCCGGACGGCCCGCAGGACGACCCGATCGCCGCCCTGCTGGGCCGCACCCGCGCGGCCGTGCTGCGCCTGGCCGACCGCGAGCCGACCACCAGCCAGCTCGCCGAGGAGCTCGGCATCAGCCTCGCGTCCGCCTCCGAGCACGCCCGCGCGCTGCGCCGCGCCGGACTGGTCACCACCGTCCGGAGCGGCCGCGCGGTCCGCCACAGCCGGACGGGGCTGGGCCACCGGCTGCTCGCACCTTGACCGGGCGTCAGGCCTGGCAGATCCCGCGCGCGTAGTCGACCGTCGCGGCGGCCTGCGAGTACTGCCACTGCGGCGAGAGCAGCTGCGCGTCGAGCTGACCGGCGGCCGTGCGGTCCTCGACGACGTACCCGAAGTCCTGGAGCCAGGCCGGGTAGAGGTTCTTGGAGCCGATGTAGAAGGCCGAGCCGTCGACCGAGACGAGCTTGTGGTGCAGGGCGTACGGGTGGCCGTCGGCCCAGGTCGCGGCGGGGGTGGCGCGGAAGCTCGCGAGCTGGAGGTTGCGGCACATCGCGGTCCGCGCCTGCGCCTGGTCGCCGAGGCGGGCGGTCAGGCGGGCCTTGAGCACGTCGCTGATCTCGCTCAGCGACTTGATCTGCGAGTAGCCGCCGCTGCCCACCGTGCCGCGGTTGGCCGGGTCGCTGACGACGATGCGCACCTTGACGCCGTCGGCCATCTTGGCGGCGAGCAGGTCGTAGAGCCGGGCGTCGTAGTGGGGCATGGGCGGGCAGGTGCCGTTGAGGTCCTGCTGGGAGATTTCGATGTGGCTGCCGGCGGCGGCGACCAGCGCCCGCAGGGCGTTCTCCTCCGGGTTGACCGTCTCGTAGTTGCGGTCGCTGTTGGTGTTGTCGTGCAGGCCGATCGGGCCGCACTTCACGTCGGAGGGGTTCGGGACGTCCTTCGGCCGGTACGCGGAGGTCGGGTCGAAGTCGCGGATGCCGACGCCGAGGCCGCCGACGGCGATCACGGGGACGTTGCCGGTCGTGGGCGCGTCCTTGGCGGCCGGGTTGGACCGCTGTTCCAGGTCGGGGGTGCACGGGGCGCCGTTGGTGGAGGCGAACCACGCGGCGGAGAACGTGCCGGTGTTGCGGCAGGTCCAGTTCCACAGGGTGTCCAGGTAGGCCCCGGCGGAGGCGGCGGCGGGGCCGTTCAGCGCGAGGTCGACGTCCGAGACCGGGTGGTCGGTGTCGAGGTAGTCCTTCTTCCAGTTGTTGATGCCGCCGGTGATGACGCTCTGGCCGTCGACGACGAGCAGCTTGGAGTGGTTCCAGGAGAAGGAGGTCTTCGACGTGGTCATCGAGGCGACTTCGAGCGTGACGGCCGACGCGGCGTCACCGAGCCTGGCCACCAGCTCGTCCCGGTACTTCGACGGGACGGCGCTGATGTTCAGCAGCGGCGCGGCGCCGGCCAGGATCCGCACGTGCGGCCGGTTCCCGGCGGCGACGGAGGCCTTGAGGCCGGCGGCGATGGCGTCCTGGAACGCGCCGTCCGGGAAGGGTGCGAGGGTCGAGATGTCGACGGTGCGGGTGGCGCGGGAGATGTTCTCGCGCATCTTGTCGAGCAGGCGGCGGGTGCCCGGCCGGTCGGTGCAGGACGGGTCGCCCCAGCAGCCGGGGGTCTGGAGCAGCCAGGCGCCCGGGTCGTCGGCCGGGGCGTCGAGCCGGTTGCCGGCGGTCCGCTGCCAGACCGATCCGTCGAGGCCGGGGGAGACCTGGCGCAGCGTCGCCTCGACGGCGTCGAGGTACGGGGTGGCGCCGGGCTGCGCGGGGGTCGGCGCAGGGGCGGGGGCCGGGGCCGCCGTCGCGGGGGTCGCGGTCAGCACGCCGAGGGCGGCGGTGAGCGCGAGCGCCGAGACGGCGGTGCGGCGGCGGGAGGCGGCGGCACGGTTGTGGTGGTGCATGTGCAAGTCCTTCACGAGGGTCCGGGGATTGTTCACCCGATCGGCCCCTTAAAATTACCTTAAGGTAACCCTATGTCATGTCAGGGTCCTATCAAGGGAAGGCCGTCGGCCGCCCGCGAAGACCGACAGCGGCCTGCAGCGCCCGGTTGGGGCACCGCGGACCGCCGTCGCCGATGGATCCTCAGGAGAGGAACGCCACGTCCGGGAAGGCCGGTGACGGCCCGTCGAGCAGGTGCCCGCGACGGTGGCGCAGGTGCTCGTCGAAGAAGGCGAGCGGGTACGCCTGCTGGACCCGGACCGCCTCGTCCGGGTCGAGGGTGCCGATCGAGCCCTGGAGTTGCTGGGGGCTCCACCCGAACAGCTTCGCCACCTGCGGGAACAGTGCCTCGTCGTCGCCGTACGACACGTGGGCGGCGCCCTGGGCCTGGATGTTGAGCCGCCAGCCCCGCAGGTGCGACCAGAACGCCTCGGCGGCGGGATCCGTGGCCCGGGTGAACTCGGCGGTCATCATCATGAACGGCCGGTCCAGGTCGCCGCTGAGCGCCGGCCTCATCTCCATCGGGCCGTCGAGGCTCAGCCCGGCCCGGATGCGCCGGTCCGCGAGCGTGGCGCAGGCGGTGGCCGTCCCGCCCTTCGACCAGCCGAACGCGCCCATGCGCCGCGGGTCGAGGGAGCCGAGCAGCCCGGTCGGCAGCTCCCGCCCGTCGACGTCCGGATTGCACCCGGCGGCGAGCTGTTCGACGCAGTCGAGGAGGAAGCGGACGTCCGCGGCGAAGTCCCCGGGGAACGTGGGCGCCTTCGGGTCGCGGTACGGGACGGCGAGCCGCCCGTCGGGGAACTCCGTGAACGTGTCGTACGCGTGGGCCACCGTCACGACCGCGTAGCCGTGGCTGGCGAGCTCCTGGACGATGACGGTGTGGTCGCCCTGGTGGCTGTGCGCACCGTGCGAGTAGACGACGACGGGCAGCCGTCGTCCGGACTGCCGGACCGGAGCCCCGACGTGGCCGGCGGTGAGCGGCGCCAGGTCGGCCACGGAGCTGAACCCCACGTCGGCGAGGAACGCCTTCAGTGCGGCGGCCGGCATCCACGGTGCCACCGGGTACCGGTCGACGTCCCGCGCGGGGTACCAGACGGTGGCCATGAGCTCGCGGAAGTGCCCGGGGCCCGCGATGTCGTCCGGGCGCGACCGGTCGACGAGGTGCAGCTGCACCTGGCCCACCGGGTGCGGCCCGGTGGGCTCGGGCAGGGTGAACCGCGCCGGGGCGGGGGCAGGCGCGCCGCCCGGCGCGCCCGGGTCCGCCCACGCGGGGCCGGCGGCGGCGGCGAGCGGCACGGCGGCCCCGGCGGCCAGCGCGGCTCCCAGCATGCGGCGGCGCGTCAGGCCGACCGGCTCAGTGAACTGCGTGGTGATCACGGATCCTCCCCGAGGTGACTAATCGTCAGTCATGCCGCGACGGAAGGTCCGTGGGCACGGGAGGAACGCTGTCACGAACCCTTCCGGCCCGGCATCGGCCCACCGGTTGATCAGCCGCCCGCGCATGGGCCCACGGGTTTACATCCGTGGGCCGATGCGGTCGGCGGAGTCGTTCTCCTGATGCTGTTCGAGGGCGACGAGCAGGTGTACCGCGGCGTCCGCCCAGGCCGTCACCGCCTCGGTGGCGGTGCCGTAGGCGAGGGCCCCGGCGAGCGACTCCAGCAGAGCGGCGCCGCCGAGCAGGCCGGTTCGGCGCAGCCGTGCGGCCGAGGAGGCGAGGCGGTCGCGGGCGGCGGGCCCGGAGCCGCGCAGGCCGGTGTGGAGGAGTTCGGCGAGTACGGCGAGGCCGGTTTCGAGGGCGTGGGTGATCGGGTCGCCGGCCGTGCGTGCGCCGGAGGCGGGTGTGAGTGTGCCCGTGCCGGCGTCGGCGGCGAGGTCGGGGACGACCGGGCCGTCCGGGGTGAGGACGGCCAGCGGGTCGAGCACCGGGCGGCCGTGGTGTCTGGTCAACAGGCCGCTGACGTACCGTACTCGGCCGCTGCCGAGCGCTTCGGCGAGGGCGTCGAGCCGGCCGGGGCAGGCCGGGTCGTGCTCGGCGCGGAGCAGCGTCCCGGTGCCGGACGGGTCCCGGACGACCGCCTCCAGGCGCTGCTCGGCGGCGTCGTAGCCGAGCGGGTCGACGGAGGCGACCTCCAGCACCCGGGCGGTGTCGGCCGCGACCCGGGGGCGGATCAGCGCGGGTGGCCGGCCGTCCCGGGCCCGCAGGTGGGCGGCGGCGTCGCGGACGCGGAGCGTGTCGGGCAGGTCGGCCCAGGCCGAGCCGAGTGGGGTGACGCTCGTGGCGGCCACGCGGCCACGGCCGATGGTCACCGCCCGGCCGGCGCTGCGGGAGATGGTCTCGCTGACGACGTTGGCCGTGGCGAGCGCCCGCAGCGGGGAACCGAGCACGCGCCGGGCTGCGAGGTCGGCGCCAACGAGGTGTTGGCCCTCCGTCAGGTCCCAGCGTTTGCGCAGGACGAGGGCGATTCCGACGTCCGGTTGGGCGAAGTACACCTCCGCGGTGCGTTCCGCCGCCGACCGGCCCGAGATCCGGCAGCCGAGCGCGACCAGCCGGACCCGGCGCAACGGGGTGTCGGCGGGCTCCCGGGTGCCGAGCGCGCCCGGACGGTCGAGGGTGGCGGCCCGGCGGCGGGCGTGGAGCTCGGCGACCAACTCGGCGGCGGTCGCGGCCGCGTAGCGGGTGTCGCGGGCGGCGTAGGCATCGACCTGGTCGCGCAGCTCCGCTATCGCGGCGGCCGGCCAGTGCAGTGCGGAACGGGACAACGCCGTCGCCGCGCGCCCGAGTTGGGCGGTGAACACCGGGGTGGCGTGGGAGACGCCGTCAAGCAGCAGTTCGTCGGCGAGCGCGAGGGCCTCGTCGAGCCCGGCGTCGTCCGCCGGGCGGGTGGCGGGTGCCGGGCCGCCGACGGAGACCTGGACGTGCGCAGTGCCCCCATCGCCGGTGAGCGCGTCGGCCGCGCGGAAGGCCCAGACCGCGAGCGCGATCGTCTCGCCACGGCGGTGTGCGGCGGCGTCGGTGAGCGCGTGGCCGAGGCCGTGCGGGACGGGGAAGCGTACGGTGCAGCCGGCGAGTTCGACCCAGGGCGCGGGCCGCCCCTCGCCGCCGTGGTGGACGGTCGCCGTGTAACCGGCGTCGAAGGCGCGGCGCGCGGCGGCGAGGGAGGCTCGGCCCAGCGCCGCGGCGAGCTGCTCGTCATCGAACTCGCCCGGGGACCATACGGGTTCGGCAGGCGACGCGGCCGCCTCGTACTTGCGCTGGTAGGCCAGGACCAGCCCGATCAGGTGCCGGCACACGCCGGGAGCGGCGCAGCCGCACTCGGCGGCGTCGAGTCCGGCGCCCACGGGCAGGCGGGTCCGGGTGCCGTCCGGGTGGACGCCGAGGACGCTGCCGTCGTCGGCGTGCCCGACCTCGGGCCCGGTACCCGCGTCCAGGTCCTTGGCGGCACGCTTGACCAGGCCGCGGTTGGCGAGCGCGGCGAGCGTGTCGGTGCCGAGGGCGAGGAGGTCCGCGCGCGGCGGCGCCCCGGCGCTCATGCGCCCACCTCGCTGCGCTCGGCGGTCGCTTCGCGCAACGCGCACCTTTCGATGATTCGCTCACTGCGTTCGCTCATGCGCCCACCACGCTGCGCTCGGCGGTCGCTTCGCGCAACGCACACCTTTCGATGATTCGCTCACTGCGCTCGCTCATGCGCCCACCACGCTGCGCTCGGCGGTCGCTTCGCGCAACGCGCACCTTTCGATGATTCGCTCACTGCGCTCGCTCATGCGCCCACCACGCTGCGCTCGGCGGTCGCTTCGCGCAACGCACACCTTTCGATGATTCGCTCACTGCGCTCGCTCATGCGCCCACCACGCTGGACTCGGCGGTCGCTTCGCGCAACGCACACCTTTCGATGATTCGCTCACTGCGTTCGCTCATGCGCCCACCACGCTGCGCTCGGCGGTCGCTTCGCGCAACGCGCACCTCTTCATTGATCGCCCGCTCATCGGCCGACCTTCTCGGCGACGAACTCGGCCAGCCGGCCCGGCGTCATGGCGCCGACGTGGGCGCCGACCCCGGCCAGCCGTCCGGCGAGCCCGCGGTCGTAGACCGGGTCGGCCTCCTCGTCGAGGGCGGCCAGGCCGAGCACGGTCGCGCCCTGCTCGACCAGGCCCCGGACCGTGCGGACCAGCCGGTGCGGGTCGCCGCCCTCGTAGAAGTCGGAGACGATCGCGACGATGGCGCGGCGCGGGTTGTCGACCAGCCCGGCGGCGTAGTCGACGGCACGGGCGATGTCGGTGCCGCCGCCGAGCTGGACCCGCATGAGCAGTTCGACGGGGTCGGTCACGTCGGCGGTCAGGTCCACCACGGAGGTGTCGAAGGCGATCAGGTGGGTGCGCAGGCCCGGCAGGCTCCACAGGCAGGCGGCCGTGACGGCGGAGTGGATCACCGAGCCGACCATCGAGCCCGACTGGTCGACCAGCAGGATCAGCTGCCACTGCTCCAGGTGCCGCCGGGTGCGGGAGTGGAAGCGCGGCCGCTCGATCAGCACCCGGCGCTCCTCCGGCCGGTAGTGGGCCAAGTTGGCCTGGATGGTGCCCCGGAAGTCGAAGTCGCGGGCCAGCGGCAGGCGGCTGGGGCGGCGCGAGCGGGCGCCGGTGAACGACCGGCGCAGCTCGGGGCGGAGGCGGTCCAGCAGCTCCCGGACCACCGCTTCGACGATGCGCCGGGCCATGACGAGCACGTCGGGGTTCATCAGGTGCTTGGTGCGCAGTACGGCACGCAGCAGGGTCGCGCTGGGCTCGACCCGGGAGAGGACCTCGGGGTCGGTGACGATCTCGTCGATCCCGTACCGCTCGACGGCGTCCCGCTCCAGCCGCTCGACGGTCTCCTTGGGGAAGAGCCGGTGGACCGCGTCGAGCCAGTCCACGGGGGTGAGTTGGGACGGACCGCTGCCGCCGCTGCGCCCGGGGTCGGTCGGGCCGCGGCGGATGCCGCGCCGCTCCAGGTCGCCGTCGCGGCCGTAGAGCCATTCGAGAGCCGCGTCGCGGGCGACGCCCCGGGGGCCCAGCGGCCCGGTGGCACGCTCGGCAGGGGCGCCCAGGATCAGCCGCCAGCGCTCCAGGCCCTCGTCGGTGGTGGTCGTCACGGGGCCACCTCGGGGGCCCGCAGGCCGTACCGGTCGAGCAGGCGGTGCACGGTGTCCTCCAGGGTTCGGGCGCGGGCCAGGGCCAGCGGGTCGGCCGAGGTGCGCAGCAGCGCGCGGGCCGAGCCGCGCCGGCCGCGCCGGGCCAGCAGGCGCTCGGCGATGCGTTCGCGCTCGCGGGGCGGGAAGTGGGCGAAGGCCTGTCGCAGGGCGGGCAGGCCGGTCAGGAAGTCGTCGCCGGTCATGGCGGTGACGATGTCGTCGAGCTCGTCGAGGAGGGCGGGGCCGTCGCCGTGGCCCGTCACCTCGTCCCGGGCGAGGGCGAACAGTCCGGCCAGCCAGTCGCCGAACTCCTGCGGGTCCGCCGCCGCGAGCCCCCGCGCCCGCGGGCCGGCCTCGCCGTGGCCGTGCCCGAGGGAGCGGCGCAGGCCGAGCGCGGCGCCCCGCAGGTCGGCCGGGGCGGCGGGGTCGGCCGCGATGCGGCGGGCCGTGTCGAGGGCGGCGGCGCGGGGGAGCGTCAGCAGGCCCTCCGCGTGCCGGAGGGCGTCCCGGGTGGCGGCCATGGCGCGCAGGCGCCCGGGGTCGACGCCGGAGCCGCCGTGCAGCCCCTCGGCGAGCCAGAGGACGCGCTGTACGGCCGCGTCCACGACCTCGCCGAGCAGCGGCCCGCCCGCCACACCGTAGACGCGGTCGTGCCGCCACAGGTGCAGGGCGGTCGTCAGCACCTCGCCCGCCGGGCCGAGTTCGGCGATCGCCCGGACGCGGGCGGCGAGCGTGCCCAGCAGTTCGGCCGACAGCGCGTCCGCGCCGCACAGTGCGGCGTCGAAGAGCGCCAGGGACAGCGCGCGGTCCCCGGTGGCCGGCGCGGCGGCCGGTGCCGTGCCGGACGTGGCGCCCGTGCCGGTGGTCGGTGCTGTGGCCGGTGCGGTGGCTGATCCTCCCGCGCCGCCGTGCCCAGCCCTCGCGCCCGCCGCGCCGCCCTGCCCGGCCCCGGCCGTCCGGGCGCGCTCGGTGAGCGCGACGGCGGCGGCCTCGTCCAGCCGGGCGCCGTACGCGCCCGCCTCGATCAGCGCGGCCTCGCGCCCGTGCTCCGGAGTGGGCTCCCACGTCTCGGTGAAGACCGGGTCCGCGCCGGTCGTCGGTCCGGCCGTGCGGACGTGCCCCGGGATGCCCAGGACCCGCAGCCGGTGCAGCACGCGGCTGCGCCGCAGCCCCGCCGGATCGGTGAGGTCCGCCCGCACCTCGCGGCCGGACGCGACGCCGCACCGCTCCAGCTCGGCCGCGACGTCGTGCACCAGCGGCGGGGCGGGCGTGTCCGGGTGCAGCCGGCCGACCCGCTCGCCGGTGCTCGCGGCCACCATCTCGACCACCGCGGGATCGGTGCCGGGGGCCAGCGTGCCGCCCCCGCTCCACGGCAGCGGCTGCTCCAACGCCTCGCTGATCAGGGCGCTCGCGAGACCGTCCAGGACGTCGGTGCGGGCCGGCACGGGGTGGCCGCGCATCGCCGCGAGGCCGTCGGCGAGGCTCCGGGCGGCGATCAGGTCGGCCGTCGAGACGGGGACGCGCCGCTCGCGCAGCCGCCGGACGATCCGCTCCAGCAGGCCGACGGCGGCAGCGGACGGTCCCTGCTCCCACAGGAGTTGGTAGTAGCCCGGGGAGGGCATGCCGGACTGGTAGCCGGCGAAGGCGTCCAGCTGGCGGAAGGAGTACGGCACGAGGAAGCTGCCGCCGAGCGCGCCGTCCGGCGGCTGCGGCACCTCCGGCCAGTCCTCGGTGCCTCCGCCGGCGACCAGCGTGCGGAGCGCGGGCGTGTGGAACCCGCCGGTCACCACGACGACCGGCCGGCCACCGGCCCGCGCGAGCGCGGCCCGGACCCACCGGGCCATGTACGCCTCCCGCGCCCGGTCGCCCGGTTCGGCCTCCGCGTCCCCGCGGACCAGCTCGAAGTAGGCGTCGAGCCGCCGCGCCAGGCTCTCCGGATCGGCGACTTCGACGAGGCTGTCCCACAGGGCGTCCACCGAGTCGGTGCCGAACCGCGCGCACAGCCGCCGCGTCGCCTCCGCGTACCGCGCCTCGGCGTCGGCGAACCGGTTGGCCAGCGGCACGGACCGCTCGACGAAGGCCGGGTGCCAGGCCGGCAGGTCGACGAACCGCACCTCCGCGCCCACCGCCCGCCCGCGGGTGAGCGCGACCCACTCCGGCGAGTAGTCGCACAGCGGCGTCCAGGACGTCGCCGTGCGCGCGTCGTCGCGGTAGTGGCTGAACACGGCGACCGGCAGCTCGTGGCCGAGCAGCAACTCGTCGAGCCGGCGGTTCATGTCCGCGGGGCCCTCCACCAGCACGAAGGCGGGGCGGAGGGCCTCGACGGTCTCCGCCACCAGGCGCGCGCACGCCGGCGAGTGGTGCCGCACGCCGATGAACACCGGCTCACCGCTGAACACCGGCTCACCGCTGAACACCGGCTCACCGCTGAACACCGGCTCACCGCACTGCAGTTCCGCGGCCATCAGCCGGCCAGCAGGTGTCGTGCCTCGTAGAGGGCCTGCCACTGGGCGCCGCGCCGGCCGCTCGCCTGCTGCTCCAGGAAGCGGCGCAGCCGGGCGAGGTCCTCCGGGCTGTCCTTGGCCGCCGTGCCCGCGAGGCAGGTCACGACGTCGGCCGCGTCACCGGGCTCGCCGCGCAGGAACCAGCCGCGCACGCCGACCGCGTGCGCCACCGCCACCGCCTCCGCCGTGCTCATCACGGCGGATATCCGCCCGGCCGAGCCGTGGTCGCCGCGCAGCTCGCGGAACGTCCCGACGAGCACCTCCAGCACGTCGCGGTCCGGTGCCGCCTCGACCCCGGAGCGGCGCAGCAGCGCGCCCGCCTCGGCCTCGACGAGGGCGAGTTCGGTGTCGAAGTCCGGGATCGGGAAGACCGTCTCGAAGTTGAACCGGCGCTTGAGGGCCGCGCTCATCTCGTTGACGCCGCGGTCCCGGGTGTTGGCGGTGGCGATGACGTTGAACCCGGCGCGGGCGAACACCATGCCCTCCGGTCCGTCCAACTCCGGTACGGCCAGGACGCGTTCGGACAGCAGCGAGAGCAGGCAGTCCTGCACCTCCAGGGGGCAGCGGGTGATCTCCTCGAAGCGGACGATCCGCCCCTCGGCCATGCCGCGCAGCATCGGCGCGGGGACGAGGGAGCGCGTCGACGGGCCCTCGGAGACGAGCAGCGCGTAGTTCCACGAGTACTTGATCTGGTCTTCGGTGGTGGCCGCGCCGCCCTGGACGGTCAGCGTGGACGTACCGCTCACCGCCGCCGCGATCAGCTCCGACAGCAGCGACTTGGCGGTGCCGGGCTCGCCGACCAGCAGCAGGCCGCGGTTGGTCGCGAGCGTCACCAGTGCCCGCTCCACGAGCGAGGCGTTGCCGACGAACTTGCGGCTGATCCCGGCCTCGTCGTCCCCGACGACGAACCGGCGCGCGGCCCGCAGGCTCAGCTGCCACCCGGGTGGGCGCGGGGCGTCGTCCGCGGCGCGCAGTGCGGCGAGCTCCTCCGCGTAGCGGACCTCGGCGGGCGGGCGCTGGAGCGTGATGTCCTCGACGTCCACGGCGTCGACGTCCACGGCGCTCACGGGGCCGTCACCTCCTCCAGGTCGGCGAGCAGCTCGGAGGCGACGACGGGGTCGAGCTCGCCGAAGGTCGCCGGGTACTGGGTGTTGCGCCAGAAGTCACGCGGCGACCGGTCCAGCCACACGGTCTCGAAGGTCTGGTCGGGGAACTCGTCGACGACCCCGACCCAGATCCCCTCGTTGAGTTCGATGACCAGGTACAGGCCCTCGCCGAGCTTCTTGGAGAACCAGCGCTCGATGCCGGCGTCCTGCGGCGCCCCGCGCTCCCAGCCGCGCTTGGTCAGGCCGAGCAGGCGGCCCGTCGGCACCTTGCAGCCCTCGAAGCGGTGCAGGTGGCTGACGGCGGCCTCCTCCGGCGTCACGTGCCGCACCGCGCGGCCGAGTTGCGGGAACGGCTGGAGGATCTCGTAGTCCGCGAACAGCTCTGACCACACCGCCAGGGCCTCGCCGAGGTGCAGCGGGTGGGCGAGGCGGACCGCCGCGTCGTCGGGCAGGGTGAACTCGTCGTCCTCGACGTCCGCGAAGGTGCGGTCCTCGGCGACGCGGAAGGCGGTGGTCACACCGTTCGTGCCGTCCGCGAGCCAGACCAGGCGCCGCACGAGGTGCCACACCAACGGGTGCCCGACGAACAGCTCCCGGAACTCGGCCGCTGTCCAGCTCCGCCCGGCGACCATGGCCGCCTCCAGCCGGCGCACCTGGTCCGAGGCGATCGTCCGGACGTCCTTCTTCAGCGCGACGAACCGCTTGCGCTCGGCCGGCGCCAGCTCCTGGTCGTCCCGGACGCCGGGGGCGGGCAGGTCCTTGCGGCGCTTGCCGTCCTCGTCGAGCACGAACGGGCGCAGCTGCTCGTCGAAGCCGACCGTGAAACGGCGCTGGCCGTAGTCGACGACCGTCGTACCGTCCGCGTCGAGCCCGAGGTCCGGCACGAGCCGGTCCGACAGCTGGTCGCCGGTCAGGCCCAGGCCCTCGGCGACCTCGGCGATCTTCTCCTGGGCGCGCTCCTTGAGCGCCTTGAACTTCACCCGCTGGGCGATCCCGTGCAGGTGCAGGAGGGCGACGTCGCTGCCGATGGCCGCCAGCACGCCCAGCCCCTCGACCGCGCGGTGGTGGGCGCCCTGCCCGGGCCAGTCGCGCACGACGGGGGTGAGCCTGCGGACCGTCTCGTCGTCCCCGAGGAAGCCGAGCGCGTGCAGTGTCCAGCTCTCCTTGGCGGGCATCGCGACCTGCCGCCACTCCTCGAACAGCGCCCAGGCGAAGGCGGCCAGCGAGTCGGCGCGGCAGACGTCGACGACGGCGGCGAGCCCGGGGTACGGGTCGCCGGGCTTCGACAGCGCGAGCATCGTCAGCACGTGCCGGACGGACTCCTCCGGCAGCGCCCCGCCCCCGGTGAGCAGCAGCTGCGGCAGCACGGCGGGCTGCACCCACGCGGGCAGCACGGGCATCTTCGCGGGCAGGGCGTTCTCCAGCGGGTCCGTGGCCAGGGCCTCGGCGACGATCTCCGCCGCCTCCGCGCCGAAGCGGGCGGACACGGCGGCCAGCACGGCCTCGTTGCCCTCGGAGGAGGCGACCAGCCGCAGCCCCTGCTCGGCGGCGCCGCGGGCCCGGCCGACCGGGCCGACCGCGTCGGGGACGAGGAACAGGGCGCCCGGTATGCCGTGCCGGGCGAACCACGAACGGGCCACCGGCTGCGCGGACTTGAGCCGCACCAGTGCGTCGGCCATGACCGGCGCCACGGCCGGCGCGAGGTACGGCAGCAGGAGCGGCGCGTAGTTCCCCGGCTTGGCGCGGGCCATCGAGACGGCGCACGGCAGTGCCGACAGACCGTACTTGGCGACGACGGGACGCAGGTACTCGTGCCCGCCGTACAGGTCGGTGGGCTGCCACTGCTCCAGCCACGGCGCGAGCACCTCGGCCGGGCCCTGGAGCAGCAGGTTGCTCGCGTACCAGAGGCCGGAGTCGTTGGTGCCGAAGATCCGCTTCGCCTCCGACTCCCAGTTCGTCCCCTCGGAGATCCGCCACCCGTCGATTTCCGTCCGCGCCCAGCGCTCCTGCTCGCCCGTGCGCCACGCCACCTGCGGCGCGTCGTCCGCCGTGAGGCCCGCGAGCACGCGCGGCTTGCGGACCGTGCGCTTGCGCGTCCACGGCGGCGAGACCAGCACCGCCGGAAGCGCCTCCGGCGACGCGTCGGCCACGCGCTCGCGGGCGCCGTCCAGCGAGCGGACCAACTCGGCAGTGGTGTCGTCGAGTCGGGCGAGCAACTCGGGCAGGTGGGGCCGGCTCAGCAACACGTGGGTGTTGAGGAGCTGCCGCGCGGCCGTCGCGTTCTTGCCCTCCCCGCGCGCCGCCTCGGCGAGCAGCCGCGTGGCCCGGACCGGGTAGCGCTGCATGGCCTCCTGGAGGGCGGGTCGGGCGTGCTTGTCGTCGATGCGGGCGACCAGGACGCGGAACGCGTCGTCGGTGGGGAACTGCGCCGCGACCGAGGTGATGGCGCGCATCTGGTCGGAGCCCGAGGCGCGGTCGACCGCCTCGGCCAGGAACGGGACGCAGGCCGTCCCGAGGGTGTCGGCGAGTGTGGCGAAGAGCTCCGTCCGCCAGCTGTTCCACGTCAGCTTCGGCGCCGGGCCGAGCCGCGCCACCTGCGACGGATCGTCGAGCGCGTACACCAGCAGGGACCGGAGCACGTCCCCGCCGGCGCCGTACCCGGGCTCGTCGTCGAGACAGGCGTCGGCCCAGCCCGGCGTGCCCGGCACGAGGTAGGCCGCCACGGCGCGGCGGCGCGGGGAGGTGCGGGAGGCGTCGAGCGCGGCGACGGCCTCTTGGTACGTCGCCTCGTCGACCGCGACGAGCAGCTCCCGCACCCACCGTGCGGGCAGGGACCCGACGTGCAGCGGGACGAACTCCGTCGGCCCCCGGAACCGCAGCCTCGGATCGCGGCGGACGCTCCCGCCCTGCAGCCAGCCGATCTCGACCTCGAAGAGCTCCACCACCGTGCGGGCTGCGAACGTCAGCCCGTGCCGCAGCACCCAGGCGTCAGGGTACGGCGAGTGCGCCCGGTCGTCGTTCCACCACCGGTTCGGGAGCAGGCCGCTCAGCACGGCGGCGCCGAGCGGATTGGCCTCCCCGGCGAGGTAGGCGCGGGCGGCCCGGACCAGCTCCGGGTCGGCGTGCCGGTCGGTCAGCACCTGCTCGATCCAGTCCCGCTCGGCCGCGATCAGCTGCTCCTCCTGCTCGACGGCCTCCGGTCGCAGCGGAGTCGCCTTGCGCACGGTGCCGCCACGGCGCGGCCGGACCAGCTTCTTCCACGCGGCGGGCAGGACGAAGGCGTCCTCGTCCGGCAGCCCGACGGGCTCGGCGGCTTCTTGAGCAGGCTCCGGACGCTGCGCCGTCCCGGCGGCGGAAGCCGCCGCCGCGGGGGCCACCTCCGCGTACCCCTTGCGCTCCTTCTCCGCCACCAGCTTCTCGAACTGCGCCCGCGCCGCGTCGGCACCGCCCAGCTCCTTCACCTGGAGGCGCCCCTGCGAACCGATCCGGCCGTAGCGCACGCGCACCGACGCGCCCTCGACCTCCGCCTCCCAGAACTTCGCGGATCCGTCCCCGACGAACTCCCAGCGCCGCACAGCCCCTCCTCGCATGCCGTGGCCAGCCACCGGGTGCACGTCCATCCGGTGATCGATGGCGAAACCATAGCGAGCATCACCGACAGTCGGCCGGGGCCCTCCCGCCCAGGTCAGCGCGGGGGTGCGAGGTACCGGCGGCCGGGTATCTGCTCGAAGATCAGGTTGGTCCGGGTCTGGGCCACCGCCGGGTGGGTCGTCAGGTGGTCGACGACGAAGTCGCGCAGTGCCTCCGGGCCGGCGACGCCGACGTGCAGGAGGTAGTCGTCGGAGCCGGCCATGTGGAACACGGCCAGGACGCCGGGCAGGTCGGGGGCGGTGTTGCGGAAGCTCTCGTTCTGCTCGCGGGTGTGGGCGCGCAGGCGCACCGAGATCATCGCCTGGAGCGGCAGCCCGATCGCCGCCGGGTCGACCTCGGCGCGGAAGGCGCGGATGATGCCGCGCTCCTGGAGCGCCCGGACGCGGGCCAGGCAGGTGGAGGGGGCGATGCCCACCGTCTCGGCGAGGGCGTTGTTCGGGATGCGGGCGTTGTCGGCCAGGGCGCGGATGATCGCCCGGTCCACGTCGTCCAGGGGGGTCCGCCGGGCGGCCTGCGGATTGTTCGGCATGCCAGCCAGGATTCCAGCTGTTTCCGACGATTCGCAAGGCTGTGCGGTCCTCGACCGAATTTCCTTCGGACGAGCTTCTCAAAGACGCCGGGAAGTTCCATCCTGGGGCCCGCAGGCGACGCCTGCCGCCCACCCCGCCGACTCCCGGAGCGCCTCCGCATGAGCCCGACCGCCACGTTCACCGCCGGCACCGCCGTCGACCCCGGCCCGGAGCTGGACGGCGGCGAGTTCGCGCTCCCCGCGAGCGGCCTGGACGAGGCGCAGCGCCAGCGGGCGCTCGACACGGTCGACGAGTACCTGACGCGCAAGCGCAGGCACCTGGTCGGCTACCAGGCCACCCAGGACATGCAGGGCACCGCGCTGGACCTGGCCCGGTTCATGCCGAACAACATCAACAACCTCGGCGACCCGTTCCAGAGCGGCGGCTACAAGCCCAACACCAAGGTCGTCGAGGCCGCCGTGCTCGACTACTACGCGAAGCTGTGGAACGCCCAGCGCCCGCACGACCCCGCCGACCCCGAGTCGTACTGGGGCTACATGCTGTCCATGGGCTCGACCGAGGGCAACATGTACGCGCTCTGGAACGCCCGCGACTACCTGAGCGGCAAGGCGCTGATCCAGCCGCCGGCGGCTCCGTTCGACGCCCTGCGCTACGTCAGCGCCGCGCCCGACCGCCGCAACCCGAACGCCCACCGCCCGGTGGCCTTCTACTCCGAGGACACCCACTACTCCTTCGCCAAGGCCGTGTGCGTCCTCGGCGTCGAGACCTTCCACGCCGTCGGCCTGGAGAAGTACGCGGACGAGTGCCCGCTGGTCGACCCGGTCACCGGGCGCCGGGAGTGGCCCACCGAGGTGCCCTCGCGCCCCGGCCCGTCCGGCCGCTCCTGGGACGGCACGGGCGAGATCGACGTCGACGCGCTCGCCGTCCTGGTCGAGTTCTTCGCGGCCAAGGGGCACCCGGTCTTCGTCAACCTCAACCTCGGCAGCACCTTCAAGGGCGCGCACGACGACGTCCGCGCGGTGTGCGAGCGCCTTCTGCCGATCTTCGAGCGCCACGGCCTCGTGCAGCGCGAGGTCGTCTACGGCACCGACCCGGCCACCGGGGAGCCCCTGGTCGACGTGCGCCGCGGCTTCTGGATCCACGTGGACGGCGCCCTCGGCGCGGGCTACGCGCCCTTCATGCGGCTCGCCGCGACCGACCAGCAGTACGGCTGGACGCCCGAGGTCGAGCTGCCCGAGTTCGACTTCGGCCTGACCCTGCCCACCGCGGAGCACGGCGACGTCGACATGGTCTCCTCGATCGCCATGAGCGGCCACAAGTGGCCCGGCGCGCCCTGGCCCTGCGGCATCTACATGACGAAGGTCAAGTACCAGATCTGCCCGCCGTCCCAGCCCGACTACATAGGCGCGCCCGACACCACCTTCGCCGGCTCCCGCAACGGCTTCTCCCCGCTGGTCCTCTGGGATCACCTCTCCCGCCACTCCTACCAGGACCAGGTGGACCGCATCCGCCGCGCCCAGGAGCTCGCCGGCTACCTGGAGCGCCGCCTGTGCGCCATGGCGGCGGACCTGGGCGTCGACCTCTGGACGGCCCGCACCCCGGGCGCCGTGACCGTGCGCTTCCGCAAGCCGAGCGCCGAGCTGGTGGCGAAGTGGTCGCTGTCCTCGCAGGACGTGGTGATGGTCCCGGGCGACGAGTCCACCCGCCGCAGCTACGTACACGTCTTCGTGATGCCCTCGGTCGACCGGGCCAAGCTGGACGCACTCCTCGCCGAACTCGCCGAGGACCCGGAGTACCGCGCGCACGCCGCCTGACGCTCCTGACCGGCTCCCACGCCCCCGGCGCCGACCTGGATGCACGGTGCTCCCGGGCCATCAGGTACGGTCACGACTTCACGTCTGCTCAGTTCCGGTGACGGTCCGTCCGGATCGCCACCGGGGGAGCGGTGAGTCCCACTCGAACCGCACAACTCCTAGGGAGCTTCCTCGTGCACCAACCCCTGCGCCGGAGCCTTCCGGCCCTCGCCGCTCTCGGCATAGCCATCGGCGCCCCGCTCCTCACCGCCGGCACCGCGAACGCCCAGGCCGAGCGCGGCTGCGGCGACGTCAACGTGCAGTACTCGGTGGACGGCGGCAAGTCCTGGGCCGACGAGGGCCGGATGAACCAGCCGCACGGCGTGGTCCAGGTCCGCCTCGTCGGCGACATCACGGAGGGCTGCGACTACGAGGTCTCGCTGGCCTCGTACGACACCGAGGGCCCGACCTGGGCCACCTCGGGCAAGCAGACCTTCCTCGGCTGGGCGACCACCACGCTCAACAGCGGCCACCGCCAGGCGACCCTGGACGTCAGCGCCCACCTGCCGAAGTGCTTCGGCCAGATCGACCTGTACAACAACGACCAGAAGTTCGACGGGGTCGCCAACCCGCTGCCGCGATACCCGAACGGTGTCTTCCCGAACGACCTGATCACGGCCTGGAACGGCGGCAAGGCCTGCACGCCGACCCCGACCCCGACCGGGACGTCGACCCCCACGGGCACGCCGACCCCGACCGGCACGCCGACCTCCTCGGCCTCGCCCACGGCCACCGCCACCCCGCACCCGACCGGGACGCCCACGGCCACGACGACGCCGTCGACCAGCGCCTCGCCCTCGGCCTCCACCAGCACCAAGCCGTCGGCGCCGGCCACCACCGGCACCCCGTCGGCCTCCCCGGCCGCGCCGGCCCCGTCCGCCCCGACGGACAGCGCCGACACGACCGCCCCGGTCGGCAAGCCGAGCGCCAAGCCGGTCTCGACCAAGGCCGCCCCGACCCTGGCCAGCACGGGTGGCAACAGCAGCCAGATGATCGCCTACGGCGCCGGCGGCGCCGCGCTGCTCGCCGTCGGTGGCGGCGCGCTGGTGATCGCCCGTCGCCGCGGCTCCCGCAGCTGACGCGGTACTCGCTGAACGTCGGACGCCCGTGAGCACCGGTTCGGTGACGGGGTGGGCGTGGGTGTCGTGCCAGACGCCGTCGACCATCGTGCCGCCCGCGACGTGCACGTAGGCGATCGCCTCCAG
>NZ_JBSFGU010000044.1:0-56158 GCF_053596725.1 Kitasatospora sp. NPDC001660 | reverse complement strand
TCCGGGTCAGGCATGAGGGTCATTCGTGTCCGCGGCGTGCATCGATGACGATGGCGACACGACGGCACTCGCCAAGGCCGCCCCCGCCGTTGGCCTGCCCGGCCCGATCCCGGTCCGCGACGACGCCTGGTACGCGGGCGACCCCGACGGAATGAAGGGCGGCCCGGGGTGGTGATGCGCCTCGTTTACCGGTTCACGCCTTGTTGTCCCCTGCGAATCGGCATGATCTGGTTCAGGCACAGATTCCGTGAAGGCGATCAGCAGGCCGTGACGATCTGTGTGCGACTGAGAACGGGAGTCTTGCAGCCCCCCCGGTTCCCGCACGAACGGGGGCGCTACCTTGCCACCATGTGCATCTCGACCAGTGAGGCCGCGTTCTCCGGCACGATCGTGTATTGCGGTCGGCAACACCACCCAGTGCACGGCCTCATTCATGTCCTGGGCTACCAGAACACCGCCGTCAACCTCGCCGGTGGTCCGAATGCAATGCTGCTGCACCTGCCCACCAAGCAGCTGACCCCAGGGCACTTCCTCTCTGTCGGACGCAGTGGCGACGTCCTGGAGCGCATGGTTGCCGCCGTTCGACCCATCGCCGTCGCAGTCGACGAGATCGCGTGGATGAGCGCGGAGCCGGAGGCCGTCCAGGTTTTCGAGCACGACGTCTACACGGTGCTCCTGGCCGCTGACCCCACCGCGATCCCAGCCGCACTGCAGCAGGTGCCAGCACACCGGCGTCCATCCCTCGACCCGGACCTTCTGCGCTTCTACGCCGACCACTTCCCCGACCACACCGTCGCCCTCTGCTGCTTCGACAACGCAGACGCACAGCGCGCCAAACCCCTACTGCTGTGGTACTCGCCCCTCGACCCCGACCAGCTGACCGTGCCCGCGCTGGACAGCCACACCGGAGCAGTACCCGATCTCGACGCTGTCGTCCCCGTCGATCACTGGGTCCTGCTGTCCACCGACCAGGCTCCCGCCGACTGGGGCGAGATCGTTGACTACCCCAAGGGCATGCGCCACAGCCTGCGCTCCTTCCTCCCCGCCGCTGTCGTGGGCCAGTACTACGGCGGAGGAGACGCCCTGCTCAACGGAGACTTCACCATCAGCCACCGCGACCTTCTCGCCGGCGACCTCGACCGCATCGAGCGCTGCCAGCCAACCCGCCGCTGAACTCGGGCACGGCAGCGCTCTCGGTCCGCAAATTAGCGCGCTCGGTCACACGGGTGGTCGTCGGCTGGCCGCGGTCAGGAGGAGCCGCTTGCGCAGCAGCGGTGGCTTCGCTCTGCCGAACATGCTGCGCTTGAGCGCCTTCAGGTCGTTTACGCGGCCTTCGCCTGGGCCGGATGACCAGTCGGTGCTCATGCCGTAGACGACGGCGTCGAGGTCGGGGAGCAGTCCGGCGGCGAAGCCGGCCAGCCCGGCCTGTTCGTCTGCGCAGACGTCAGCGATCCAATGTCGAAGCCGACCTCCTTCGCGGTTGGTCATGATGGTCGCGAAGGTGCGGACGTGTCCGGCGGCGGCCGTCAGTTCGGGTGAGCGGGCCAGCAGGGTCTTGAGCTGCTGTTGGTCGCCCTCACGTAGGTGGTCGGGGTGGCTCATGATCCAGCCGGTGGCTTGGCGGGGTGAGGGCGGACGGGCGATCGGCGGCGTGCTCCCGGCAGCCCGGTCGGGACGGAGCGGCCGAACGTAGTCGCGCAGGGTGCTGTAACTGCATTGCGCCCCCCGTTCTTGCAGCTCGCGGTGGAGCCGGGACACGTTCGTGCAGCCCTCGGCGATGCGCTGGTCGAGGTAGGGCTTGAACCGGTCGAGCTTGCTGGACCGGTTCTGCCACTGGCCGTGCAGCATGGCCTCGGGGCTGGCAGCGCGGGCGTACTTGCGGACGGTGTTGCGCCCGAGGCCGAGGCGCCTGGCGGTCTCGCGCAGGCTCAGGCCCTGTTCGACGTGAGCGCGGACGGCGGCGTGGGTGTCGCGGAGCCGGTCGAGGAACTTCCCCTGCGGGTAGGGCTCGGGCGGTGCATCCACGGCTTCGATCGTCTCGATCGGTGGAGGCACCAGCTCGGGCGGCTCGGGTTCGGGCGCGGGTTCGACAAGGTCGCGCAGGAGGGAGCGGTGGCGGGAGACGAGGCGTTCGACGGCCTCGCCGAGGTTGTGCCAGACGTGCCATTTGTCCGCGCAGTGCTGGGCGTTCGGGGCGCCGGTGTGGGCGCCATCGGCGAAGACGGTCGCGCGGTCGCGGCAGATGATCTCGACGCCGGGGTGCTCGCGCAGCCACGCGGCGACGCTGTCCACGTCGCGGTCGGGCAGCAGGTCGAGGGGTTGGTGGGTCTCGCAGTCGACCAGGATGGTGCCGTAGCGGCGGCCCTTCCTGGTGGCGAACTCGTCGATGCCGAGCACCCGCGGGGTCGTCCAGGCGGGGTCCGGCAGTGCCATGACCAGGCGCAGGACGGTCATCCGGCTGACCGTGACGCCGAGCAGCAGGGCCAGGCGGACGACGGCGCGGGCGGCCAGGACGACGCCCAGCGCGCTGAGCAGCCGCTGCAGGACGGGCGTTCGGCGGCCGTAGCGGCAGGTCAGCCCGTCTATCTGCTCGACGAAGGTCACCCGCAGGCACTCGCGGTTGTCGCAGAACAGCCGGCGGACCGACAGTTCGATCACAACGCCTCGGCCGCCGCACGGCGCGTCCGCCAGCCGTCGACCGTACCGGCTGTGCGCCCGGCCGGACCGTGTCCCGCAGCCGGGACACGGCATGAGCACGTCCTCCGGTGTCGATGCTTCGATCACCACGAGGCCGTCCCGTACCTCCATGCACTAGACCCGCATCCCCGCGAGATGCGGGAGCAGAACGGATATCTCCTCACACGCGGTCAGCTTCCACCCTGAGATGACGGAGCGTCACCGGCGCACGGAAGCACGATCGACTTCACGAAATCCGTGCCTGAACCCGGTTCCAACCGACGCCGACATTGGCCGTGATCCGTGCCGCTGACGACCAGGGGTTGCCGCCAGTTGGTCGTCATCGGCGTCCAGGATGGCCGACCCGATCGATGTCCCGGAGTCGCGCAGGTCGCAGGTCGAACAGCTGCGGGCGCTTGTCGGTGCGGTGCTCGATTCCCCGGCTGGCCCGGCTGGCCGTAGGGGGATCGCCCCTGCCCGGTGGGCACGGGAGACGGCAATCTGCAGCAACGTTGGCCGAGCACGGCCTGCTGCCCTGACGGCCGCCCGGAAAGGCGAGGGGGCGGGTCGCTGTCAGCAGCCACCCACCCCCGTTCGTGTGCGCCACGGGCCGTTCAGGACGCCCCGGCGAGGACTCCGGCGGTCCTCTTCGGCAGCAGCGGACCGGCCGCCATCGTGGTGATCAGCGCCATCAGCACCATGATCGTGAACAACCGGCCGTCCAGCACGCCCAGTTCCACGCCAACCTTGAGGATCACGAGTTCGGTCAGCCCGCGGGTGTTCATCAGTACCCCCACCACGCGCGCGTCCCGCCAGCCCAGGCCGGTCAGCCGCGCCGGAACGGCCGCCCCGAACACCTTGCCGACGCAGGCGACGGCGACGACGGCCAGCAGTTCCAGGAGTCCGGTGGCGCCCAGCTGCCCGAGGTCCACCGACAGGCCGGTGACGACGAAGAACACCGGCAGCAGCAGCGAGCCGGCTCGCTCCAGCGGTTCTCGCAGGTGCCGCATCAGGTACTCCCGCGGCTGCCCGGGGGTGACGACCCCGAAGGCGAAGGCGCCGAAGACGGCGTCGATCCCGATCCACGAGCTGGCATAGCCGCTGAGCAGGATCCCCGCGCAGATGACGGCCAGCAGCGCGGGAACCGGCCGGCCCCCTGCGGTGCCGGCAGCCAGCCACCGGCGCAGCAGCGGGCGCACCACCAGTCCCAGCAGCGCCAGGAGGACGGCGAATCCGCCCAGTGTGGACAGTAGCCCCCGAGACCCGCTCGCGGTGGCGACGGCCGTGACCACCGCGAGCATCGACCAGGCCAGTACATCGCCGACCGCCGCGCTGGTCATGGCCAGCAGGCCCGGGGCGGTGGACTGCAACCGGTGCTCCACCAGGATGCGCGCCAGCACCGGGAAGGCGGTGATGGACATCGCCGTCCCGATGAACAGCACGAAGGGCAGCCGGCCGACCTGGTGCCCGGCCACTTGGCGATGCCCATCGTAGAGTGCCACCGCCAGGGCCGACCCGAGCAGGAACGGCACGGCCAGCGACGACAGTGACACCGCGGCGACCGAGGCGCGCCGGGAGCGGAGCGACGGGAGGTCGAGCTCCCAGCCGACCATGAACATGAAAAGCAGCAGGCCCACTTCCGCGATGGCCGACAGCAGCGGGCGCCCGGCCGGGGGGAAGATCCGCTGTGGCAGTTCGCCGGGCAGCAGCCCGAGTACGCTCGGGCCGAGCACGATCCCCACGGCGATCTCCGCCACCACCGGCGGCTGGCGCAGGCGGCGCAGCGGCCGGGCCAGGACCAGCCCGGCCGCCAGGACGAGCGCGATGTCCGCCATGACGACGGCAAGGGTGAAGTCCGGTGCGTGCGTCACCATCGCGAGCCGCCTCTCCGCGCTGCCGTCAGCACGGGTCCCGTACGTCGAGCGTGCAGCACTTCACGCTGCCACCGCCCTTGAGTAGCTCGGACAGGTCCACCCCGATCGGTTCGAAGCCGCGCCGCCGCAGCTGCTCCGCCAGACCGGTGGCGGCCTGCGGCAGCACCACGTTGCGGCCGTCGCTGACCGCGTTGAGGCCGAAGACCTCGGCGTCGGCCCCGCTCGCGAGCACGGCGGTGGGGAAGAGCCGCTCCAGCACGGCCCGGCTGCCCGGCGAGAACGCGGCCGGGTGGTACATGACCTCGTCGTCGTCGAGCACGGCCAGGGCGGTGTCCAGGTGGTAGTACCGGGGATCGACCAGCTCCAGGCCGATCACCGGGCGCCCGAAGAACTCCTGCGCCTCCGCGTGCCCTTGCGGATCGGTGCGGAACCCGGTGCCCGCCAGTATCCAGCCGCCGGTGACCAGGAAGTCCCCCTCGCCCTCGTTGACGTGGCGCGGGTCGAGGACGTCGGTGTAGCCGTGGGTGCGGAACCACTCCTGGTAGGCGGGTCCTTCGGCGGCCCGTTCCGGGTTCCGGAACCGTGCTCCGAGCACCCGTCCGTCGATCACGGTGGCGCCGTTGGCCGCGTAGACCATGTCCGGCAACCCGGGCAGCGGCTCAATCAGGTCCACCTGGTGGCCGAGACCCAGGTACACCTCGCGCAGCCGCTCCCACTGGGCGACGGCGAGGCCGGCGTCCACGGGCTTGGCGGGGTCCATCCACGGGTTGATGCGGTAGGTGACCTCGAAGTGCGTCGGTCGGCACATGAGGTACCGACGGTGACGCGCTTCGCGGGGGGAGGTCCGGTCCTCGACCGGGTCGGTGGTGAAGGGACTCACGATGGCTCCGTTTCGGGTGAGAGGGAAGCGGTGCGGGTCGTCAGACGGCGGTCCCGCGCAGGGCGGGGTGCGTCGGCTGCAACTCCGGCAGCGGCGCCGACAGCACCTTGCCGTTGCGCAGGGTGCGCTTGCGCCAGTCCGAGGCGTCCAGCGGCAGGAGGGAGTGCCGCTTGCGCCGGGAGGAGTCGATGCCGTGCGCCCGGTCGTTGACGTCGATGCCGCTCGCCGCGGTGATCTGCTGGATGCGCTCCGCGCCGAAGTTGATCGGCACGGCCTGGCTGTACTCCTGGGCGCTGACGTCCAGCCAGGCCTGGGTGTCCTCCTTGATGCGGTCCGCGAGCCAGCGGATCGCCTCCTCCGGGGAGCTGCCGGCGTCGCGTGACTGCCAGTACTGGAGGATCCGGGCGCTGTGGCCGATCATGCCCGTCATCGCGCCACCGCTGGTCAGGAAGTGTCCGTTGCCGAAGGAGTCGCCGGCGACCACGCCGTTGGCCGCGATGAGCGCGTCGTCGCCCATCCGCTCGACCAGGCTGAACAGCTTCGGCCCGTAGGCCATCTGCACCTTCGCCAGCTCGGACCTCGGGAGTTCGAGGACCTCGGAGGCCTGCCCGATGTAGAACTCGAAGATCAGGTGCTGGTAGGCGGCGAAGTACTCGGGCGACTCCGGGTCGGTGCCGACCGGGATCAGTCCCGCCTCGATGGGATCGAACGACATGTGGTCGGGGACCTGGACCAGGACCCAACCCACCTCCGGGTCGTTCTCGTGGCCCACCGCGATCTGCCGGACCCAGTACTCCCTGCCGTCGGCGTCGAACATCGAGGAGATCCGGCGGCGCAGTCGCCCGTCGATCAGCACCTCCATCAGCCCGGCCACGAAGTCCGCCTGGGCCACCACCGGCCCGCGGCCGTCCTGGTGGTCCACCTCCACGTCCTGCTGCTGGAAGCCCAGCCGCTTCGCGTCGCTGCTGTGGAAGCCCTGGGCGATCACGAACAGCTCCGGAACGCCGATCTCGATGGTCTCGCTGCCGGGCGCGCGCACCCGGACGAACCTGCCCTTGAAGTCGTACTCCTGGAGCGGCTCGATGCGGATCCGCAGCCGGCCGTCGGGAAGCCGGAGGAAACCGTCGCCCTCCGTGGTGACGACCCGGTGGCGCGAGAAGAGCCGGACCCGGGGTTCGTGGCCCTGGGCCAGGTCCTGCTCCTCGATCCGTTCCAGGTACCGGCGCATCAGGGTCAACGTCGCCGCGGCCTCCGCCTGGAAGGTGGACGCACCGTTGAGCATGTCGGCGACGTCACCGCGGATCATGGTGCTGTCGGGCCGCTCCGGCGGCTCCGGGGGTGAGAGCACGGTGATCTCACGGTTCGGGCGGCCGCCCCTGAACCGGTCGTCGATGAACTCGACGTGCTGGATGCCGCCGGAAATGTGCTGGTCCTTGTCGAAGCCGTCGATGATCTCATCCGCGACGATGTCCCCGGCGCAGGTGTCCGCGCTGCGGAAGCACTCGGCGAGGCGGAACAGCCGGCCGTCGGCCCGGCGCGGCACCCGGTCCTCGCCGTACCGCTCCACCATCAACTGGTCGATCAGGCCGAACTGGTGGTAAAGGTCCTCGCGGATGTTCCAGTGCACGCCGAGGAACGGGTCGCCGCGCATCTCAACGCCCACCGCCCGTCGGCCCATGGCGACGCTCCACAGCGTCGCCATCATGTTGGTGCCGCCGAGGCCCAGGGCCAGGAAGTCGGGGTCGAGGACGCCCGCCAGGTCGGAGTCGGTGGCGGTGCCGTTCTCGTTCTTGTTGTCAGGTGAGTGGAGCATGGTTGTTTCCTTCCGGGTCGCGCAGGGAGAAGGCCGTCACCGGCGCAGCTCGCCGAGCAGGCGGCGGCACGCCTCGATGCCGTGGACGGTCGCGTTCGAGCAGGTGCGGGCCTGCGGGTACTCCTCGGCGTGGCTGCTGCACAGCTCGTGGCTCAGTCGCAGGGCCACCAGGCAGGCCGCGAGCTGCGCGCGGAGCAGCTCGGGGTCGGGGTCGCTGCGTCGGGTCAGGACGCGCCGGGTCACCGCCAGGACGTCGGCGCAGTCCATGTCCCGGCACACCTCCGAGAGCATCTCGATCGGCTCGGGCTCGTCGAAGACGGCGGAGGCGCAACCGGTCACGGCCTCCTCGCACTGCTGGAGGACGGCCGCCGCGCTGACGAGCGCGTCCCGGTCCGGCAGGACGAAGGCGGTGTGGTCGGGAAGGTCGATGGTCGGGTTCACGACAGGTGTCTCCTCACGTGCTGTCAGTTGACTTCGGTGTTCATCCGGTCGGTGCACTGGGCCTCCTCGGCCGCCCCGGCCGCGATCACGGACTCGACGAGTCCGCGCACGTCGGCCTCGGTGGTCCTCGGGTTGAGGGTGGTGAACTTGAGCCGGATCCCGCCCGGCTCACCGGTCAGGTCGGTGCGGCCGATGACCGCGGTGCCGCTGCGCAGGAGGCGGCGGCGCAGGCCCGCGTTGATCCGGTCGGAGATCGCCGGGTCGTCCTCGGTCGGCCGGTAGCGGAAGACCACGGTCGACAGGGTCGGTTCGGTGACGAGCTCCAGGCGCGGCTCCGCCCGAACGCGGTCGGCGGCGTAGCGGGCCCGGTCGCAGCAGGTCTCGACCAGGGCGCCGAGACCGGAGCGGCCCAGCGCCCGCAGGGTCACCGCGATCTTGAACACGTCACCGCGGCGGGTGGTGAGGAGCGAGCGGCCGAGGTTGCTGGTGTAGCCCGCCTCCTCGTCGTCCTCCGGGTTGAGGTAGGCCGCCCGGACCGCCAGCGGGTCGAAGGTCTTCGCCCGCCGGGCGAGGAACGCCCCCGCACCGACCGGCTGCCAACCGAACTTGTGCAGGTCGAGCGCGACGCTGTCGACGGTGTCGATGTGGTTCAGCAGGCCGGACAGCCGCTCGGAGAACAGCACGCCACCGCCGTACGCGGCGTCCACGTGCACTGAGGCGCCGTAGGTGCGGGCGATCGGCACGATCTCGCGCAGCGGATCGATCGAGCCGAAGTCGGTGGTGCCGGCGGTGGCGACCACGAGAAGGGGCACGTCACCGGCGGCCCTGGCCCGCTTCATCGCCATGCTCAGGGCCTGGGGATCCATCCGGTAGCGCTCGTCCACGTCGACCGGCACCACGGCGGACGTGCCGAGGCCGAGCAGCGCGGCGTTGCGCTGGACGGAGACGTGGGCCACCCGTGACGCGAAGATCTTCAGGCGCCCGCCGTCATGACCGGGCCCGCCTGCCGCACCGGAGTACCGCGGCCGCACCGCGTCGCGTGCCAGCAGCAGACCCATGAAGTTGGACTCGGTACCGCCCGAGGTGATGACACCGGCCGCGGCGGCGGGGTCGAAGCCAACCAGCTCGGCCAGGGCGGCCATGATCTCGTCCTCGAGCACGATCCCGGCCGGCGTCTGGTCCCAGGAGGCCAGATCGGCGTTGAGGGCCGTCGCCGTCACGTCGGCGGCGACCGACAGGGCCAGCGGGGGACAGAGCAGGTGCGCCGACCAGGCGGGGTCGGCCAGGTCGGCGGCGCCCCAGGCGAAGGTCCGGGCCATCGGTCCGAGCACGCCCGGCCCTGCGCCCTCCTTCGGCAGCACCTCACCCAGCGAGGCCCGCACCTCGCGCCTCAACTCGGACGGGTCGCCGGCCGGGAGCGGGCCGCCGCGTGCGGCGCCGCCGTCGACCAGGGAGGTCAGGACGATGTCGAGGAGCCGGCGCAGCTCGGCCGGTCCGTCCGGCCCGCCGGCCAGCTGCGGTCCCGCGTAACGTTCGGATGCGGGCGGAGGGGCGGCCCGTTCGACCATGTCGGTCATGCGAAAACCTGCCTTTCTCTGTTGTCTTTCCTGACGGTCAGTGGACGATGCGGTCGTCGGTCGAGATCCGCGCGTCGCGCGATCGACGCAGGTCGCGGGTGATGTTGACCCGCTTCAGCCAGCGGTCGCGGCCGTCGTAGTTGGCGGCGAACGGCTGCCGTCCGTGGACCGCACGGAAGTTGTCGACGAACAACAGGTCGCCGGGTTCCAGGACGACGCCGTTCAACTGCTCGTCCACGGCTGCCAGCAGACGGTCGAGCGCCGCCATGGCGTCGCGGTCGTCGGTTCGTTCCACCTCGGCGGAGTCCAGCCTGAGGTAGGGCGAGGCCGGATCGCCGAAGAGCAGGGCGACCTTCTGCGGATGGCTCAGCATCCGCTCGATGCGGGCGTGGCCGCGGGCGATCACCTCGGCGTGCCCCGGGTCCGCCGGCGGCCTCGGGTTGCCGTTCCGGGGCAGGTGGGCCTCGTCCGGGCGGAGCACGAACCGGGGCTCGAAGAGGATCTCGGCGTCCGCACCGTCGAGTTCGACGTCCCCGATGCACGCCATCGTGGTCTCCGCCCGCTGGGGGTTGCGCAGGCACATCAGCCCGACGTAGTCGGCCCGGTAGGGGTGGAACGCGTCCTCCGTGTGCCACAACAGGGCCGTGCTGCTGCCGGAGTTGATCTGTAGCCCTTCGTGTTCCGGGATCGGCACGACCTCGTGCACCAGCCGGCCCGCCTGCTGGCTCGCCCAGCCGAACACGTCACCGAGCAGCGAGGAGCACAGGACGAAGAAGAACTCCTCACGCAGGGCCGGGCCGGGCCGACCGGCGGTGTCCGCCCAGTGCCGCGGCGTCTCGCCGATCCGGTCGTCAGCCACCGGGAACCCGGAGATCCGGCACGCACCGGCCGGTTCGGTCAATCGGAAGGTGTTGAGCGACATGCGGAGCCGGGCCGGCAGCTGCTGCGCGAGGACCGTGGAGTTCCTGAGGAATTCGGCGTCATCGGCCGCCGGGTAGCGTCTCGCGACGGTCGAGACGAGTGCGTCGACCACCTCGACATCGGACGGGCCGAGCTGGATGTGGAACATGCTGGAATCGCCCTTCGGAGGCGGGAGATGGCGTGTACGACGGATGTCGGAGGCCATGGGCGTCTTCTGGTGGAACGGCGAGTGGGGAGGGATCAGGAGACGGCGATGACGATCTTTCCCTTGGCGCGCTTCGAGGCGCTGTAGCGGAGGGCGTCAGCGGTCTCGGTCAGGTCGTAGGAGCGGTCGAGGTACGGTCGGACGGCGCCGGACTCGACGAGGGCGGCGAGTTGCGCCAGCTGTTCGCCGCTGGGACGCATGAAGAACGGCTCGACGCGGATGCCGTGGCGGGCGGCCCGCTCCTGGGCATCGGGGACCCACACGGTGGAGACCAGGACGCCGCCGGGCTTCAGCACGCCGTACGACCGCTCCTGGGTCTCGCCGCCCAGGGTGTCCAGCACCACGTCGAAGTCGCCGTCGACCTCCTCGAACCTCTGCGTCCGGTAGTCGACGACCTGGTGGGCACCGTGCTCCCGGGCTTGCGCTGCGGCCTCGGCGGAGACCGTGGTGGTGACGTGGGCGCCCAGGTGCCGAGCCAGCTGGATGGCGACGGAGCCCACCCCGCCCGACCCCGCGTGGATCAGGACCTTCTGGTTCGCGCCCAGGCCCGCCCGCTCGACCAGGCCCTGCCATGCCGTCAGCGCGACCAGCGGAAGCGAGGCCGCCTCGTCGAATCCGATGGTCGGTGGCTTGAGCGCGACCAGGGCCTGGTCGACCGCGACGTGGTCGGCGAAGGTTCCGGAGGTGGTCGGATCGACCCGGGACCAGACCTCGTCGCCGACCTCGAAACGGGTGACCGCCTCGCCCCGCCCGACCACCACACCTGCCACGTCGTTGCCGAGGATCAGCGGCAACTCGACCGGGGCCACGGTCCGCAGGGCCCCGGAGGCGACGATGTGGTCGATCGGGTTCACGCTCGCCCGGCGGACCCGGATGAGCACCTGGTCGGCGCCGACGGCCGGTTCAGGCCGATCACCGACCCGGACGACGTCGTCGATGGCTCCGTAGGACTCGATGTACGCTGCGCGCACGGGCTCACTCCTCTGTTCGGCTTCCCTCTGACGCACCGTCTTACGCGCTGCACAGCAGTGTGGTTCAGCGGGTTCTCCGACTTTCGTGACCACCGGCCGGCCCTCGCCACGATGGAGAACGGTTCCGGTGATCAGTACGGCATCGTCTTCGGCCCGGCCGGGGTCGGGTGAGCTCGGTCATGGTGGTCCTTCGAACAGGTGCTTGTCGCCCCCGGTCGGGGCGCGCTGATCCGACACTCGCGTCGCGGCGGCACCCGGACATCCGCCAACTGCCGCCGCAGCGCCGGTGCCACGGAGCACTCGGCCCACGGTTCGCCCCTCGGTGCGGGCGCTGCGCACGACGAACGGCCGGTTCCGGCCGCCGTACGGTCGACCGACCGGGGCCGGGCAGCTGCCCACGACCCGCCGCGGGTTCACCATCAAGGCGCTTACCTGCAGTTTCGCGCCATCTGGCGGAGCTGCGACGATCGGCGGGCGAACGGCCGCGCCGAGCGGCGGGCGAAGACGCCCGAAGTTCGCTGAACGGCCTGTGTCGTGCCGCCAACGCGCCGGTTCGTCGCCAGTTGCACATAGCGCACCACACTGCCGTCCCGGTTCCGGCACTGGGTCTTCCGCACGTACATGCCCGCAGGATGCGGCAAAACCCCAGTTCACGGCGGCCAGATCAGCAAACCCGCATGTCCGCACCCCTGACCTGCTCTAGACCACTCAAATCATGCTGACCAGCGAAGACAACCGATCAGACCCGGTCGTGTGCCCGCAGACTGTCGAACCCGGGCTTCGAGTTCGGAGCCAATTCTTCGAAGGGTGCAGATCCTCTGAAGGGAAGGGCGCGTGCCGAGCTGGGCCGTGGCTACGAAGCGTCGGCGTAGGCGAGATGGGTGCCGCAGATAGTGCAGCGGAAGAGCATGGCGCTTGCCCCCTGCCCAAGGTGGGCCAGGAAGTTCTCAAGCTGGGACGCGTCGTGCCATCCGCCCATACGCAGGTCGAGCCGGAGCTGGTCGAGTGCCTCGGGGTGGGCCGCCAGTTCGGTGTATCCGACCTCGCCGATGAATGCGGCCGCATCGTTGCAGTGGACAAGCCAGTGCGGATCCTGCCAGGCGTGGAAGCCAGGGGTGCGGCGTGTGACCTGCTCCAGGGTCTCCTCGCTGACGCCGTCGAGCCCGTATGCGTCGGTGAATTCGCCTTCGAATCGTTCAGCGGCTCTGCCGTCGGCGATGCACCAGGGGCAGAATCTCCCGCTGACGTCTTGGGTGGTGTAGAAGGTCGCGGTGTAGATCCACCCCGTGCTGTGGTTGCAACAGGCGCAGGTCGCGGCGCTCTCGCGGACGGACCCGCTTGCGACGGGGTCGGGGTGGTAGCGGAAGTGGGGCAGGCTGGCGCTCACTGATGAGCCTGCCGCCGCAAGGAGAGGTCCGCCTCGACGCCGGTGGTCTGCGTGTCGGCGGGCACTCCTGTGAACCTCATGGGTCGCAGTCTGTCCGCAAGCTGGCCCGTGATCAAGCGGTGAGTTCGAAGCCCTGCTGGTCAGGGGTGGGGTAGATGCGCCCGTGCTCGCGGGCGGTGTGGAAGCGCCAGTAGGAGTCGAGGTCGCCCTTGGCGACCAGGGTGCGGAGCCGGAGGACGGCTTCGGCTCCGGAAAGGCCCCAGCGGGCACCGGTGATGTCGAGGCGGTCGGCGATCAGGTGGCGACAGGCGCCTTCGACCGCGCCCGTCGCGATCGGCCACCCTTTGTCGAGCGCGGTGTCGTAGCGGAGCTGGTCAATGTGGCCGGTCAGGTAGCGGTGGCAGGTGTCGACGGCCTCGCGCCGGGCTGCCGGTAGTCCTTCCCGGCCGGCCTGGGCGGTCATCTCGTCGGCGGTTCGGGCGGCGTGACCTGCCAGGATCGCGGTCAGATGATCGGCAGCCCAGGCTTCGGCCTCGGCGGTGCCGGGCTTGTGGAAGGCGTGTGCGGCGGCCCACACGTACTCGGCAACGTGGACGAAGTCCAGCAGGACGTGGACCGTGACGCCGCGTCGGGCGGTCTCGCCGGTGATCAGGTCGAGCTGGTGGCGGGCGCCGTCGACAAGGACGAGCCAGGGACTCAGGTGCTTCGGGTCGCGGGCTTCGGCCTGCTCGAAGGCGTCGGCGATGAGCTGTTCGGGCGGGCGGACCAGGGAGGCGGTGCACCACTTGTGCTCGGCCTTCGGCCCCGGGCGGATGGGGCGTTCGCCGCTGCGCCCGCCGGGCGGGTGGATCACGTCGTGGGGGCGTCTTCGGGCCGGCCGGGTATCGAAGACGCAGGCCACGGTCGCCATTCGCTTGCGGTTTGGTTTCTCGCCCGGCGCGAGCCGACCCCGATGGCCACCGGCGGCGGCTTTGGCGGCGGCCCGGCGGGTGGCCTCACGCAGGGCCTCGGGCCGCATGACCACGCCCTTGCCGTCGGCCTGGAGGACCAGAGGCATGTCCCGGCTGCACGGGACGGGGATCATCGCCTGGTAGAAGTCGTCGACGTCGACGGCCGCGGCGACCACGAGTTCTTCGAGCCGCCGTTTGCCGAGTACCTTCCCGCAGCGGCGCTCGACCGCGTCCCTGGCCTGGTCGAACGACCCCCGCACGGCTTCGGTGACCGCGAGCCGCCGCAGACCCAGCCAGTGCCGCCCCACCGTCAGCGACAGCCCAGCGTCGGCCGGATGGACATTGCAGACGCCGGGGCCCCTGTGGGCGATGCGGGTGACCCGGACCAGCCCGAACACGCTGGCCAACCAGCGCGAGTGTCCTGTCTCCCGCCAGGGCCGCACCCGCCCCTCCGGCCCCACGACGACCGGACCGACACTGGCACGGACCTGTTCCTCCTCCCGCACCGCGCGCAGGTCCAGGTGGTCCTGCAGCAGCCGCCGCAACAGCTCCCGCCCGGCTACCTCCAGGCGTTCCTCCAGCTCGGCATGAGTCCACGTTCCCGCCTCGCCACCCGACAGGGAGCACATCAGCGTCTCGAAGGCGCTGACCGAGCGGGCAAACGGGTCAGCGGTGGCATCGGTGTCGTACTGTTTCATCTCCAGGGCTCTTCCCGTCCTGCATCCGACATGGTTCGCACCCTCGAATGTAGGCGGAAGAGCCCTGCTGCTAAAGGGAGTTGGGCGAGCCAGCCGTTCGGTGACGGGCCGGAGTGAACAGTCCCGGGGCGTCCTCGTCCAGCCAGCCCCGCTCCACCAGCCGCTTCAGCTTCGACCGCGTGCCCTCGATCTTCCCGGTCTCAGCCGGCAGTCCGATCCTGGGCACGATCTGCTTGGCACGGACCGGCCCTGGCGCATCGGCCACCACCTCGACGATGTCCCGATACACCTGGGGCAGCAGGTCCGCCCCCATCCCGGGCTGCCACTTCGGCACCGCCAGCACCCCGATCACCCGCCGCTCAGCCCCCGCATACGCCGACGCCGCGCGCTCGTCGCCGACCGCCTCTGCGGGCACGACCATCACTGTGATCGCCTCCGGAGTCATCTCGGCGAGCACCTCGGCCACCGTCTCCCGCGCGATCCTCAACCGCTCCAACAGCGTTTCGGCGGCTTCTTCGGCGATGAGGGACAGGTCGACGCTCTCGCGGGTGAAGCTCTTGCGGTCGGCGCGGCTGAGAAGCAGGAGGGCATCAGTGAGGTCGATCGCCCGCGTGTTGACGGTGTGGAGGCGTTCGATGAGTTCGCCCTGGTCCCGCTTGGGGTCCTTGCGGGCGAGGTCGAGGAGTGTTTTCGAGATCGCCAGCGGGGTGCGCAGTTCGTGGGAGGCGTTCGCGGCGAATCGTTGCTGTTCGGTGACGTGGGATTCGAGTTGTTCGAGCATGGTGTCGAACGCGTCGGCGAGTTCGCGGAATTCGTCTCGGGGACCTTGCATGCGGATCCGGTGGGACAGTGATCCGTTCGCGGCCGTCCGTGCCGCGTCTGCGATCGGTCTGAGTGGTGCGAGCATCCGGCCAGCGAGGATCCATCCTCCCAGGAGGCCGAACGCCAGCAGGAAGGCCAGTGCCATGGCTGCGGCGGGGGCGAACATGTGCAGGAGGAGGTAGCGGTTGGGCGCGACCCGGAGAAGGCCCTGGGGGCTGTCGGGTACGTAGCGCAGCAGGAACACCCAAACCACGGCCAGCAGGAGAGTGCCGGCGATGAGGAGGAATCCGGCATAGCTGATGGTGAGTTTCAGGCGAGCGCTGAGCCCTGGACGCCTATTCATGAGTGCTGCCCGGGCAACTGGTACCCATGCCGGTATCGATTCGGTAGCCGACGCCGGGTACCGTGGCGACGAACCATGGTTCGCCGAGTCGTTTGCGCAGGCCGGAGACGGTGATGCGGACGGCGTTGGTGAAGGGGTCGGCGTTGGCGTCCCAGGCCCGCTCCAAGAGTTCTTCGGCGCTGACGATGCCGCCTTCGGCGGCGACGAGGACTTCGAGCACTGCGAACTGCTTCCGGGTGAGCGCGACGTAGCGTCCGTCGCGGAACACCTGCCGGCGGAAGGGGTCGAGCCGCAGGCCCGCGATCTCGCTGACCGGGGGTCGGGCGTGCGCGCGTCTGCGGTTCAGTGCCCGCAGCCGCATGACGAGCTCCCGGAGCTCGAACGGCTTGGTGAGGTAGTCATCGGCGCCGAGCTCGAACCCGGACGCCTTGTCGTCGATCCGGTCGGCAGCGGTGAGCATGAGGATCGGGATGCCGCTGCCGGAGGCGACGATTCGTCGGGCGATCTCGTCGCCGGAGGGGCCGGGGACGTCGCGGTCGAGGACCGCAAGGTCGTAGGAGTTGACGCTGAGCAGTTCCAGAGCGGAGTTGCCGTCGCCGGCGATGTCGGCGGCGATCGCTTCCAGCCGGAGACCGTCCCGGACGGCTTCGGCCAGGTAGGGCTCGTCCTCCACGATCAACACACGCATGCCTGGAGCCTAAGCAGCTCGGCATATCGCCGACGTATGCATCTTCACCCGGCTCGGACTCAGCCATGCCGTCGTCCGCCGCGACGGCGCCTCCAAACTCGCACCCCGCTTCCTGGCCGCCCGCCGGCAAAAGCGCTACCGGCGCGCCTCGAATGCCGCCACTCGCCCGCGACCGCGCCATCGGCCCAGCTCGCGGTGGTCCTGCTGGGCCTTCTTCTCCCGGGCGGCTTGGCGCAGGTCGTAGGCGGCCCGGTTGTTCGGGTTCTCCAGCGCCTCGATGAGGGAGTGCCGTCCGTCGCGGCCGTAGCGCCACCACACCGGGCCGAGCGGCCCGCGGGTGGCCAGCAGCTCCAGGGTGGTCGCGACGATGGGCACCGCGTCGTCGTACTCGCGCCAGCCGTCGACCGGCCGGACTTCCTCAACCGCCTCAGCAGAGACGATCACGTCGCTCATCAGGTGTTCTTCCTTGATCGGGAGTTACACCGAAGACCGTACAGACCCTCTCCAGGCGCCCCGGGAAGCACCACTTCACGGACGAGCTCCTGCGCGACTGCGCGTCCGCGGTCGTGTGGGCCAAAGCCACCGGCAGCGAATGGCGCCTGGCACCCGCCATGCGGCCCCCGCTCTCCCCCATCGGCCACCCCGACCCCATCGGACCGGAACACCGCGTTATCAAAGCCCTGACCAACCGCGCGCCCACACAGAGATACCGCCAGCTCATCAAGGCACTGGCGGCGTACGCCGGCTCTCTGGCCCAAGCACCGGAGGAGGGCCCGAGGACCTTGACTGGAAGTGTGTCAAGGTCCCCCGGGCCCCGCCCGCCGATCAAGGCGGAGAAACATTAATGCTACGAGCGACCGGTTCTACTCGGTCCGCAGCGCGGTGGCAGTCCGGGAGCGCGCCGCCCAGCCGGCCGGCAGCAGTGCCCCGAGCAGGGCGATCGCGATCCCGCCGGCCAGCAGCGGGAGCAGTATCCCGGCGGTGTAGACGTGGGTCGCGCTCGGCGGCAGGTTCCTGCCGATCGCGTTCCCCATCTGGGTCAGCGTCGCCTTCTCCACCGCCATCCCGATCGGGACCCCGATCAGCCCTGCGACCAGGCCGGTGAGGCTCACCGAGGTCAGCACCATCGCGATGGTCTGCTTGGGTGTCATCCCGAGGGCCTTGAAAATCCCCAGGTCGTGGATCCGTTCCCGGGTGTCCTGCACCACGGTGTTCAGCACGCCGAGCGCGGCGACCGCGATCATCATCAGCGTGAGGGTGGCCACCAGGGCGACCATGGTCAGCACCGTGTAGTTCTCGTACGTGATGTTCGGGGTGGCCGCGGCGTGCAGCGGGGTCAGCGCGGCGGTGGCCGAGGCGGACCAGTCCGGGCCGCTGACGTTGTCGGCCAGCTTGACATTGAACTGGGAGATGTACGGCGTCAGACCGGCGGCGGTGAACGTGTCATTGTCGGTCATCACGATCGCGTTGCCGCTGGCATCGAAGTCGATGCCGACGATCCGCAGCGGCAGTCGCTTGTTGTCCTGCGCCACGGTGACGGTGTCGCCGACGTGCACCCCGGCCGACGAGGCCAGGTGGTCGTTGATCACGGCTTCGCCGGGGTTCTGGTACCAGCGGCCGTGCAGCAGCTCCACGTTGGTCCAGGACAGGTCGCCGGTGGTGGTGTCCACCATCGTATTGTCCCCCGGCGACGCGCCGATCATGGTCGCGCCGCTGACGCCCCAGCCGAACGCGGCCTTCGTGCCCGGGACCGAAGCGAGCGCGGCGGCCACCTCGGTGGAGTCCATGTGGGGGTTGGCGGGGCCGCCGGCGGAGTGTAGGCCGGCGGGCGTGCCGGCGGGCACCACGAGCATCGACGCGGCATTGAGGCCGGTGGTACCCGCGTCCTGGTACTTGGTGAACGCGGTCTCCAATCCCATCGCGAAGGTGACGCTGACCGCGCCGAACAGCACCGCGGCGCCGACCAGCACGGTCCGGGCCGGTTTGGCGAACGGCTGGGCCAGTCCCAGCGACATCGGCCGGGGCAGCGGCAGCCTGCTTGCCAGGCGCTGCGCGCGTTGGCCGCGCTGGGCCTTCGGGGCGCGGCCGACGACCAGGGTCTGCACCGCCGGCATGCGGCCGGCCCGAAGTGCCGGGATGAGCGCGGTGACACCGACTATGACCAGGGTGCCGATCGGCACGACGAGGCTGACCCACACCGGCAGGCCGGTGCCGGCGGCACCGAGTTCCTTGCTGGCTTTGCCCAGGACCGGAACGGCCAGCAGGTTGCCGGCCAGTGTGCCGCCCAGCACGCCGATCGTCGCCGGGATCAGGGCTTGTGCGGCGTAGGCGCGGGCCACCTCCCAGGGGGTGAAGCCGAGCGACTTCAGGATCCCGATGCGCCGGATTCCCGAGACCACCGCGCCGCTGACCACGATCGCGATGATCAGCACCGACAGGAACAGGCCGAGGACGCCGAAGACGACCAGGAACGGCACGAAGGACTCCGTGGCGCCGATGGCCTGCTTCTCCGCGGCCAGGTAGGACTGTCCGCTCTCGACCGAGCCGGCCGGCGCGGCGGCGGCGATCGCCTGCTTGTCCGTGGTGAGGTCGGCGTCGGTCCCGGATTTGGCGAACCGGTAGAGCATCTGCTCGTCGGTCTTGGCGCCGGCGGCGGTCAGCCGCGCGAAGCCGTCGCCGGTGAGGAAGCCGGTCGCGGTGTTGGTCAGCGAGTTCGCCAGGCCGACGACCTTGAACGAGGGCTTGCCCGGCAGCGAGTCGAACACCACGGAACCGCCTGCGCAGTGATGGTCCCATGCAGCTAGGACGATCTCGTTCGCGCTGGTCGGCCACCTGCCATCGACCAGGGCCAGATGGTCCAGGCCGGAGGTGGCGGCCAGGTCGGGCCGGGTGGTGGCGATGACCGGCTGGTCGGCGCGACCGGCCATCGGCATGCCCGGGGCGATGTTCGCGGTGCAGTCCGTACCGAAGCTCGTGTTCAGGGCTGAGGTGACCGGGTACGGCCCGGACGCCTCGGTGACGCCGGCGGCGTGCGCGGTGGCGGCGGCCTGCGCGGCAGTGGCCTTCGAGCCGTCGAACTGGACCGACAGATGCGCGCCGTTGCGGGCCTTGAAGGCGTGCTCGAACGGGGCCTGCACGGCGGCCAGCAGACCGAGCGAGAGCACCGAGGAGGTGACGGCCGCGAACGTCGTCAGGGCCATGACGAGGGACTGCACCCGACGCCGGCCGACGCCGGAGCGCACGACCTTGCCCAGGGCGCTCATCGGACCGCTCCCGCCGAGCCGTTGGCGGGAGCGGTGGCGGTGGCGGTGGCGCCGCTGAGCGGATTGACCACGTCTCGGGCCACGGCACCGTCCACCAGCTCGATCGTGCGTCCCGCGGTGTTCGCGGCCAGTTGGATGTCGTGGGTCACCAGCAGGATGGTCTGGCCGTCGGCGTTCAGCTCCAGCAGCAGCTGGCGCACGTCCTCGGCCGAGCTCGAGTCCAGCGCGCCGGTCGGCTCATCGGCCAGCAGCAGCGCCGGGTCGTTCATCAGGGCCCTGGCCACCGCCACCCGCTGCCGTTGCCCGCCGGACAGCCGCTGCGGATAGGCCTTGGCGTGCCGGTCGATGCCCAGCGAGCCGAGCAGGTCGACGGCCCGCTGCTTCGCTTCGCCCTTGCCCATCCCGGCCAGCTGCGCCGGAACCATGACGTTGTCCAACACGGTCAGGTCGTCCAGCAGGTTGAAGAACTGGAAGACCATGCCGATGGAGGCCCGGCGGTACTTCGCCGAATCGGCCTCGCCGAGCTGGTCGACGCGGATGCCGTCGACGGTCACGGTGCCGCTGGAAGGCTTGTCCAGACCCGCGATCAGGTTCAGCAGCGTGGACTTGCCGCTGCCGGAATGGCCGAGGATCGCCACGCACTCACCGGCCGCCACGGACAGGGTGACGCCGGCCAGTGCGGGCGGGCCGTCGTCGTACTTCTTCGTCGCGTCGTGAAGCTCGATCATCGGTGCGTTCGTCATGGCCACGAACCTAGGAACGGACCGTGATCCACCGCGTCGGCCGGCGGACGTCACCTCTTCCCGGGCGATCGGCCCGGGGGCGTATCCGGCATACATCCCCGGGGCGACGCGCAGAGCCGATGCCAGTCCATACGATCTCCGTATGGAAGAGCTGCTCCGGCGTTTTTCGACATCGGCACCCGTGGCCTGGCTGACGGCGCAGGCCGTGGTGCTGGCCGCCGCCTGCTTCTACGCGGTGATGCTCTTCTGGACGATGCCGCTCGGTCCGATCCCGCACCACGGTGGCCCGTTCCTGTTCCCCGACCTCAGGCCCGACCAGAGGATCGGTCTCTGCCTCGTGCTCGCCCTTCCGATCCTGCTGGTGCGCCGTCTGCCCGCGGCGGTCTTCGCGGCGGTCCTGGGCGAAGCAGCCCTCGGCGACTTCTTCGGCGCGCAGCCCTGGATCGCGCTCCCCCTGCTCCCGGTCCTGGGCGGGTACCTCGCCGCCCGGCGGCCGACGGCTGCCGCCGTCGGCTCCGTCGCGGCCGTCGCGACCGCGTTCGTCGAACGCACCCTCGTCCCCCACGGGGAATCCGTCGGCGACGCGGCCCGGCGGGCCGGGCAGCTCGCGTTCGTGTTCGCGGTCGCGTGGGTCTTCGGCGGGGTGTACCGCAAACGCCGTGAATACCTCGAAGCCCTGCACGAGCAGACCGCGGCCCGCGCCGTCATGGCCGAGCGGCTGCGGATCGCCCGCGAACTGCACGACAGCGTCGCGCACAGCATCGGGATCATCACGGTGCTGTCGGGAGCGGCGGCGCGGGTCGTGGAGACCAAGCCCGAGCAGACACGGCAGGCACTGACCGGCATCGAGACCACCAGCCGGGAGACGCTGCTCGGACTGCAGCGCATACTCGGAGCACTACGCCGCGCCGAGCCCGACGACGCCATGCCGCAGGCCGCTCCGCTGGCGCCGGGCGCCAGCCTGGCGGACGTCCCGCGGCTCGCCGAAAGCACGGCCGACGCCGGGGTGCGGGTCCACGTGACCTGGCGGGGCGAGCAGCGTCCGCTGCCGCCGGAGATCGAGCTGTCGGCGTACCGGATCGTCCAGGAGTCGGTGACGAACGTGGTGCGGCATTCCGGTGCGCGCACGTGCCGGGTCGCGGTCGGTTACGAGCCGACAGGAGTGACGATCGAGGTGGTGGACGACGGGGACGACGGTCTTGGCGGGCCCGGCCGTCCAAGGCCCTCGGCGGCGGCCGGCGGGAGCGGCTTCGGCCTGCTCGGCATGCGCGAGCGGGTGACGTTGCTGTCCGGCCAGTTCAGCGCGGGCCGGCGTCCGGAGGGCGGATTCCGGGTGGCTGCGAGGCTCCCGGCATGAGCGTGCGGGTGCTGCTGGTCGATGACCAGCCGCTGATGCTGGTCGGGCTCGCGATCCTGATCGGCGACACCGACGACCTGGAGGTGGTCGGCGAGGCCGGCGACGGCCGCGAGGCGGTGCGCCTGGTGCGTGAACTGCGGCCGGACGTCGTGGTGATGGACATCCGGATGCCGGGCATGGACGGGATCGAGGCGACCCGGCAGGCGACCGCCGAGCCGGACCCGCCCAAGGTGCTGGTGCTGACGACCTTCGACGACGACGAGTACGTCTACGGCGCACTGCGCGCCGGGGCCAGCGGATTCCTGCTCAAGAGCATGGCCCTGGACGCGATCCTGGACGCGATCCGCGTGGTAGCGGCCGGCGACGCGTTGATCGCGCCGAGCGTGACCCGACGGCTGATCGCGGACTTCGCCGGAACCTCCGCCACCCCCGCGGCCCCCGCACCGGACACCGAGCCCGCCGCGGACTCAAGTCTCATCGCGGGGATCACCGACCGGGAGCGCGAGGTACTGGCACTGGTCGGACAGGGACTGTCGAACGCTGAGATAGCCGAGCGGTTGGTGATCAGCGCGGCGACGGCGAAGACGCATGTCTCTTGTCTGTTCGCCAAGCTCGAAGCTCGGGACCGCGTCCACCTGGCGATCACCGCCTTCGAGGCCGGACTCGTGCCGCGCAGACGGTAGGGCAGGGGGAGAAGAACGATCGAGACCACGAGTTCGCCGCGTTCCAGATGCGCCAGCACACCCACCTGGCCGCAGCGGGATTCGAGTCGAGGTTGTTCGGAAGTCACGGACCCCACCTGGGATCCATGTCCCCGCCCCCACACACAGCACGCAGCCGCCTTCGGCGTTCGTGGATGGTTACAGGAAGCCTGGCCATCTGATACCAACAAGCTCGTCCCGTGGGCCACGAAACGCCAGCTCCCGATGTCCTTCCGGTTCCGGCTATCGCGTCCCAGCTCACGACCTGGCTGCCCGGAACAGCGTGTCTGCGCTCAGTTGCTCGGCCCGTCGATCTTGTCGGCGAGTTCGCGCGCGTAGGCGTCGATGTAGGCGGCGATCGGCCGCAGCTCCCAGGAGCGGTCATTGCGGCGTCGGTAGCGGGTCTCGGCGATCGACCTGAGGAGCCTGCTGCGGGAGAGGTGCGCCTTGGCCCGTGCCTGCCGGACGACGGGGGCTTGATGGGGGTGGCCCTGGGTGACGTCCATCCAGATCAGGACGGCGGCCGTGTCGCGGCGGACGGCGTCGTCGAAGCGCCGGCCGGTGCGTTCCGGCAGGTGTTCGCTCAGGCGGTGCCAGTCGGGCTCGGGCAGCGACCAGATGGCGAGTGCATGGCGGCGCTGGTGGTAGTCGACCAGTTGCGACGCTGCGTCGAGGTGGTCAGCGAGCCGTTGGAGACCGGCCTCCAGCGCCCCGAGAGCGTCGGCGGCAGCGAGACGACGGCGGACATTGCCCATGGCCCAGGCCACAGTGGCGAACGACAGGTCGAGCCGATCGGCACAGGCTTGCACCGATCCGCCGGTGATCATCCGGACCAGGTAGGCAGGCGCGGCACGCCGAAGCGCCTCGTGCGCGTCGGGCGGCGCGTCGAAGTGCTGGTGGAGCCACACCTCGAAGAGGTACTGCGGGATGTGGTGCCAGGTGAAGCTGCCGCTGTGGCTGGGCGGAACGTTCCGTCGCTCCGGCTTTCGCCGTTTCGGTGCCGGCCGGGGAAGGGAATCGGCTTCCTGGATCAGCCGGTTCATCCCCGTCGATCTGTTGTGGTTGCTGTTGTGGACGGCCTGCCAACGGCTGTTCGACCAGCGGACGGCCGCCAGAAGTTCCCGGATCCTGGTCTCGGCCGCTCCGGCGTCGCCGGCCACGGAGCCCTCCCGCCGTAATCCTTAATCGCCGACAAGGGTACGCGCCCGTAGGCGCAATCCCGCCGGGCGCACCGATGAGCGGGTCGTGGCCGCGGTGAAAGAGGCGATCCGGCGCCGGCGCGACCGCTCCCAGGGAACCGTCAAGGCGCTGTTCCCCGTGGCCGCCCGGATCCTCACGGAGCGGCACGGGGATGCGGTCGCGATGTGCTCGCAGGCCACCTTCTACCGGCTGGTGGCGGCGCTCACGGACCCGCGCGAGGGCCTGCACGGGCGCGGAGACGGCGTTCCCGGGCTCCGGGAAGGGCGGGCGTTCACCCCGACCGTTCCGGGAGTTCAGGCTGCCGCGTCGGACCGGTGTGTGCGCCAGAGCGACCTCAGGGCTTCGAGTTCGGCACGGGGGAAGTGTTCGCCCCACTTGCCGCGATATCCGCTCTCGCTGTACTTCGTGGCGACTTCGTCGAAGCAGCGGATCACTGCTCGCGCCACGGCGTCGACGCTCTGCTGGGTCGACCAGATCTCGATCCCGGCGTTGTCGTGCTTGGCGCCGTCGGGTAGTTGAAGGAGGCGGATCCACACGTCGTCGCCTGCGCGGTAGAAGATCCACCGGAAAGCGGTGGGCTCTGCCTCGAACTGGGCACGTGTCTCGGCTTCACCGCTGACCAGTCGGGCGACCGCCGTCAGGAGGTCCTCGGGGGCGCTGGTGATGTACGAGGCTGTGACTTCGGCATCGGCTTGACCGTCAGCGATGCTGCAGTCCGCCCACCCGTGTCCGTTGAGAGTCCAGACGAGTTGCAGATAAGCCACGGCCACCGTCCTGCTGTGTGAGGAAGCGTCGGACATCGACCGCGAGGGCAGACATCTGCTCGCCTGCGTCGAGCCAGGTTGTGACGGATGCCTCCCAACCACCGGCCGCACTTCGCCATGGATGAAGAGTCCAGGTCAGCCCGATGTGACCGCCGGAACGGAAGACCGCGCTGATGGTGAAATCGCGGTCGTTGGTCTGCCAGACCCGCTGCCCGTCCCAGCCGCGGAAATCGGCCGCCAGTCCCTCCAGGAAAGGCGCCAGGTCGGCGCCCCAGTTCCAGGCGACCACCCCGTCAACGCGAATGGTCAGCCCCGGCGCGGACGCCTCGACGGCGTACTGCACGCGGTCCTCGTCAGGCCGGGAAGAGTCGCAGAGCCGCACGCTGACGGAGCGGTGGTTCTGGCAGCGGACGGTCACGGCGGTCGGCGTGTCGAGGTCGGTGTCGTGGGAGCTCATCGGTTGAACGGTAGATCACGGAGGCCCCACCCGTCGCGGAGATTACGTATCGGGGAGGCGTCCTACATCGACCTGGTCGGCGAGGTAGATCATGACGCCCTCGGGATCCATGCCGAGGGCTGCGGCGACGAGTTTGGGGTCCAGGGTGTTCACGAGGTCGGCAAGGCGGGTGCATCGCAACGGCCCGGGGGCACTGAACGCCGTCACGGGCCAGGACCTGCCCACCAGGCCGCCGCCCAGGGCGTGCGGCTGCACCTTCCCCTGTTTGCCTCCGCGGGGTTCGACGCATGACCCTCTCCTCTCCCTCCGCCCTGCCGGCTCCGGCGGCGCTCGCGAGCTCCGTGTTCCGCGACGACGAGCCAGTCGTCGGTCGTCCAGAGCCACCCGCTGCTACCCGGCGCGGGCGAGACGCCGGGGCCGCTGTGCGGCGACACCGCGGTGTGGGACTTCAACGACGTGATCCAGCGGCCCGCCCAAAAGGGCCGCTACGCGTGGCGGATCACCTTCACTACCGGCCTCACCGACCCGGCCTGGAACCTGCTGGCCCGCGAACTCGTGATGGCCCTGCGCTGCTCTCGGCGGCAGCCGCAGGGGCGCGCAGAATGCGGCGGGCACGCCCCTCTCAGTCGGGGCACACCGGCAGCGGGCAGTCGCGCACCGCTGGGTGAAGGGCTGTGACGGGCAGGTCACCATCCACGGGCACTAAAGGAACGGACGGCCGGGCTCGGGCCGGCCGCTCGCCGGGAAGGAGCCGGATGACGAGATCGCCCCTGTCGCGCCCGGTGTGGGCCAGACAGTGCCCAAGTGGCAGGGCACTGGATGTCCTCGCAGCGTGCAGGGCCTGGCGCAGCCGGGCTCGTTCGGCAGGCGGTGGGTCGGCGATGCGCAGGACGCCTCCGGCCTGCTCGATGTCCGCGATGAGCTGTGCAGCGGCAGCGTCCAGGGGTGGTTCCACCGGGGTGCTCGTTGCAGGGGTGGCGTTCGGCGGGACTGCTGCGCTGGTCCGCCGAAGCGGTCGGCGAGCAGAGGCAGTCGGCTGGGCAAGACGTTGGTGTCCCGCGGATGTGGGGGCGGCCGGCTGCCGCCCCTCACCAGGGCGGCTGCCTGCCCATCCCGCCCCAAGGAGAGGCGACCACATACAGGGGCGACCGCCGTGTGCTGCAGGCCGCCCTGTCGGCCCCGATTCCCGGGGACCGGCAGGGCGGCCTGTTCCTGGTCAGTCCCGGCGGGCGCCCTGGATGATCCGGTCGATGGCGGCTGCGGCCTGCTCCGGGTGTCCTCCCAGCCACCTGCCGAGGTGTTCCTGGACGGTCTGTTCGACGCAGGCGCGCACGGCGGCGTTACTCAGCCAGCCGCGCGTGGAGCCCTCGAACTCGGGATGGTCCAGCTTCACCGACACGACCGCTGTCAGACCTTCGCTGATCCGATCGGCGTCAAGGTCGGGGTCTGTCGCTGTCAGCAGCTGCCGCTCCCGTGCGTATGCGGTGACTGCGGCCGCCACTCCGTCGCGGAAGCCGCGCTCGTGTGTGCCGCCGATGGTGGGCCGGCTGTTCGCAAAGCTCCGGACCCGCTCCTCGCGGGAGGCACGCCAGCGGAAGGCCACCTCCACCGTCCCCGCCATCCGCGGATCTTCCCGCTCGCAGCCGATGATGTGCGAATGAACGGGTGTCTCCTCCTGCTCGTCGAGGATGGCCACGAAGTCCCGCGCGCCGTCGGGGTACCGGAACCGCACCGATCGGGCCTCGCCTCGGCGGCGCTGATCGGTCAGAGAGATCTCCAAGCCCCGGTTCAGCAAAGCCAGTTCCCGGAAGCGCTCGGCCAGCCCGTCGAACGAGTACTCCGCGGCTCCGAAGATGTCGGCGTCGGGCCAGAAGGTGATGGTGGTCCCGCTTCCAGTCGACGTGCCCGCCTCGGTGAGCGGGGTGACAGCCACGCCGCGCGCGTACTCCTGAACCCAGCGGGCTCCCCCACGCCGTACCTCGGCTGTCATTCGGCTCGACAGGGCATTGACGACGAAGGGCCCTACCCCGCAGAAGCCGAGCGTCACGTCGTGGCGGCCACCGCGCCCCGTCCCGGTCTGCATGCGGGTCAGCAGGGCTTCGAGGCCGGAGATGCCGGTGTCCGCCGCTTCGTCGATGCGGATGCCTCGTCCATCGTCGGCCACACATACACCGTTGTCGGGTGTGAGGGTGATGTCGACGCGGCCGGCGTGGCCGGCCAGGACCTCGTTGACGGCCTGGTCGGCGACCTCGAACACCATGTGGTGCAGGCCGCGTTCACCGGTCGAGCCGATGTACATCCCGGGCCGCTTCCGAATGGCCTTCCACCCCTCCAGCACCTGGATCTGGCTGGCGTCGTACTTGCTGGCTTCCTCGCTCATGATGTCCCCTCCGATGCTGTCCGGCAGAACTCCTCAGCCTAGGCGAATCCCTGGAAAGCACCAGGTCAGACCATGTTTGCCGAGTGCGTAGACGGGCGGGTGAGAGCCTGTCGGGAGACGGTCGATCCCGAGGTCGCAAACTGGTGCCGGATCGCTGCCACGGGCCCGGCGAAGCCGCGTACGACACCGTTTCTGGCGGCCCCGAGGTCCCCAATTTCATCAATTTGCGCGTCAGCCCGGGATCCCATGCCCGTCGGCTTCGCCGCCGCACTGATCCGGTCCCTGACCGAGCACCTACGAGGCCGGACGAGGCCAACCGGAACGCGCAGTCACATCAGCAGCGGGTCAGCCTTGGTAACCCTTGATGATCTCGGTGACGTTGTCTCCGACTCCGGCTCGTCAACGGCGGGTAAGGAGGACGACTTGGAGCGGGATCGAAGTGTCATGCGCCCGGCGGATGTTGTAGCTGACCCTTCGGTTGACGTATCGGGCCTCGTCGGCCACGAGTTCTCCTGGACGGGCACCCTGGCCGAGTGGGCGCTCGGCCGGCCGGGTCGACGGAGTCTGCTGCCGAACGGGTGCGATGCAACCCTCACGGGTCGGATTTCGCCATCCCGCTGAGCCGATCCTCGTGATCGCCGTACATTCGCTGACACGAACAGAAGTTGAAGGAGCACTTGTGGACGGACGCACGTTCGACTCGGACAGCAGCGTCGGATCGACGCGGGCCCTCGTGGAGGCACGGCTGCCGGCCGTACGGGAGCAGCGGCGGCGGCTTGAGGAGCAGCTGGCGGTCCTCATCGCCCAGGAGGACGCGATGGTGGCTGTGTTGGAGGGGTTGGATGTTCTGGCCCAGGCTCCGCTCGGGGAGCGGGACCGGGTTCCGGGCGCCGCGCGGGTAGGCGTCGCGGACGAGCCGTCTGCCGCCCGGGCACGGTCGGCGCAGGAGTCCTCCGAGTCGCCCGTTGCCGAGTCCGGCTCTGCTGGGGCACCGGCTGCGGGCCGGGGCGCGGGCCCGCGCAGGGCCGTCTCCAAGAAGGCAGCAGCGAAGAAGACGACGGCCACGCGGAAGGTGGCCGCCCCCGCGAAGCGAGCGGCCGCAAAGGCCGCCGCGGGCAAGGTGCCGGCGGCGGGCGCCCGGGAACAGGATGCGACGCCCGCGCCCGCGCCGGCCTCGGCCCCGGCCGTGAGGAAGGCTGCCCGAGGCGCCTCCAAGAGGGCGGGCACGACGGCCGCCCGAGGAAAGGCGGCGACCGCGCAAGCCACGGAGGGTGCAGGCAGCCGGACGACGCCCGCGCGCACGGCGGCGGGCCGTCGGCGCCTGACCGACGCACAGAGTGTGCTGGCCGTCCTCGGACGGGGCAAGGGCCCGCTGCGGGCCCGGGAGGTGACCGTCCTGCTCGGTCTCGACGGCCAGGACGGAGCACTCGACGCGGTGCGCGCGATGCTCGAGCGCCTCGCCAAGACCGGACGGGCGCAGCGGACGGGTCGCGGCTTGTACGACGCGGTGGCCGGCTGACGGCCGTCCCGCCGCTGGCGGACCTGGCCGGTTCGGGTGGTGCCGATGGGTACCTCGGCACCGCCCCGGCGATTTGGGGGGATTCGCGCGGACGCTCCCGCTCAACCGTCGGACCGCAGGCGGAAGGCCCCCGTCCGCACCGACGGCCGGACCACACGGTTCGGCCGTGTCCTGGAGCCGGACGTCGGCTTCCGTCGGCACCTTCGTCGGCGGCGGCTTCGAAGCTGGTCGCGCCGGGCCCGGCTCTTCGGTGCAGGTGTTTTCGGCTCTGGAGTGGTGGGCGAGGGCGGATTCGAACCGCCACAGCCGAAGCGGGGGTGTTACAGACCCTTGGGCTCTCCCGTGCCCAGCTCGCCCTTGGCGGAGGAGGTGGGGGTCGAACCCACACGGATGCTCACGCGCCCCAACGGTTTTCAAGACCGAGGCCGGCGCCACCTGTCGGCTGGCTCCTCCGAGAACTGCTCTTGTCCTGCTGTACTGCGCGGAGAGTGCGCGGATCGAACGCGCGCGGGTGCGACCCCGACGACGGCTTGAGCCAAGCCACTGCCTGACCACTCGGCCGACTCTCCCGGCTACTGCGCTGCCGGACGAGGATTCGAACCCCGATTGCCTGATCCAGAGTCAGGCGTGCTGCCAGTTACACCATCCGGCACGGACGGATGGGCGGCACGAAAAGGGCCGCCCGGGCGGGGAACGATCCCCGGGGCGGCCCGGCAAGAAGCCGGTCAGCGCGCTACGAGGACGTCCCGCTGCTCTGGGAACTCGAAAAGCGCTGATACGACTGGCCACAGATGACGGCGTTCACGGTCGCGCTCCTTCCTGGTTGCTTGGCGCAATGCGTCCACTGTGGCGCACCGCCGGTGGCGGGGACAACCGCTTTTCACGGCGAAAGCCCCAGGTCCGGAGCACAGGTTGGCGACGGGCTTCGGCGGCGTCAGAGAGACCTGCAGCGGCACCGTTTCCCGACTGCTGCCGGAGGTCGCACGGCGATGGTCTGCCGGCCCAACCACGTGCCCGAGGCGGGGCAGCCGCTGCGGACACGGGGTTGAGGGCCTTACGGAAGTCGCCGGTCTTCGGAAGAGTCGTGGGGTCCGCAGGGCTCGTAGGGCTCGAACTCGGGGCTGTCGAGGAGCTCCGAGATCGAGAAGGGGTGCCGGTGGTCGGTGAGGAGCCGGTGGATGAACTCGGTGGTGGAGCCGTCGAACCGGGCCTGGTGGTCGCCGTCGTCGTTGCGGGCGATGACGGGCCACCGGTTCGGGTCCGGGCCATCTGTCAGCCAGTAGAACTGGTCGGCCTGTTCGGAGCCGGCCCACTGCAGGAGCCCGCCGGGGGCGGGGTGGAGCCGGTAGGGGTGGTAGAGGTCGGCGATGCCGGGGTCGGTGGCGAGACTGGCGAGGCTGCGGGCGTTCTTGACGAGGCACGGGACGTTCGGGAACGGGTCGTCGGAGCCGGGCGGCGCGCTGGGCAGGAAGACGTCGAGGAAGCCGGCGAACGTGCCGGGGCCGAAGTACTCAGCCAGGTCCCGGTAGTCGGTGGGCAGGGCGGTGCCGAGCCGGGCTTGGGCCGAGGGCCAGTCGACGGGCCACTGCCGCGACCGCGGCCGGCCGGTCACCACGGCGAGCCCCCGCAGCCAGCGGGCGCCCGGAGCCTCGTCCCCGGCCTCTGCGTCCTCCGTGTCCCCGACGTCCCCGGCGGGCAGGCAGGCCGTCGCCGGGTCGGCCCGGTGGGCCGTCACCGCCACCAGGTACGGTGCGCCACCGTCGTCCCGGACGATCCCGCAGCCGATCCAGCGCTCACGCACCGCCCATCCGCACAGCTCGACCAGGCGCCCGCCGAACGGGGCCGCCAGCGGCAGTCCGCGGTCGTCATCGAGAGTCGGGTCGACGAAGCCACCGGTCGCGAGGTTGCGCGACGACCCCCAGCGCGGGCGCAGCGCCTCGACGAGCCGCCGGTGGGCGGCGTCGAGGTCGCCGCCGACCGACAGGCGGGCGATGCCCGGCGTCGGGCTGGCCAGCAGGGCGTCGATGCGGTGGAGGTGATCGGTGGCGTCGTCCATGGCCTCAGTCAACCGAGCGCCACTGACAGGCTCACCGTCGCCCACCGGATGCCCACCGCTCCGGCCGTCACCCGCCCAGGTGACAGCGGCAGTGCCCCCAGAGGTTGACCGCCGATCATCGGCTCGGTCGCGGCCCCGGCACCGGGCCGTCACATGGCGCCACACGCTGCGGCGGCAGGAACGTCGGGCCGCTTGATGCCGCACCGGCCGCGATCCCCCTCCCCCACCGCCACCAGGTGTGCCGCGGCGTGACGCAGGTGCCAGGCGGACAAGGGGACGGCCGCGGCGTACACCGGCTGGTCCCACCTCGCGGCCGCTTCCGCCGCGGCCGCCGCCATTGCGAGCAGTGTCCGCCGAGCCGGTACCGAGAACCTCCCCCGAGAAGCAGGCCCTGTCCGACATGCTCGACACCTGCAACCAGTGATCGAACCACCTGCCGCTGAACGCCACCAGGCGCACGTGACCGCCGGGCCCGGCGGGGTGATGACCGAGGAGGTCGGCTGCGTCACCGGGTATCTGACTGTCGTCACCACCGCCTTCCCCAACGGACAGGCCTGGGTCGCGGTCCAGTACCGCGACGCCGAGGAGTGGTACACCCTCACGGGCACCCCCGCTCCCCTGCCCGACGGCGAGACTCTCGCGGCGTACCACCAGCGCGTCCTCGTCGCTGTCCGGGACGGTGGCAAAGCCGCTGCACCGAACTAACCCGGGTGCCCGGCCGCAGGCCGGGCACCCACCCACCCACGTGCCGTGCCACAACGCACAGGAGGGTTGCGTTGAACAGGCCCGGGCAGGCTTGAGCACATGGCGACCGAAGAGGATCTGCAGGCAGCACGGCACCTCCTCTCCCAGGTCCATCAGGTCGGCCGGGACCCCGGACGCGAGCCATTGCGAGCAGTCCTGCGCCGCCTCACCCGTGGCCGCCTCGGCCGACGTCGCAGCCCTTACACCGCGCCTGAACTAGGCACCCCCTGGCAGGACACCCCGTCACCCTTGCGTTCCACGTGGCGCTGCCGCAGCGCCTACCTCAACGGCGAGCCCGTCTTCGAAGTCGACTACAGGATCTGCACCCGCTGCCGCCTCGGCTGGGTCGAGGAACCACACACCCACGAGGCCTACCAACGACTCGGCCTAGCAGCCGCCGGCCTCGCCCAGCTGCGCACCGAGCACCCCGGCATCGCCTGGCACACCCTCGGCAGCCACATGTTCGCCGCCAAACCCTTCTGGAACTTCGTCGGAACCGGCGTCGACGGCGCCTACCGCCAGCGGAGACTGTGCCAACACCTCAACCCCAGCCCCCGGTGAGAAGGGCCGGTCCAGAGCCTCGAACACCGCGCCTCCGCCGATGGACCCGCCGGAACCGCTGTGTGCCCGACTGCTCAGCGGCCTGGTCGCCAGTCTGTCGGCCGGGCAGCCGGCTCCTGGGGGAGGGACGCCGTCGCCCCGAGCTCAGGGGCGACCGTGGCATCGGTCCGGCCGGCGGCTTGCAGAAGCCTGCGCCTGAGCGCGGCCTGGCGTTCCTGCTCTGCGTCGGCCGGCCCCACGGGTGTCGTGGACGGTGCGGTCGGCTGACTCGCCCGGCCGGCAGCAAACATGCGCAAGCTCTGCCCGCACCGGTCCCCGGAGCGGACCGTCACGGGTGCGGAGGACCCCTGCGGCCAGACGGCGATGACGTAGTCCTCGACCGGTTCCTCGCAGACCTGGTCGAACGCGGTGTCCCGGCCGCGGGCGCAGACCCGTATCCGGTACCAGCCGGGGCCGGATGCGCTGAGGTTCGGCAGGCGCGGGGCCGGGCCGTGGGCGAGTGAGTCCACGCGCAGGTTGCCGAGCGGGGCGAAGACGCTGGCCTCGACGATGTCCGACCAGGAGTCGTCCAGGTCGGGCATCGGTGGCCGCTCGCCGTGGGCCGAGGCCCGGACGCGGACCGGGCCGGTGTCGATGCCGGTGTAGATCCGTGCGCCGGCAGACATCAGGACGATCAGGCCGGTGGAGTAGTCGGAGGTCTCGGCGGGGATCCGTCCGCTGTCCAGCACGCCGAGCGAGTGGTCGACTGCGCGCACGTGGACCCAGTCCGACGACATGATCAACTCCCTTTGTGAGGTGGCGTTTCCACGCTAGCAATCCGGCGGGCGGGAAGAAGCCGAACCGCACAACGGCTGCCCGCAGCGCGACCGGATCGCGCTGCGGGCAGCCTTCAGGCGTGCGGTCAGCACCAGGACCCGGAAGGGGTCTCCGTCGAGGACTCGCTGCCAGCGGTAGAACTGCGACATGATCCCGCCCTGCGAGTTGTTGTCGCCCTCGGCGATCATGCAGACGCTGACCCCGGTGGGCCCGGTCTGACTCGGCAGACTGAAGTTGCATCCGTCAAAGGTCCGGCGTGTTCCCCCGGCGCTGAGCCCCTGGTAGGAGGAAGCGAGCGGGTACTCGTCGCAGCTGAGCCCCGCGATGCTCGGCGCATCCCCGCACGCCTGGGTCCGGTTGGCGTTGTTGATGGCGTCGTTGGTCGTGCGGTAAAGCGGCGCCTCGAACGTGGCACCGGGCAGACCGGACGCCTGAGCCCGCGAGACGTGACCGGCCAGGGTCGGGTTCGCGGCCTGGCTGTAGGACACAGGCGCCGCGTACCACGGCACCACACAGCCGACGTACGGGTTGCCCGCGGTGGCGTTGTCGCACCGGACATCGTTGGCGTTGTACGCCGCCTGCGCCGGCGTGTACGCACCGTTCTGGAAGGTGAGCTGCCAAGTGGTGGTGCAGGTTCCGATCGCCCCCGGCGTTGTGGCCGTGGTCGTGAAGAACGCCTCGCCGATCCGCCAGCTCTGCAGCGGCGAGACGCCCTGCGCCGGGAAGTTCGAGTTGTTCGTCGTGCACGACCCGTTCGAGGTGGCAGCGCCCTCAACGGTGGCGTTGAGAGCAGCGCCCCATCCGGAGTACGCCGAGATCTCGATCTGGTGCGCCCAGACCGGCTGCCCGGCGTCGGAGTACTCGTAGTTGATCACGTTCATCTGCGCCTCGCCGGTGACGGTCGTCGTACCGTTCGCGGTCTGGCGGGTCGTGTAGGTCAGGCCGTGTGAGCCCCAAGAGGAAGAGCGGCCCGCTGATGCGGACGGTCGAAAACGGCCAGGGGTGCTCTTCGCTCCCCGGTTGGTTGAGGCATCACTGATGGATCGGAGTCGCCTGTCTCCTGAGTGTGCGGCCGACGTTCAGGGGCGGTCCGCCGCGACGAGGCGTCGCAGGGCGGCATGGGCGGGTGGGCCCCAGGTGGGCTTGCCACCGGGGCGGCCGTGGACGCCGGCCTCTCCGATGAGGATCCCGGCGAGGGCTTTCAGCACCGCCCAGCCGCGGGCGCGGCGCAGGGTCGCTGCGTCCGGAGCCGGCTCGTATGCGGCATAGAAGCGGTCGGCGGCGCCGTCCGGCAGCAGGATCCATGCGGCGGCGAGGTCGCAGGCGGGATCGCCGGCGCAGAGGTCGCCGAAGTCGATCACGCCGCAGAAAGTGCCGTCCTCGGTGAGGACGTTGGCCGGATGCAGGTCGCCGTGGAGCCACATCGGCGGGCCCGCCCAGCCGGGCGCAGCGGCGGCGTCTTCCCAGACCGTGCGGACGGCGTCCGGGTCGGGGATCAGCCCCATCTCGGTGGCCGAGGCGAGCTGCCCGGCGAACCCCTCGGCGTACTCGGCCAGCGGCCCGCCGCGGTCACGACCGGCGGGAGCCCCGCTGGGAGCGGGTCGGTGAAGAGCGGTGAGGAAGCCGGCCAGGGCGTCGGCCGCCTCCGTGGCGCGCGTGGCAGGGGCCCGGTCGGCGGGCTCGCCCGGCACCCAGGTGGTGACGATCCAGGGCCGCGGAAACCGCTCGGAGGGCTCGCCGAGGCGCTGCGGGACGGGGACCGGCAGCGGGAGGTGCGGGGCAAGTGCGGGAAGCCAGGCGTGCTCCTTGCGCAGCAGCTCGTCCGCGGACTGCGTCGCCCAGGGCAGCCGCACGGCGAGGTCGTCGCCGAGGCGCCACAGTTGGTTGTCCCAACCGCGCGCGCCAAGGCTCAACGGACGGTCGGCCAGGTCGGGGTGCTGGTCGCGCAGCAGATCCCGGATCAGCTCTGCGGTGACCTCGATCTCGGTGTGGGTCATGCGGAGCAACCGTAGCCCTGCGGCGGCCTCCGGGGAATCAAAACCAGCAGGTCCGTCCCCCCACTCAGCGCGAGGTGGGAAATTCAGGCAGCGTCATCACCGCCCGGCTGGGCCCGTCCGGCCCACTTGCCCCATGCGCTCGAGGACACAAGCACGGTCACCCCTTCCTCCGGACCCGCACCGAGTACGACCGACACCAATCGCCTCCACCAGGTGAACCTTGCCCGGGATCACCAGGTCAGGGTGCACGACGGCCAGGTACGGGCCGGCGTAGGCGGTGCGTAGCCCGGCGTCAGACGAGGGCAGCGAGGTTGGTTCGGTAGGCCTCCAGGGGAGTCGCAGGCCGGTCAGGAGTGGAACCGGACCTCCGGGTTGGCGGCGGTCGGCCCGTCGAACAGCGGCTGGTCGATGCCCTTCAACTGGAGGTCGAAGAACGCCCCGACATACTGGCGGGTGAGCTCCACCCCGCGCCGGCCCGACATGGTGGTGCCCGGGTCCTGGGGCATGCCGAGCGCGTCGTAGAACATCGGGAAGTCGGTGAAGCTGCCGTGGTTGGCGCCGTCGAAGCTCAGCCACCGCTTCCAGCCGTCGAGCCGGGGCCAGCTCTTGGACCAGCTGTCGTCGTCGCCGCTGCTGCCGGCGTCCTGGTGGTTCATCATCAGGAACGGCTTGCCGCCGATGCCGGACTCGGGCACCAGGTAGTTCATGCTGCCGTCCAGGTCCACCCCGGCCTGGATCCGGTCGTCGGTCACCAGTGCGGGAACGCTGGCCGCGCCGCCGGCGGAGTGCCCGGCCATGCCGATCCGGTCGCGGTCGATCATGCGGGCGTAGCGCCAGGCCGGGTGGGGGCGGCCGGTCAGCTGGTCGATGACGAAGGACACGTCCTTCGCCCGGCTCTCGTCCAGGCCCTTCCAGGCCTCCAGGGTCTTGAGCTGGCCGCACATCACGCAGGGGAGCGTCTGCCCGTCCGGGAAGGTGGTCCCGGTGTTCTCGTAGGTGTGGTCGACCAGCGCCACGACGTACCCGCGGCTGCCCAGGTCCTCGGCGAGGCTGGTGAGCGAGGCGCGAGGCTTGCTGAAGCCTGGCGACAGCACCACCAGCGGGTAGTGGCCGCCCTGGGGGCGGGCGTCGGTGCTGGACCACGTCCGGGTGTTGGTGACCGACTCGGTCGGGATGGTGCTGGTCGAGGACCCGGAGTCCAGCAGCATCCGGGCGGCTGCGGCGGTCATGTACGGGGCCGGGCTGCCGGTTCCGGTGTGGGCGGGGTAGTACATCGTGACCATCAGCTGACGCGGCCCGGCGGAGGGGACCCACGGGTCCGGACGGTTCTCGTCGACCAGGTGCAGGACCTCCTGCCCGACCGCGTACGGCCCGGTCGGGCGCGGGAGTTCGAGGTGGAGGGCGTTGGGGGTGGTGGCGGAGGCACCGGCGGCGACCGATGCGGCGGGCGCGGCCAGGGCCGGTGCGGCGGCGACGGACAAGGGGAGCGCGAGCAGCAGGGCTGCCGCGGCGGCGGTCGTGCGAAGTCGGCTCATATGAGCGACGGTAGTGCGCGGGCACGGGAACTGACGTCGCCTCAGCGGTGTACTGATCCCTTCCGGGATGCGCCCGGAGCGCCCCCTAGGGGACGGGCAGGCGGACGGACGGGGTCAGCGGATCGCCTCCAGGATCGTCGCGTTGGCCAGGCCGCCCGCCTCACACATCGTCTGCAGTGCGAACCGCCCGCCGCTGCGCCGCAGTTCGTGTACCAGGGTGGTCATCAGCCGGGTGCCGCTGGCGCCCAGTGGATGGCCGAGGGCGCTCGCGCCGCCGTTGACGTTGAGCCGGGCCGGATCGGCGCCGGTCTCCTGCAGCCAGGCAAGGACCGCACTGGCGAAGGCCTCGTTCCTCTCGCCGCGAGCTTCCTGTATCGGTGCCAGATCCAGGCGGAGCGCACTGCGACCGGCAAGAGGTTCCGGTCCCGCAGGAGCGACCTCGAGCCCGACCTCCCGCTGATGATCCTCGCCGGTTCGTTGGCGGGGGACACGGCCGTGCGCTTCGACGTGCCGTACTGGGCCGAGGAGATCGGGCGCACCGAGGGGCACCTGCTGGCGGAGATCGACTGGCTGGTGAAGCACCGCTTCCTGGCCCTGGACGGCGCCGTGGACAACGTCATGCGGCTGTGGGTCAACCCGGCAGTGGGATGCCGGGGCGGGACCGACCCCCGGATCGCTGCCGCCCGGCACCGGTTCCCTTTCACGGCCCTGCACGACAAGGGAATGGCGGCCGCCGAGCCGGTACGCATCGTGGAGTACAGCGAGGAGCTGTGGGAGGGGATTTACCAGGCCAACTGTGGAATCTGGGCGTGCACGACCATGCCGTCCCCGGACTGCGCCGTCCATCGGCCCCGCGCCACCCTGCGCCCGGTGTAGAGCGGCGCCAGCCGGCGGGTGCCTCGCGGCATGCCGGGTGTCGACCGGCGGGCGACGGGTGTGGCCGGGTGGTCGCGCGTGCCTGCGCGGTGCGCGGCCTGTTGCTGCGCCACCATGGGCCAGAGGCTCCGATACCGCTGGGCCCGAGCCGGCCAGGGGGACTGTCGATGCCGGATTCCGTGGAGAAGCGACCTGCCGGGCGGCTGTGGGTGGTACGCATCGTGCCTCGCGGGCGGCCCGCCGAGGGGGTGGTCACCCTCCAGTGCTCGGCCCGGGCATGCGCCGCCGGGACCGCCGGGCCGATCAGGGAACCGGCCGCCGCCCGCACGGCGGCGTTGACACACCTGGCCGTCCACGCCCGCACTGCAGGCCCGCCCCCGCCCAGCGCCGCCTGCAGCTACAGGGATGCCGGCTGCGCCTGGCACCCGCGCAACGGACACTGCGGCGGGCCCGTACGTCTGATCGTCGCGCCCGACCGCCTCAGGCGGGTGTGGCGCCTCGCGGAGGTCTGCACCCGCTGCGCCGCCGCCGTGCCGAACGCCAAACCCGTGCCCGTGCCCGTCCCTGCGGCGGTCCCGCCGGACCGGCCGGGCCGCGTGCCCGCGAACGCGGCAGCGGTGATCACCGCCCCGGTTGCCACCGGCGGGCGCGGCCAGGCGGACTCGCCCCGGACCACCGTGAACACGCCGACAGGTACCCGCCCGGCCGTCAATCCGGCCCCACTGGCAGGGGATTCGATCGCTAAGCCCCCCGCGGTCCCGGAGGTCGCCGAGGCACCGGAGAGCCGGCCGCCCACGTGACGGCGCTGCGACAGGCATGGCACTACCTGGCCAGCCAAGGCGTCGGCACGACGCCCGAGCAGCGTCTGCTGGCCCTGGTCTGTGTGTGCCGGGCCGCCGGGCAGGGCGATCGGGCGGGACGGGTGAACCTGACCTCGCGGGACCTGGCCGGCCCGCTCGCCCTGGTCGACCCGGCCGGGGCGCTCGACGGTCTGCTGGCCTCCGGGTGGATGTCCGGACCCCGTGAGGCGCTCTTGGACGGCGATCCGTGCCGCGCGGTGGAGTTCCGCCTCCGCAACATCGCCGACGGCGGGGTGAGGCCGATTGATGTGCCCGAGAAACTGCGGTCCCGGATGTCCGGCCTGGCGCAGCGGGTGCTCGGGTGCAGGCGGCTACGGCAACTGCCCGCTGAGATCCGGCTGGCCGCCGCCTATCTCACCGCCCATGTGGGGCCCGAAGGCCGTGGCGCGGCCGGTCTCGGGGACCTGGCCGCCGCCTGCCTGGTGGATCGTGCGACGGTAGCCGCGGCTGTGGCGGCCCTGGTGGAGACCGGGCTGGTCACCGGCCACGAGAGCGGCGATGGCCGACTCCTGTATCACCTGCGGGACGAGCTCGCCCCCGCCGACGGGCCGGGCTGCCTGCCCGGGCCTCGGCAGCACCGCCCCGGCAAGCGGCCCGGGCGGCGACGTGCGCACGTCCCGAAGCCGGACGGGGACACCGAGCGCGCGCTGGCCTGCCCAATGTGCGACCACCCGGACCGGGAAGGTTCAGTTCCCGCACAGCGGCGGCCCGCCTTTCCCGGCCGCTCGTCGCTCACCGGCCGGCAGGCCGCCGTACTCCAGGCCGCCCTGGCCACGGTCGCCCGAACGGCGCCCGATCTCGGCGCGGACGTGCGGCTGGCGGCGCTGTGGTGCGCTACCCGGGCGCTGTGGGCCGGGGAACTGGCGATGACCCGGCTCCGGATCGGCAGCATCCCGGTCCCGGGCGCCGCCGAGTGCCTGCGGCAGCTGACGGCGGCCGGCTGGCTGCGCCTGGATTCGCGGGCCCTGGCCGCGGCCACCGGTGCGGACCCCGAGCTCGTGGCCGTCCCCTCGATGGCGGTGCGCACCGAGGCCTTGGACATCGGGCGTGCCTCGGCGGACTACGTCGCGTCGTGGCAGTGCCGGCTCCTGATCTCGGCGCCACTGGCTGCTGCCGCGTCGGCCTCCCGGCTTGTCGCCATTCACTTCCTGGCGCACAGCGACGTGCTGCACCGGGCTGAGACCTCCGTCGAGGACTTGCAGCTTCTCCTCGGCAGCGGCGACGGCGGGCAGGTGAAGAGCGCGGTGGCCGGCCTGCACCGGATCGGGTGGCTCGGTGCTCCCCCGGTGTTCGAGGACGGTCGTGTCCGGGTGGTCCTCGGTGCGGGCGCGACGCCCTTCGCCCCGACTCAAACTCCCGTCCATGCCACGGCCACTCCACCGTTCCCCGATCCGCAGATGCGGGCCCGCGCCGCCACGCTGGTCGAAGACCGGGCCCGCGACTGGCGCAGTGGGTGGCCGAGTACCGCGCCGCGCACGGGCACGGGCCGACTTGGAGGGAACTGCGCAACGCGCACTTTCCCCACCGCGACCCTGAGCGGATGGAGCCCGAGCACCATGAGGCCGTCAGGCTGCTCCTCGAGGCGGGCTGGCTGTCGGGGCTCGGCCGCCGAAACGGCCTGCGCCCGGGCTGGCGCCACCGTGAATGCTGCGACGCCGTCCCCTGATCCGCAGCGGGCCTGTAGAGGCCAGCCCGCGCCCCGCAGGCGCCACGCTGCCGAAGGGCCGCAAGCGCCGGCTGACGTGCTGTGGCAGTTCTTCGGCTTCGCCCGCTCGCAGCACCTGATCCTCGTCGATCCGACCCACGGACTGACCGCGAAGGAGACGAAAGGCTACCGGGGCCGGCCCCTCACGCTCGACCAGCAGCGGGACCTGTTCCGGCGGTGGACCTGCGACGACAAGGCCCACCCCCACGAGGCCCTGCTCGGCATGCTTGCCCTGCTGCACGGCGCCTCCAGTGCCGAGATCCGCATACTGCAGGTCAACGACATCGACCCAGCGGCACGAACGGTCCGGCTCGGCAAACGACCGCACCCGATCCCGCTCGACCCGGCATCTTGGACGCTGCTGCAGAGGTGCCTTGCCCACCGCGCGGCTTGGTCGACGGAGAACCCCCACGTCATGGTCACCAAGAGGACGAAGGTCGGCCGGAGTGCGGCTTCAACGGCCTATCTGTCCCACGTCCTTGACGATTACGGCCACCCACCCCGAATGGTCCGCGGCACCCGCCTGGTCGACCTCGTCAACACCATGGATCGCAAGCTCGTCGCCGCGGCCTTCGGCATGGACCCGCAGGCCGCCCTCTTCTATCTCGCCGATCACGTCGATGCCGGGAGGCTCCCTGAGCGGTGAGCCATCCCGCTACTGCAGGTGCAAAGCGCCGGGGGCACGACTCTCGAAGATCTCGACGATCTGGTCGAAGACGGTCTGTCCGCGTCGGTCGTGTGCGGCGGCCAACCTGGCTTCGACGGCCGCCCGGTTCGAGGGGTGGCACCGCGCCAGGCGAAGCTCCAACTGGCGCACCGTTTCTGGGCAGCCGAGGTGCTCGCGCGATACGACATGGTCGTGCCACTCGACGACATAGTCATCCGCTTCGGGGCCCCCGGGCCCGCCACTGAGGCAGTCCGCGAAGGCGTCGAGGTTTCGGCCGAAGTACTGGCGTCCCGGGCTGTCGAACGCGTCCATGAGGACCCGCCAGAAGTCATCCAACGATCGAATCCGAGTGCCGTCCAGCACGAAAGTTGCCATCACGATCCGCAGGATACGTCCGCCTCGGAGTCACGATCATCTGGATTGAACCTGTGCTGTTCAGGCACCACCTTGCACGGGTTCGCCGGAACATGTGCGCTTCGGCTTGTTGCTGGTCACGATCACCGAGGCGCGTTCGTAGCGGCTCGTGCGGGCCCGCAGCCCCAAGGTTGACGGGGACAACGCGTACTCCTTCCTCCTGGACCTGACCACTGGGCATGTCCTCGGCTACAGCAGCCTGGGCGGCTCCTGGTTCGAAGATGCCCACGTGCCGCTGGAGGATCTCCGTCGCGACCTGGCCAACCGGCGGCGCCGTGAACAGGAGCAGCAGCGAGCACAGGAGGCCGCGGTCCGACGGGCGTCGGCCCTGCCCGTGCCGACGTGGCCGCTGCTGCCGGACGGCTACTACGACCAACGCGGCAATCCGGCTCCCGAGCTCGCACGCCGGCGGCCGATCACCGACGAGGCCCGGATCCGCCACGTCGCCCGCCTACCCCTCGTCGTCGCACTGAACAGCCCGTATTTCCGCGAGGTACCCGTCGAGCACCGGTGCGAGGCCCTTCACCGTGTCCTCGACCGCCTCATGCGCGCACCGACACGGGACGCCGTGGTCATCGATCGCGACGCCATCATCCTGACCGGCAAGAAGGTCATCATGACGCTCAGCCCGGACTGCGCCGCGGTACGCACCCTCAACCCGCCCCGGCCGGGCAAGAACCAGCCCCCGATGTTCCACGCCAAGGACTGGCCCAAAGATCCAAGTAGATCAGGCCCGGTGACGAACACCGGCCCGCGCGTACGGCCCTTGAGTCGACGGGGCAGCGGCCGGGCGTGTCCGTCATCGGGCCCCGGCGCGCTTGACGGTTCTGATCACCGGTGCCGTCTCGACGTGCGTGACAGCCGGCAGCGCGGCGACCCGGGTGGTCAGGTAGCGGTACAGCTCCCGCTGGTTCGCGCAGACCACGCTCGCGCACAGGTTGGTCGGACCGGTCGTGGCGGCGGCGAAGGCGATCTCCGGGTGCCCGGCCAGGGCCTCGCCGACCTGCTCCAGGTACGCGGGGGCGACCGAGAGCCAGAGCAGGGTTCGGGTGCCGAGGCCGAACAGGCTCCGGTCGCAGTCGATGTCCAGGTAGAGCACCCCGCGTTCACGCAGCTCCGCCATGCGGCGCCGGACCGTCGTCGGCGACCAGCCGGTCACCGCGGCCAACTCCTCGAACCCGGCCCGACCGTCGGTCGCGAGCGCGGCCAGCAGCTTCCGGTCGCCTTCGTCGAGCCGCGCCGGTCCCGGTCGGTTCTGCACAGGTGGCGGGCTCAGTCGCTCGATCGCCTCCTCGTCCAGTGAGCCGAGCTTGGCGATCAGGTTGTCCGGGCCGCCGTAGAAGGCGTGCAGCACGGAGTGCGCGGTGACCCCCTCCACGCGCGGGGTGCGGGGGAGCTTGGCCAGCAGCAGCGCCTCGCCGTCGGCCTCGGTCTCGATACGGACCGTGCAGGTGATCTCGGTACCGCCGGAGGTGAGGCTCACCCAGGACGTATCGGGGCGTCCGGCCAGGGCCTCGGCGATCGGGACCGACGCGGTGGGCGCGCAGCGCACCCGGAGGAACCACAGCACCCCGCCCAGTGCGGTCGGGTCGACCCCGCCGAGCACCCGCAACGCCCCGGCCGATCGCAACTTGGCGTAGCGGCGGGCAATGGTGCGATCCGACACGCCGAGCACCTCGGCGATGGTGCTGAACGAGGCCCGACCGTCGATCTGCAGGGCGTGCGCGAGTCGACGATCCAGGTCGTCGTAGTCGGATTCCACCGAGCTGAGCCTACTGAGCGTCAGTTTCCGGCGCAATCAAGCAGGTTTCTGGCTCGGTTTTCCCGGCGGGCGGAGTGTTGCTCCTGTCCTGATCGACACAGGCAAGGACCGACCCAACCGAGGAGAGAATCCATGGACACCGATGTGCTCGTCGTCGGCGCGGGCCCGACCGGAATGACCCTGGCCAACGAGCTGCTGCTGGCGGGGGTGTCGACCGTGCTGGTCGACAAGCTGCCGGTGCGCAGCGAATTGTCCAAGGCAGGCGGCATGCAGTCCCGCACGCTGGAGGCACTCGACCAGCGCGGCCTGCTGGAACCGCTGCTGGCCACCGGCGACCATCCGGTCGTCGACGGCCACTTCGCCGGGATACCGCTGCCAACCGATCCCGCTCTGCACCGTCTGCCCTGGCGGTCCGTGCCGCAGGTGGTGATCGAGGGGTTCTTCGAGGAACACCTTGCCGCACGCGGCCTCCACGTCCGGCGGGACCACGAGTTGGTCGGCATCGTCCAGGACGCGGACGGGGTCACCGCGACCTTCGCCGACGGCGCCACCGTACGGTCCCGGTACCTCGTCGCCGCCGACGGTGCCCACAGCACGGTGCGTTCGCTGCTGGGGGTCGAGTTCCCCGGTCGACCGGGCACGTCGACCGTGATCGCCGCCGACGTGCGGTTGAGCGGCGCCGAACAATTGATGTCGCACACCTGGAGCGACGACGGGCACATGGCGGCGCTGTTCGCGCTCGGCACCGATCCGCAGGGCAGGCCGCTGCGTCGGCTCGCTCTGAGCGGGCCGGGCCGGCCGCTGCCCAGGGAGGCCCCGGTCACCGAGGAGGAGATCCGCGAGGGCCTGCGCATCGTGTTCGGATCGCGGGTGCGCCTGCTCGAACTGCGCTACGCCCGCCGCATCACCGACGCGGCTCGGCAGGTCGCGCGGTACCGCCACGGGCGGGTGTTCCTGGCGGGCGACGCCGCCCACGTCCATCTTCCACTCGGCGCACAGGGCATGAACACCGGGATGCAGGACGCGCTCAATCTCGGATGGAAGCTCGGCGCCGCCGTGCACGGCTGGGCACCGCAGGACCTGCTCGACACGTACCACGCGGAGCGACACCCGGTCGGGGCCGCCGTGCTGCACAACGTCCAGGCACAGAGCCTGCTGATGGACTGGGCGGGCACCCGCGACCCGGACGTGGCGGCCGTCAGGGAGATCTTCACGGCCCTGGCGCAACTGCCCGACGTTCAGCGCCATCTCGCCGAGATGCTGTCCGGGATGGCCGTCCGCTACCCGATGCCGGGCACCGAAGCCCACCCGCTCGTCGGCCGGCCTGCGCCGGATCTGGACCTGGGCTCGGTCCGGGTCCACGAACTGCTGCGGTCCGGGCGCGGTGTCCTGCTCGACCCGGCCGACACGTTCGCCGAGGTCGCCGCGCTCTGGCCGAACCGGGTGGACCGCGTGTCCCAGTGCGCCGACACCGAGCCGATGCTCATCCGGCCGGACGGCTACGTGTGCTGGGCGGGCGGTGCGGGTGATATCGAATCCGCGCTCGGCCGCTGGTTCGGCGAGCCCCGTCGATGACCAGCGGCCTGCGCCACCGGAGAACTGCCCGCCGCCGCGTACGGGCGCCGAACAGCTGGCGCCCGACGCGCCGCCGACCCGGCCGTCCCCGTCAAGCAGCTGTTCCGGGAGATCCAGGAACGGGGATACGCCGGCAGCCTCAACCTGCTCTACCGCTACATCACCCAAGGCCGTGCCGAGGGCGAGCGGCCGGTCACCACCCCGCAGCGCTTCGCCCGCCTCCTGCTCACCCGCCCCGAGAACCTGCGCGACAAGGACACCGCCCTCCTGCGGGAACTCACCAGAACCTGCCCCGAGATGACCGAACTCGCCGGCCTCACCGGCGACTTCGCAAAGCTACTGACCCCAGCCGAGGGCAACGACGCCAAGCTCACCGACTGGATCGCCCGAGTCCGCGCCGCCGACCTGCCCCACCTTCAGAGCTTCTGCAACGGCCTCGAACTCGACCGCGCCGCCGTCGAAGCCGGCCTCACCCTCCCGTACCACAACGGCCGCACCGAGGGCGTCAACACGCGAACAAAGCGGATCATGCGCCAGATGCACGGCCGAGCCGGATTTCCCCTGCTCCGCCACCGCATCCTTCTCCCATAGCGGGGACACAGCGTCACCACCGACTACGGAACAGAGCCGTTAAGTCGACACTCCCATCGCGCGGATGAGTGCGCCGAGGCCGGCCAGCGCGGCCATCGCCACCGAGTTCGGCCTCTCGCCACCAGCCCGTACACCGGTGGAGTGCCCTGTCACGACCCACTGCGATGATGGCCGCCAAAGCCGACAGGAGGGGGCACAGGACGTGATTGAGCTGGCCGAGCAGGTCGTCCGGCGGATCGCCACGGAGGTCGTCAGGCATGCGCCGGAGGGCTGGACCGAGGCGGTGCTGAACTGCGTTGCGGGTGTCGGTGGGAGCTTGAGGTCCGGTGGATACGCCGTCGCTGGGGCACCCTGGCAGCCGTTCCTCCGCTACGGCTTCTACCCCGAGCTGTGGAGCCGGGCGGAGGCCATTCGCGCCAGCCGGGGCTGGGAGCACGCCGGCATGGAGGTTCGGTGGCGGCCAACGGGTGAGTTCGACCTGGTCGCATTCCCGGATGCGGTCACCAACGCCCACGGGTACGGCGCCGGCTTCCAGGTCGTGCTCGACCACGACTACCGGCTGCCCCAACCGGGCTTCGGGCAGGAGCCGGGAACGGCCGGCCCGGCCGGCGACCCGGACCTGGCGGTGTCCCGGTTCCACGCGTACATGGAGCACCGCGCGTCGATCCTGGGGAGCGGTGACGCGTTCCGCCTTTCCAGCACCTTCGGGCCCAGTGGCAGTTGAGTCCCTCGCGAGGTCACTGGGGCGCACTGGAGTCGGTGCTCGCGGCCCGCACCATCTGACGCAGGCTCGCGCGCGCCCCGCGCCTCCCCTGGCCGGGGTGCGGGGCTTCGCAGCGGCGGGCCAGTCGGGCTGGGGTTCGACCAGGCCGACGGCGAGGTCGGCGCCGAACAGCGGCCGCACATTGGCGGCTACGCAGGCCTTCGCGTGCCGGACGGCACCGGAGACGGTGTCCCGGTCGGTCAGCGCGAGCTCGGTGACGCCGCGCTCGGCGGCCCGATCGGCGAGTGCGGTCGGCAGGGACGCGTCGTAGTGGACCGAGTAGTCCGAGGCGGTGTGCAGATGAGCCGTGAACACCCTGCACCGCCTCCTAATCCGGTCGCCCCCTTCGTGTCGTCGATCTCGGCCGGCCGCCCGGTGCCACAGTGCAGTGCGGCGGGGAGGGAGAGGATGCTCGGCGGCCGGGGGACGCCGACGGTGGGAAGAGGAGACGCGGTGACGTTCACCGCGATGCACACGGGGCGGGGCCGGTTCGACGCGACCCAGGACGACCTGAGGTGCGGCTGGGCTTGGACGGAGGTCCACCGGGCGAGACCGCGGCAGCCGCCGACGCACCGGTCGATGGGTTGAGGAGCGGAACGCCGGTCAGTGGATCCGGCCGGTGGCGAGGGTGAGGACCATCCCGAGGCCCAGGGCGGTGAGGAAGCCGCCGGCGGCCTTCGTCAGCCACGGGAGGGCGCGGGTGAGCTTCGCGAGCGCGCGCCTGGAGCCGAGGGCGACGGCGATGAAGAGATCCCAGGCGAGCACGACCGCGACCATCCACGTCCCGTAGAGCACCAGCGAGACCGGACCGGCGTCGGTGAGAGCTGCGGCCAGGCTGATGTAGAACAGTGCGTTCTTCGGATTGAGCAGGCCCGAGGCGAGCCCGAGACCCAGGCTCCTCACCCAGCCGGCGCGTCCGGCTCGCGGCTGGTCCGCGAGCTCGACGCTGACCTCGGCCCGGAAGAACACGATCCCGATCCAGATGAGGAACGCGCCGCCGGCCGCCTGGATGACGTGCAGGACCACGGGCGCCGAGATCAGCGACAGCCCCGAGAACGCCGCCGCGATGAGGATGCCGTTCGCGCCGGCGATCCCGACGCAGACGCCGCCGGCGCTGCGTCGGCCGCTGGTCGTCGCGGTGCGGGCGATGAGGAAGAAGTCCACCCCGGGGATCAAGAGGGCGAGGAAGTGCGCGACCGCGATGGCGAGGAACTGCTCCACCGTTGCTCCAGGGGCTTGACGACGATCTGTCCCGCCAACTCTGGAGCGGCCGCCCGGTAGGGTCTTGTACGAAGTTGCGTCAGCGGCGGTAGGCGCCGGGAGTGGCGGCGACGTGGGCCCGGAAGACCCGGTGGAAGTGGCTTTGGTCGGAGAAACCGAGCGCGTACGCGGTCTCGGCGAGCGACCGCCCGTCGCGGAGCATCGCCCGCGCGGCGATGACGCGGTCGTTCTGCCGCCATGCCAGCGGCGGCAGCCCGGTGGCTCGCTTCATCGCCCGGATGAGCTGGTACTTGTCCATCCCGACGGTCTCGGCCAGTTCGTCGAGCACCGGCATCGGCTCGTCCTGGTGCAGCCGGTCGATCACCGTGCCCAGGCGGGCCAGGAGGGCCGCGTCCGCGGTGGGAACGATCCGGTGGTGCGGTTCGAGCTCCGCGCAGTCCCGAAGGACCTGGCGGAACTTGGCTTCGGCGCGTTCGGCATCGGTGTCGAGGAAGAGCAGGTCATTGACGGCGCTGAACCGGTCGTGCAGGCCCGGGTGGCGGTAGACGTTGATCCCGATGGGCACGTCCCCCGGCCCGTCGGACAGGAGCGTCGTGATCCAGTCCTGATCGGCCTGGACCATCTGGTACGTCCAGCGGCCGTGCTCCGGGTTGCAGGCGTGGACGTGCCCGGCGGGGATGAGGATCACGTCGCCCGCCGTGAGCGGGAGGGCCGGGCCTGCCGCCCCGGTGAAAACGGTCGTGCCGGAGTCGATCAGCCCGATCGAGAAGCGGTCGTGGGTGTGTGGCCGGTAGCAGGTGATCTGCTGGCAGGAACGCCGCGACTCCAGGTGCGGTAGCAGCGGGCTGTGCCAGAACTCGGGCATCGGCCGTCACCCACCTCGTACTCGTGTCAAGGGACAGGGACCGCCCCGGCCGGGCTGCCGCCGACGCTGAAATGTCTGAAATGACGCTATCGGCGTCCTCTGCGGCCTGTCAAAGGCCCTTGGACCGGAGGCACACCGCGCCCAAAGGCAGTCGTATGAGGCCACGGCACGGGTCGGTCGGCGCGGCGCGGCGCTCGGCTTCCAAGCCTCCGCGGCAGACCCGGGAACGGCGCGACCCCTGTAGCAAGCCGTCGCCGCCGGGCGCGCCGCCGCACGACCTAGTGTCCTGCGCCAGGAATTCGCTTCATATCTTTGTTCATGGCGCGTATGGGGCGGCGATCCTCGAACGACTCGCCTCATATCTTGAACGAATTCCTGGCGCAGGACACTAGCTGGATCGACGTACGGCCGGGGTTGGTGGCGTCGCGGGTTTCACGAGGCGGCGAGCGTGGCCACGACATCCTGGGCGCAGGCGGTGGCGGCGGCTTCGGCCTCGGCGGGCGGGATGTCCTTCAGGGTGACCCCGGAAAAGGTGCCCTTTTCATAGCCGATGGTGATGAGGGCGTTGCGCTGGAGCACCACGAGGTCGGCGTGGTTGTACCCATTCATGGTGGTGTAGAACAGGGTTGCCTTCTCCCCTATGCCGGGCACGGCCCGGTCGTCAGTGACCTTCATTCCGACGGTGGCCCCCCCGTTCCGGTGCCCGGCCACGGTGGTCTCGTAGAGACTCTCGGCGACCGGGGACAGCAAGACCATGACCTGCATCATGGTCCAGCCTCCGTCATTGCTGTGCCAGCCCGCGCTCGCATTGGTCATGCCCCCGACGTCCTTTTGCTCGCTGCAGGAGGTTCCCTTCGCATAGCGGTCGACCGTCTCGGGGCGGACCAGGGCGCAGCCCGCAGCCAAGGTGGTGTAGGGCGCCGTCGTAGGGCTCGCCGGTCCGGGCGTGACCGCGAGGGTCGGCGCGGGCGAGACGGCCGTCGTGGCCGAGACCGTCGTCGCTGCGGAGACCGTCGTAGCGGCGGAGACCGTCGTAGCGGCGGAGACGGTCGTCGCGGTCGCCGCCGGGGTGACGAGGTTGGCCACCAGGCCCAGGACGAGCGCTGCGGTGCCCGCCCCGGCCGTGAGGCCCCCGAGCAGCCAGGTCCACCGCCGGGTGGGTCCGGCCGGGCGCAGGTCCGCCGGGTCGGGGAGGGTGGCGGGAGTGGGCTGTGGCGGCAGAGGGCGGGTGCCCGGGAGGGTCGGCAGCGGTTCGGTGGCGGGTGGGGTGTCCTCGATCTCGGCCATCTCGTGATGAACCCTTCGGAGGCTGTCAGCCGGCTGACAGGTGATAGGCGGTCAGGGTGGTCCCGTAGCCGACCAGCAGGGCCGAGTCCTGGACGAGGACTTGCGGGGCCCCTGGCTGCCGGGCGAACGTCTGGTGCCATTGCGGTTTGCCGGCGGCGCTGGTGAGCGACTGCACGGTGATCCCGTCGGCGGCGGTGGGCGCAGTGATCAGGAACGACCCTCCGACGGCGCCCCACACGGTGGCGGCGCCGTGTGGCGACGGCCAGGTCCACGCGGTGTGCCCGGTGCGCAGGTCGAGGGCGGACGCGTCCTGCGGGCCGCCGGTCACGACGACGGTTCCGGCGTCCGCGCACCCGGTGATGACGCCGGTGCGCGAGCCGGTCCAGAGCCGGGCGCCCTCGGTGTCGAAGGCCGCCGTCACGACCTTCCCGTCCGTGGCCGTCGTCGCGGTGAGGGGCAGGCAGGTGACCACTCCTTGGCGGAGTGAGAGCGAACCCTGGTAGAAACCGGTGTACATGGTCCCGGACGGAAGACCGGTGGGCCGGCTCCAGAGCGCGGTTGCGTTCTGGCCGTCCACGGCGGTGAGGGCGAGATCCGCGCCCAGGGCGTACAGCCGGCTCCCGTCCGGCGGCGCGTACAGGTCCTGGGCGTCGAGCGACCAGCGTTGGCGTCCGGTCGCGCTGTCGAGTGCCACGAACCGGAGGGCACCCTTGGCGAGCCGGGCCGGGTCCCCGAGGAGCGTGACGATCAGCAACCCCGCCGACGGCATGCCCTGGATGCGGAACGAAGTGCCCAGCGCCGTACTGCTCCACAGTCGGCGCCCTCCGGCCGCGTCGTAGCCGTGCAGCGTTCCGTCCGCTCCGGTGACCAGCAGCAGGCCCGGCAGCGGCAGGGCGACGGACTGCGCACCGGGAACCGGGTCGGACGAACGCCAGACCGTGTCGCCGCTGCGCGCGTCGCGTGCCCGCACCGAGCCGTCGGAGTCCACGGACCAGAGCCGCCCGCCGTCGCCGACCGGGACCATCCCCGCCTCCGCGGTGCTGCTCCACAGCACCCGTCCGTCGGAACGGTCGTAGCCGACGGCCCCCGTGCGGTCCGCGCACACCACCGCCACCGGGCCGCAGCCGACCGGTGTCATGCCGGCCCGCGGAAGGGTCACCGACCAGGCTCTCGGGGGCGCCCCCGACGTGCCCGGCCACAGCGCCCGGGTGGCACCGCCCGCGGCGGCCGTGGCGAGCAGTGCTCCGCCGAGGACGAGCAGCCGGCGCCGGGTGCCGTTCGGATCGCTCAGCACCCGGGCCAGTTCGCGCTCACGCCGGCGTACGGTCCGCTCCGCCCCTCCCAGCCAGTCGGTGCCGACGGCCGGGCCGTACCGGAAGGCCTCGGCGAGCTCGGCCGGTGCGGGCCGCCGGGCCGGATCCCGGTCCAGACAGCGCACCAGCAGTCCCGTCAGCTCCGGTGGCACTCCGTCGAGGTCCGGAGGTTCCTCGGAGGCCCGGTAGATCAGCACCGCCGGCGGCCCCTCGCCGAAGGGCGTGCGGCCGGTCCCGGCGAAGGCCAGCACGGCGCCCAGTGAGAACAGGTCGCTGGCGGGGGTGAGATCCAGCCCTGCCGCGTGTTCGGGAGACATGAACCCGGGGGTGCCGATGATCTGGCCGCTCGCGGTGGGCAGCGCGTCGGCCGTCGGCTTGCTGATCCCGAAGTCGATGACCCTCGGGCCGTCCCGGGCGACCAGGATGTTCGAGGGCTTCAGGTCCCGGTGGATGATCCGGGCGCGATGGATCGCGGCGAGCGCCTCCACCAGGCCCGCTCCCAGTACCTGCAGCGCGGGCCCGGCGAGCGCGCCGTGCCGTACCACGGCCTCGTACAGCGACGGCCCGGCGACGAACTCGGTGGCCAGCCACGGGACTTCCGCCTCGGTGTCGGCGTCCACCACCGCCACTGTGTAGGCCCCGTTGACCGACCTGGCCGCCGCCACCTCCTGGGTGAACCTGCGCCGGAACTCGGCGTCGGCCGCGTACTCCTGCTGCACGGTCTTCACCGCGACGGGGCGCCCGCTGCCGGTGGCGGCCAGGTAGACGGCGCCCATGCCCCCCGCGCCGAGCTTTCGCAGGATGCGATAGGGACCGATGCTCTGCGCGCTCATGCGGCGCCGGCCCGGAAGGCGCGCAGCGTTGTGGAGGAGGCGCAGTAGAGCGTTCCGCCGACGGCCGCGGTGGTCCACTGGCCCTCGTCGGAGGACGGGCGTGACACCCAGCGGACCGCGCCACTGGTGGCGTCCAGGACGGCGGCCCCCGACGACCCGCCCAGCAGGGGGACGCCGAAGAAGCCGTCGCCTGCCGACGGCACCCGGAAGTCCATCCCCGTGCCCGCCGAGGTCGCCGTCGCCACGGTGGAGTGCCACAGCCCTTTGCCGGTCGTGACGTCCAGGCAGTAGGCGGTGCCCAGGTTCCCGGACAGCAGCAGCCTGCCGGCACCCAGTGCACAGCCGAAGACCGCCTGCGGGACGGGGGGAGCCAGCCAGCGCTGCCGCCCGGTGGCCGTTTCGAGGGCCACCACCGTCTGGCCGTTGACGACCAGCAGCAGTTCGCCGGTGCGGATCAGCCGTGAGGGCAGCCCGGCGCCGCCGCCCGCGAGGCCGGCGGCCTGCCACTGTGACGCGCCGGTCCGCAGGTCCACCGCGTGCAGGACGTCACCGTCGCGGTAGTAGCACCTGCCGTCGGCGACCAGGCCCATCGAGCTGCCGGAACCGCTGTACAAGGGCTCATAGTCGCGGGCCATGGGCACCGCCATGTTCTGGGCGACGTCGTGCTGCCACAGCACCTCCCCAGTGCCCGGATCGGCCCCGACGACGACTCCGCCGCCGGCGAAGGCCGTCGGCCGGGCCATCACCACGGTCCGGTCGTCCGCGCCGAAGACCCGGATGCTCATCTCGGCGTCCATCCGCTGCTCGGCGGGCACGGTGAGCGGGATCCGGTGGTCCTCGGCCGTGGCGTTCAGCCACACCAGGCTCTTGAAGTCCATGGACGTCCCGTAGGGCAGCCCGTTCTGCGCCTGGAAGAACTGGACGTCCTTGCGGGACCACGCCTGACGCCCCGTCGAGCCGTCGAGGCCGGTCGCGCCCAGCCCCTCGGACCACCACACCGGGGTGGGCCCGAGGACGGACAGCTGATGGCCGACCGCCACACCGCTGAACGGCCGGCTCCACAGCGGGGCCGGGGCTTCGGGCGAGGGGCTCGCGCCTCCCGTGTCGGCTCCCCATGCGTCCACGGGATTGCCGACCGTCGCCGTCCCGGCGGCCACCCGTGCCCGACGGGTGAGCAGCAGCGGGACGCCGACGGCGGCGGCCGCACCCGCGCCGAGCCCGGCACCGAGGCCGAACAGGCCGCGGCGGCTGAGCGACTGCCACGTCCGCACCGGCAGCGCGGGCGGATCGGCGGGCGGCGCGGCCAGGTCGATCGCGGCCTGCCGCTCCCGGGCGTCAAGGTCGGCCAGCAGGCCCGGACTCAGCAGTGCCGCCGGATCGACCGGAGCCAGTGCGGCCAGCACGGCCGCCGCCGCAGGCCGCCGGGCAGGCTCCTTGTCCAGGCACGCGGCCACCAGCGGGCGCAACACGGCCGGCACACCGGCGAGTTCGGGCTCCTCGTAGACCGCCCGCCGGTTGATCTGCGCGGGCTCACCGGTGCCGAACGGGGCACGGCCGGTGAGCGCGTACACCAGCAGGCAGCCGAGCGAGAACACGTCCGACGAGGCTAAGGTGACGGATGCGGAGACGATGCGCTCGGGAGCGATGTATCCGGGCGTGCCGCACACCATGCCGGTCCGGGTCAGGTGAACGGCGTCGAAGGCACGGCTGATCCCGAAGTCGATGACACGCGGACCGTCCCGCGCGATCAGCACATTGCCCGGCTTGAGGTCACGGTGCACCACGCCCACCGCGTGGATCGCGGCCAGCGCCTCCGCCAGCGCCGCCCCCAAGGCCCGCGCACCCGCCTCGCTGAGCGGGCCGAACCGCCTGACCACCTCGCCGAGCGACGGCGCCGGCAGGTACGCCGTGGCCATCCACGGCCGGGAACCGCGCGGCTGCGCGTCCACCACGGGCGGCGTGTGGAACCCCGTCACCCGCCGGGCGGCCTCCACCTCCTGCTGGAACCGGCGCTGGAACTGCGGGTCCTCCGCGTACTCGAGCCGGATGACCTTCACCGCGAGCAGCCTCAGTCCAGGCGAGCGGGCCAGGTACACCACCCCCATCCCGCCCTCGCCCAACGGCCGCAGCAACTGATGGGGGCCCACGAACACGGCCGGCTGCGCCGCTATTCCTTCGGTGTCACCATTGGCAGCCACCAAGCCTCCCCCAGTATGTCGCCGCCGTCACGGACAGAGTGACACGTAGAGCTCATCAAGCGGTTCCCTTCCCCGCATTGTGGGATCCCATCTGCCGGCCGGGCAGGCTGGAGGCGTCCGACGCGTTGCTCGACAGGCCGAAGACGAAGGAGAGTCCTTCAGAAGCGATTCCCAAACCGAAGGTAGGGTCACGTTTTCCCAGGTGAGGTGCGTGGTCGTCCTCCGGTAGGCATGCTCGGATCGTTGTGTCGGTGCGGGGCGTGCTCGGAGGTGGCGGATGCCGTCGGTGTTGGGAGTGCTGGAGAAGCGTGAGCGGATGGCGCTGGCCCGGGCGGAGGCTCCGAAGTGGAGCGGCTCCAGGCCGCGTTGGCCGAGGCGGAGGAGAGCGCGCGGCGCGCGGTCATCGCCCGCGAGGAGACGGTCGAGGCCCTGGCCGAGGTGGCCGATGAGGCCGGCGCGGTCGACGTGCCGGTGGAGGTGCCGGTCGTGGGGGCTGCGGGGCCGCGGGTGGAGGTGCCGCAGTGGCGCGAGGGCGCGGGGACCGAGGAACTCCCGCTCGACTGCGCGCGAATCGTGGCCCTGGTCGAGCGCGACGCGACCGGTGGTGGGGAGGGAGTGCGGGCGCGGGTCATGCGTGAGCATCTGGGCTGGCCGTCGAGCGATGCGAAGGAGCAGGCCGCCCGGTTCCGGGCGAAGCGGCTGGTGGAGCGGGGCTGGTTGACCGAGGTGCGTCCGGGGCTGTTCAGGCCGCGGACCGCTTGACGCGGCGGGGTGCCGGTCGGCCGGAGCGGGCCAGGCGGCGGGTGGCCGGGATGCTCGCGGCCCACCAGGCCATGGCCTCGGCGCTGTCGATGCGCCCCTCGTAGTCCCGGGCCAGGCGACGGGCCCGGATCAGCCAGGAAAACGATCGTTCCACGATCCAGCGGCGTGGCAGCACCACGAATCCGGTGGCGTCGTCGCTGCGCTTGACGACGGTCAGCGCGAGCGCCAGGACGGTGGTGGCGAAGGCGACCAGCCAGCCGGTGTAGCCGCCGTCGGCCCAGACCAGGGTGATGCGGTGGTGTTCGGCGCGCAGTTGTTCGAGGAGGTCGCGGCCGGCGTCGTTGTCCTTGACCGAGGCGGCGGTGACCAGCACGGTCAGCAGCAGGCCCAGGGTGTCCACGGCGATGTGCCGCTTCCTCCCGTTGATCTTCTTCCCGGCGTCGTAGCCGCGCGAGGCGGCGGGCACGGTGGCGTCGGCCTTGACCGACTGCGAGTCGATGATCGCGGCGGTCGGCTCCTCCTTCTTGCCGGCCAGTTCGCGCAGACGCTTGCGCAGTCGGCCGTAGAGCTCCTTGATGTAGTCGTTGTCGCGCCAGCGGCGGAAGAACCGGTACACCGCCCGCCACTTGGGGAGGTCGGCGGGCAGGCTGGCCCAGCGCACGCCCTCGGCGACCAGGTAGCCACCGCGTCGATCATCTGACGGTGGCAGAAGCCCTCCGGTCGCCCGCCGATTCCGTTCAGCCAGGCCGGCACCGGAAGAAGCGGCCGGACCAGATGCCATTCGGCGTCGGTGAGGTCAGAACCGTAGCGGCGGGTCCGGTCCGGCTGATCGGCGGTGTTCCCGAGTCGGTGCGCGAGGCAATCGCACGACATGCCGGAGCTGGACGCGGACGGAGCAAGCGCGCCACAGTGGGACACGAGGGCCTCCTGTTGGTTCGTTGACTCGACATCACCGAACTGTGCAGGAGGCCCTTCTCCTATGCGCCAGCCGCAGAGCCTTCACCCGAACGAGCCCGATCAGCACGGAAGTTCGAGCGGCAGCTGTATCCCTCGGTTTGGGAATCGCTTCTTACGCGTGGGTGGGCGGCTGGGCCTCCAGTACTTCGAGCACCTCGACCGAGGCGGACATCACGATGTAGGCGCTGCCGAGATCGATGCTCGTCCACCATGTGTCCCGGTCCACCCGTTGTCCGACGACGCCCCACTGGACACGCGCACTACGGTGATCCACATGGACATGCAGACGGCGGTCGCGCGCCTGGCTGAGGAAGCCGAGCAGCAGATCCGCGCCCGCGTATGGGAACTGACCCCGGGCGACCGCGGCCTCGCGGTCCGGGTCGAGGCCGGGCTGGGCGAGGCCGTCGGCCCGCCGGACGCCCAGGAGGTGCTGCCGGAGAAGGACCGGCTGGAACACCTGCGGGAAGTCCTCGCCGTCCTCGCCATCGCCCTTGCCAGTACCCACGGCCGCCTGGCCTGGTTCCTCTCCGGCGCCATCACCGCGCTCGAACCCGTCCTGCGCTGGCGCGCCCTGCCCGCCGCAGACGACCACGCCTTCGGCACCGTCCCCCCGACCCCCGAGCACTACACCGAAGCCGAGGACGCTGTCCGCCGCCTCCAGGCGACCCTCGCCCGCATCATCGCCGACTGACGCTCCGGCAGAGCGCCGACCGCTCGCGCCAGGGCGGCCGCCTCACTGGCTTTGCTTCCGCACCGGACGGTAGACCACCACACCCCTCCAGCCCCGGCGCCTACAGCTCACCCTGTCCGTCTGGTGTTTGTGGGTGTTTCATGCGGTTTCCGGGGGATTCTTCATACCGGATGAGCGCCACGTTGTCCGTGTGTGACATACCGCTTTCGAAGCAATCGGGGCAGGGCGGGCTTTCGGCCGTCACGCTGTGCTTGTCGGTCACGGCTCGGGGCGGGGAGACCGCCGGTGTACGGGTTCGGCGTTCCGGCTCCCGCCGTGTCGTTCGGAAAGGGGTCTCATGTCCCACCGTCCCGGCCGCCTCAGGCGGCTCTACCGTGTGCTCACCGTCCTGGCCCTGACGGCCGCTGTCGCAGCGCCCGGCACGGTCGCCTTCGGCGACTCCCCGCACCCCCCTCCCAAATCCCTGCGCCCGTGGGTGA
>NZ_JBSFGU010000043.1:0-57044 GCF_053596725.1 Kitasatospora sp. NPDC001660 | reverse complement strand
GCGCCGGATCATCAAGGTCCGCGTCCTGCGACGCTGGGGGCCCGCCCGCATCGCCTACCTGCTGAAGCTCAACCCCGCCACCGTGCACCGCGTGCCGACCCGCTACCGACTCGCCCGCCTGACCCACCTCGACCGCGCGACCGGCCGTGTCGTGCGCCGCTACGAGCAAGACTGCAAGCCAGTTCGAGCAGGCCCTGGTGTGCGCCCTCCGCCCCGTCCAATGCTGACGTTTTGCTGACGGCAGATGGTCCACCACGCCCCTGATCTGGGAAGATCGCCGAGGCCCGCGAGGAGTGGCAGCGCGCGTCCGACCGCTTCGGCAGCGTCACGGGCTGCCCCGACGAGCGCCTCCCCACCCCCGTCCTGCCCGGGACGACCCTCACCCCGCGCGGGAATCCGCCCGTGCCGCAGTCCGACTGACGGCAGTCACCCCCGAAACGATCCGCCACATCCCCCAGGAGGAACCCATGGCACAGCTCGTCACCGACAACCCCGGAAAGTCCCGCTTCGAGATCCACGACGACGGCGAACTCGCGGGCTTCGCCGAGTACCACCGCTCCGGCGACGAGATCGCCTTCATCCACACCGAGATCGACCCCCGGTTCGAGGGCCGCGGACTGGGCAGCCGACTGGCGCGCGCCGCGCTGGACGCGGCACGCGAGCAGGCGCTCTCCGTCCTGCCCTACTGCCCGTTCATCCGCGGCTGGATCACCAAGCACCCCGAGTACGCCGACCTGGTCCCGGCCTCCCACCGCGCCCGCTTCGGCCTCTGAACCGCGCCGTCCGGCACAACGGGCTCCCGGACGGCGGGCGTTGCCGTCGCCCGGGAGCCCGTCGCAGCACCCGGTACGGTAGGCGGATGACCGCCGAGTTCGAGACCTTCTTCCGGACCGCGACCGGCCACACCCCCTACCCCTACCAGACGAGGCTGGCCGCCGAGGGACTGCCCGCCCTCCTCCAGGCCCCCACCGGCGCCGGCAAGACCACCGCCGCCGTCCTGCCCTGGCTGCACCGGCGCCTGGTCGGCGCGCCCGGAGACACCCCGCGCCGGCTGGTCCTCGTCCTGCCCCGGCACAGCCTGGCCGACCAGACCCTCGTCCGTGTCCGGGGCTGGCTCGACCGGCTCGGGCTGCTCGGCGAGGTCGGGCTGCACCTGCTCGCGGGCGGTGCGGCGCAGGACGGCGGGTGGCGGCGGAACCCGGAGCGGACCGCTGTCCTGATCGGCACCCACGACCTGGTCCTCAGCCGGGCACTGATGCGCGGCCACGCGGACTGGCGGCCGATGGCGCCGGTCTCGTACGGGCTGCTGCACAACGACGCGCAGTGGGTCTTCGACGAGCTGCTCCTGCTCGGGCCCGCTCTCCGCACGAGCGTCCGACTCCAAATGCTGCGCGACCAGTTGGGGACGACAGCCGCAACCCGGACGATGTGGATGTCGTCGGCCGGGGCCCCGGCCGGACTCGGTGAACCGCTGCTCGGGTCGGGCGCGCCCGCCACGTTGCGACGGATCTCCCGCCTCCACGTGGACGCCGCGCCCGGACGCCACCTCGCCGCCCTCACCGAGGCCGTCACCGCGGCCCACCTTCCCGGCACCCGGACCCTGGTGGTGCTCAACACCCTGGAACGGGCCCGGGCCGTGCACACCGCGGTGGCCGCCACGGGCCGCGAAGTGCTGTTCCTGCACCCGTACTTCCGCGCCGCCGACCGCAGCCGGCTGCTCGCCGCCGCCGAGGACGCCCGCGACGCCGTCATCGTCGCCACCCCCGCCGTGGAGGCCGGACTCGACCTCTCCGCTCGCACCGTGCTCACCGAACTCGCGCCCTGGGCCTCGCTCGTGCAGCGCGCCGGCCGCTGCAACCGGTACGGCGAGCACCCCGAGGGCGGCGACCTGCTCTGGTGGACGCCCCCGGAGGGCGGCGACCCCGCCACCGAGCGCCGGCTCACCGCCCACGAGGGCCGGGCCGTCACCCCCGCCCACCTGCAGGCGGCCGGACCCGACGAGCCGCTCCCGCCCCCCGGTCTGCCACGCGAGGACCTCCTGGCCCTCTTCGACTCCGCCCCGGACGTCGGCAGCCCGGCTGCCACCGCCGACCGCTGGATCTGCGAACCGACCGAACGGGCCACGCTGACCGCCCTGGTCGCCTGGCGCGACTGGGAGTCCGCCGGGCCCGCCGCGCCCGCCGAGGACGAGCCCGATCCGGCGAGCGCGGAGCTGTGCCCGGTGCCGCTCGGCGAACTGGAACAGCTGCCCGCCGGCCGGGCCTGGCTCCGTGACCCGCTGGACGGCCAGTGGCGCCCCGCCCTGCCCGCGGACCTGCACCCCGGCGCCCGCCTGCTGCTGGACGCCCGCTCCGGCGGCTACCTCCCGGACCGGGGCTGGACCCCGCGGAGCACGTCGCCCGTACCGGCCGAGCCGTCTCCCCCCGTGCGACCGGCGTACGGCTGCACAGCCTGGATCGGCCTCGACCAGCACCTCCAGGAGACCGAGGACGAGGCCCGTCTGCTGCTGGCGGCGCTGCCCGAACTCCCGGCCGAGCTGAGCGAAGCCGTCACCCGGGCGGCCCGCTACCACGACCTCGGCAAGTGCCACGACGCCTTCCAGGAGAAACTGCGCGCAGGCCGCGCCAACCCGCCGGACGGCCTGCTCGCCAAGTCGAAGAACGGCGCCGAACCACTGCCGTCCTTCCGCCCGACCCGCCCCTACTTCCGGCACGAGCTGGTCAGCGCGCTGCTCCTCTGGCACGGCGGCCACCACCCGCTCGTGACCTACCTGGCCGCCGCCCACCACGGCCACGTCCGCATCACCGTGCGCCCACGCGGCGACGAGGCACCACTGCTGCTCGGCGTGGCCGACGGCGACCGCACCCCGCCCATCGACCTGTCCAGCGGCGAGCGCTTCCCCGCCCGGACCCTGAGCACCGCGATCTTCACGCACACCTGGACCGAACAGGCCCTGTCCCTGCGCGACCGCCCCGACCTCGGCCCGTTCCGGCTCGCCTTCCTGGAAACCCTGGTCCGCGTCGCCGACTGGCGCGCCAGCGCCCGCCACGACGGCCCCCTCGCCCCACCGCCCCCGGCGGGTGCACAAGCGAATTGATCCTCCACCGGATGGTCCGACTGCCGGCTAGTGGGGGAAGCGGCTGCGGATGGCCCTGGCGGCGTCCGTGCCGTCGAGGAGGGTGTGCAGCAGGGCGGTGAGGGTCTCGACGTCCTCCGCCGTGAGGCGTGCGCCCATCTCGCCGGTGAGCCGGGACGTCGCCTCGCCCAGCCGGGCGGCCAGGGCGCGGCCGGCGTCGGTGAGGTGGATCAGGACGGCGCGCTTGTCCTGCTCGTGCGGGACCCGGCTGACCAGGTCGCGCTGGACCAGGGAGTCGACGAGCCGGCTCGGGCTGCCCTGTTCGCAGACCAGCAGGCGGCCGAGGGCGGCCAGGGTGACCGGCTGGTGGGCGGCCAGAACGTCGAGCACCTCGGCCTGGGCGGGCGTGAGGCCCAGGTGGCGCAGGGCGCCGCCGAGCCTGCGGCTGCCCTCGCGCTGGGCGGCCAGGAGCAGGTAGCGCAGTTCGTCGTGGGTGGCCACGGCCGTCCCTCGTTTCGCTCGTCGGTGGATCGGGGGAGTACGGGCGACAGCATATCAATGACACGACATGGATGACATGACATCGATGTTGTGTCATTGTTGTTCCGTCACCGACGGAAGCCCACCCGGGCGGAAGGAGCATGGTCATGCGCACTGACTTCGTCGTCCTCGGCGCCACCGGCGTCACCGGCGGCCTGATCGCCGAACACCTCGTCCGGCGGGGCGGGACGGTCACCCTGGCCGGCCGGGACGCGGCCCGGCTGGCCGGGACCGCGGCGCGCCTCGACGGCGGGGCGGCCTCCGTCCTGGCCGTCGACCTCGCGGACCCGGACTCCGTCGCCGAGGCGGCGCGGGCGGGAAAGGTGCTGGTCAACACCATCGGACCGTTCACCCGGCTCGCCCCGCCCGTCGTGGCGGCCTGCCTCGACGCGGGCACGGCGTACGTCGACCTCGCCAACGAGCGGGCCGCCGTGCGCGCCCTCCTCGACCGGGACACCGAGGCGCGCGACCGGGGCGTCGCGCTGGTCACCGGGGCCGGCTTCGGGCCCGCCGCCACCGAGGCACTGGTGCTGGCCCTGCTGGGCCGCGTGCCGCGCCCGGCGAGCGTGACCGTCGCCTCCGCCGCCACCAGCGCGTACGACACGGAGGGCGTGCGCAACACCGTCGCCGAGGCCGTCGCCGACGGCGCCACCACCTACCGGGCCGGGGAGCTGGTCCGCTCGCCGCTCGGCGAGGGCGCCACCGCGCTCGCCTTCGGCGGCGCCACCCGGACGGTGATCCCCGTGCCGGTCGGCGATCTGGAGGCGGCCCGGGACGCCAGCGGCGCACCCGACGTCACCGCGTACGCCGTACCGCGCGGCGGTGCGGCGGACGGCCGCTCGTACGGCTACGCGGAGCTCACCGGTGCGGACGGGCGACGGCACGCGGCCGAGCTGAGCACGGGGGAAGGGTTCGCCTTCACCGCGGCCATCGCCGCCGAGGCCGCGGCCACGCTGCTCGACGGCCCGCACGCGGGCGCCTGGACGGCGGCCCGGCTGCTCGGCGCCGAGCGCGTCGCGGCCCTGCCCGGCACCGCCATCGCGCTGGGCCGGTGATCCCGATGAGCTCCGTCCCGTCCTCGACGCCCACCGTGCACCGACTGGGCGACCCCCTGGTCAACTTCTACCTCGTCGACACCGGCCCGGCGCTGGTTCTCGTCGACGCCGGCCTGCCCGCGCACTGGGACGGACTGCTCGACGCGCTCCGCCGCCTCGGCAGGCCGATCACCGACATCGCGGCGGTCCTGGTCACCCACGGCCATCCCGACCACGTGGGCATCGCCGAGCGGGTCCGGGTGGAGGCCTCGGCCGAGGTGTGGGTGCACGAGTCCGACGCACCGATCCTGGCCGAACCGCGGCGGCTCAACAAGGTCTGGCAGCCCGAGCGTTCGATCCTCGGCTACGCGGTCCGCCGTCCGAGCGGCCTGCGGGCACCGCTCCACCTGGCCCGCGGCGGCGCGCTCCGCACGCCGGCGGTCCGGGAGTTGCGCACGTTCACGGAGGACACCCGACTCGACCTCCCCGGCGCCCCGTTGGCGGTGCACACCCCGGGCCACACGCACGGCAGCACCAGCTACCTCTTCCCGGAGGCCTCCCTCGCCTTCACCGGCGACGCCCTGGTCACCAAGGACACCGTCGCCGGCCACGTCGGGCCGTGCGTCATCTGCCGGGCCTTCACCCAGGACAGCGGAGCGGCGCTGGCCTCCCTGGAGAAGCTGGAGAAGCTCGCCGAGCGCGAGATCGCCACCGTCCTGCCGGGCCACGGCGAGCCGTGGCGCGACGGCCTGCCGGAGGCGGCGCGGCAGGCAGCGGCGAGCGGTATCCGGTAGCGCCGCTGCCGGCGGGACGAAGCGTTTCGGTGCCGGGGCCCGCGGCGGGGAGGGTCACCAGGCCCAGGGGCGGCGCCACAGGTGGGTGGCGGGGCGGGGGATGCGGCTGATCACCGAGCCGATCAGGGTGCCGACGGAGACGCCGAAGACGGCCGACACGGCGGCGAGGACGGCGTGTGCGCCGTTGCCGACCTCGATCTGCGCGGTGTTGAGGAGACCGAAGGAGCCGGGCACCACGATCCAGAACGCGGGGAGGTACAGCACCTGCCAGGACGGGCCCCGCGGTAGCCAGTGGGCGACGGTGGCGGCGGCCGCCGCGGTGACCGCGCCGGCCAGGCCGCCGACCGCCGCGCCGTTGGCGCAGGCCACCGTCACCTGGACGGCGACCGTCACCGCGATCACGGCGACGATCCACGGGATGGCCGCCGGCGGAGTGTGGACGTTGATCACGACCCCGGCCACGGCGAGCGCCAGCCCCAGCCAGATCACCCACCAACTCGGAGCCGCCACCTGCGTGTTGGCCAGCGCGGAGGCGGGCACCCCGGTGGCGGTGGCCGCGGCCACCACGCCCGTGAGGAAGAGCGCGAGCTGCACCGTCCCGGACACCAGCCGGGCCGTCCCCGCACTCGCCGCGCCCGCCGCGATCTCCGACAGCCCGGTCACCAGGAGACCACCCGGCAGCAGGATCGCCAGGGTCGCGACGATCGTGCGCAGCGGCCCGTCCAGCAATCCGGCCCGGGTGGCCGCCAGCACGAGCAGGGCGACGAGGAATCCGGCCGTGACCGGCAGCAGCGGCCGCAGCAGCGGCAGCCGGCGGGCCAGCACCGTGAGCCCCACCACGAGCAGCGAGCCGATCCCGGCGGCGAGGACGTTCGCCGCCACCGGCTGCAGGTAGAGGCAGATCCCCACGCCGACCGGCAGCGCCCCGAGGTCCGCGGCCCAGGCGGGCCAGCGGGCCGGCGCGCGGCGGATCGCGTCGAGGTCGCGCAGCGCCTGGTGGCCGTCGAGGGAGCCCGCGCGCAGCCGGTGCACCACGTCGAGGACGTCGGCCGTCTGCTCGAACCGCAGCGCGGGGCCGACGGGCTCGAAGACGGCTCCGTCGTCCGCGCCCAGCGCGACGAACAGCCCGGTGGTCAGGGCGGCCACCCGGACGCCGGGTGCGCCCAGCGCCCGCCCGAGCGCGCGGAGTTCCTCCTCCACGTCGTGGACGGGCAGGCCACCGCTCAACAGGCCCGCGCCCAGTTCGAGAAGGAGGCGGCGGCGCGGGTCGACCGGGGCGTCGGGTGCCCGGTCCGGCGGAAACGTGCTGGTCATGGCACGTATCGTCGCATCCCGCCCGGTTCCGCCCGATTCGCGGTCGGGTCGGGGTCGGGTCGGGGTCGAGTCGCGCGCTGTGGGCGGGTGCCCGCGGCGCTGGTCAGACTCCCCCGACCCCGCCGTGGTCGTGGATCTCCGCGACTGCGCGGCCCGGGCCGCGCAGGTGGGTCACCAGGGCCGACAGGAGGGTGCCCGCGGACAGCCGACACCAGGGCGCAGACCAGGCGCGCGGCCCGTGTGGGCAGGCGGGATCTTCGGGACCGCAAGGCTTGTCCACCACCTCGTGATTCCAAGGGAGTTGACACCACTCTGAGGCCGGGGGCCACCGAAGGGAAGCCACCCGCACGCGGGAGACCGTACGCGCCCGGGGTTCGACCACCACACGTCGGACCCCGGGCCGGGGCCGGCGCGCGGTGACGGCTCCGGGCCCGGGGCGGGAGTGGTGAAACCATGCCGTGAAGCCGTCGGGTGACGCCGAGTCACCTCGTTCCCGTTCAGGCCACGAGGCGGCGGACGGCGAGTTCGGCGTAGAGTGCGGCGCCGTCGGGGAGCACCGCGTCGTCGAACTCCGCGTACGGGGAGTGGTTCGGGGCCAGGTCCTCGGGATCGCTCCCCTTCGGGGCGGCGCCGAGCATCACGAACGAGCCGGGAACGGCGTTCAGCACCCGGGAGAAGTCCTCCGACGCGGTCAGCGGGTTCGCCAGCGGCCGGTAGCGCTCCTCGCCGAACACCTCCCGGACGGTGTCCGCGAGGAAGTCGGTCTCGGCCGCGTCGGTCTCGGTCACCGGGTACTCGGCGCGGTACTCGACCTCCGCCCTCAGTCCGTGGGCGGCCGCGACGGATCGGACCAGTTCCACCGCCGCATCGGCGACCCGGGACTGCACCGCGGCCGAGAACGTCCGCACGGTCGCCTCGAAGCAGGCGGTCTCGGGGATCACGTTGCGCCGGGTGCCGGCCCGGAAGAGCCCGACGGTGATCACCACCGGATCGAACACGTCGAAGCGGCGGGTCACCATGGTCTGCAGGGCGGTGACCATCTCGCAGGCCGCCGGGACGGGGTCCTTGGCCCGGTGCGGTGCCGAGCCGTGGCCGCCCGCACCGTGGACGGTGACGTGCAGCGCGCCCGAGGCGGCCATCATCGGGCCGCGCCGGGCGCCGAACTCCCCGTGCGGCATCGTCGACACCACGTGCACGCCGTAGGCGGAGACCGGGCGCCGGCCGGTCGCGTCCAGCACGCCCTCGGCGAGCATGGCGCCGGCGCCGTCCCAACCCTCCTCTCCGGGCTGGAACATGAAGACCACGTCGCCCCGGAGCCGCTCGCGCCGCGCGGCCAGCAGGTGCGCGGCCCCGGCGAGCATGGCGGTGTGCAGGTCGTGCCCGCACGCGTGCATGGCACCGTTGCCGGCGGCGAACGGCACGGACGCCTTCTCGGCGACCGGCAGAGCGTCCATGTCACCGCGCAGCAGTACCGTCGGCCCCGGTCGGCCGCCGCGCAGCACCGCGGTGACCGAGCTCAGCGCGGAGCCCCGGCCCACCTCCAGCGGCAGCCCGTCGAGCGCCGCCAGGACACGCTCCTGGGTGCGCGGCAGGTCGAGGCCCACCTCGGGGAAGCGGTGCAGGTCGTGGCGGAGCCGGACCAGGTCCGGGGCCAGCGCCAACGCGTCTTCGTGCAGGGACACGGTTACCTCCGATCGAATCCAAGGCCGGTCGTGCGGCGAGGAGCATACCCACCGCACGACCGGCGTACGGGCCCCGCAGCGATCCACGATCCGCGCGCCCGCTCCGGCACCGTCCTGTCCGATCACCCCGGCGTCCCGGCTCGGGCTGGTGCGCATCACCAGTCGTCCACACACGTGCGCACCCGCTTGACTTCCCCGTGGCGGGGGAACCGCACGCCCGATCCGAACCTCCTCAAGCGGCCCGGTCGTGCGGCCTCCCGCCCCGCTGCTGAACGCCGTGCGGGCGATGAACGCCGTGCGGGCGACCGACCCGGCGGAACGACCGGCGGAGCGGGGCCGCCGTAGCGAGGACGAGGAGCCCGAAGAACGTCATCGGCAGCAGCCCGACCGGCTGGAGGTAGTCGAGCGGGTGGCGCATGAGGCCGTCCCAGTTCTCCCACCAGTTCGCGGTCAGGTCGGCCGCCATGACGGCCGCGCCCAGAACGGGACCCGCCGGGCGCGCCCGGGCGACCCACACGGCGGCGAGCGGATCGAGCACGAGCAGGGCGTGGAACAGGAGTTGACTCGGCAGGGGCCAGTCGCGGTACGCGTGGAGCCCGCCGACGATCACGTCGTAGGCGTGCACGGCCGATCCTTCGACGAACCCGATCACGTACACCGCTGCCACCCACCGCACCCACCGCGGCCGCGTCCCCCATCGCATGCCGCCCACTCTATGCGCACGCCCCTCCGCGCCTCGGCACCACTACGCGCAGCGCCGCCGCGCGAGGTGGAGGGTGATGTCGGCGGTCAGCTCGACCTGCTCGGGCAGGGCCCGCAGGATCCGGCCGAACACCAGGTCCCGGTCCGGGACCGGCAGCACGAGATAGGCCGAGACGGTCGAGAGATGACCGACGTAGTCGTGCGCACTGACCGTCAACGTCCGCTCGATCACGGTCTGTTGGACGTCGGTGAACCACTCGGACCGCTGGAGCTCCGTGCCCGGCCACTGCATCTCGTGCCCCGGCGGCGTCCCGTCCGGGGACGGGATCTCGTCGCTCTCCAGGAACGGCGCCCGGGCCGCGCGAACGGCCTCCTCCACGGCCGGGTCGGCCGGCCGGACCGGACCGCCGAACGAGGCGAACACGCCGCCCGGTTCCAGCAGGGCGGCCACGCGCGACCACCGCCCGTCCGGGTCCGTCCAGTGCAGCGCCGCGGCCGCGTAGACCAGACCGAACGTCCCGCCCGGGCGCACGTCCTCGAACGCGGCCCGCACCGTCGTGACGTTCGCCGGCACGTGCCTGCGCAGCTCGGCGAGCATGGCCGCGTCCGGCTCGCTCGCGGTGACCGCGATCCCCCGCCGGGCGAACAGGCGCGTCGCCTTCCCCGTCCCCGCGCCGATTTCGAGGGCGGTCCGCACCGGCCGGCCCGCGTACGCCAGCACCATGGCGAGGAGCTCCGCGGGGTACCCGGGGCGGCACCGCTCGTACGCTTCGGCGACCGCCCCGAAGCTCAGTGCACGGTCGGACATGCCGAGCATCCTGGCACGAACCGGCCGCCGGCTCCCGGTATTTGCGGGCACGAGCGGCGGAGGCGAGAGCTCCTCGGCGACGAGGCCGGTGTCCTTGCGCTCGACCGCCCACAGCCCGAAGCGCGGGTCGCCGGTGCAGGTGCGGAAGCGCTCGATCCGGGCGTCCGCCCGAGGCGCATGAGTATCCGCACTCAGACGGCGGCTCTCTGCTGCTTCACGAGGGTCTCAAGGGTGCGGAGGTGCGGCGTCTCGCGGAGCGGTGCGGTCGCGCAGCCGCGTCCGGTGAGGTTCCACCCCGAAAAGAGCAGGACCCTGGCGTCGTCCTCGGTCGCGGAGAGCCACCGGCCTCCCGCCACGGATGCGCCTCACCGTCGACGGTCAGTGCCGCGCTGACGGAAAATCCTCGCCGCGCAGCGATGAGTTTCGGCGGCGCACTCGGTCCAACCCCATGAGACACCCGACACCGAGCTCGCAGGGAGCACCTCATGAGGAAGATCACCGCCGGACTGTTCATCGCCGCCGACGGCGTGGTGGAGGCGCCGGACCAGTGGCACTTCCCGTACTACAACGACGAGATGGGAGCGGCCGTCAACGCCCAGCTCGGCTCGGCGGACACCCTCCTGTTCGGCCGCGTCACCTACGAGAACTTCGCGGCCGCGTGGCCGGCCCGGGAGACCGGCCCCGTCGGCGAGGGCGACTGCGCGGCGGCGGTCGCCGAGACGGCCCAGCTGTCCAGGATGGCCAAGGCGCTCGGCGACGCCCGCAAGCTCGTGGTGTCGCACTCGCCGCTGACGTTCGCCTGGCGCAACTCCGAGCAGCTCCACGGCGATCCGGTCGAGGCCGTCACCAAGCTGAAGGAGGAGCCCGGCGGCACCATCGGGATGTCCGGCTCGGTCTCCGTGGTCCGCCAGCTCCTGGCCGCCGGGCTCATCGACGAGCTGCACCTGTTCGTCCACCCGATCGCGGTCGGCCACGGGCAGCGCCTGTTCGCCGACTCCGCCGGCCCGCTCCCGCTGAGGCTGATCAGCTGCGAGGCCTTCCGGACCGGCGTCCTGCACGTCGTCTACGGCCCCGGCGACGAGGCGTAGCCCCACCGCGTCAAGGACCCGTCAGCGGCACGTCAGTGCTTCGTCAGGGAGGGTGAACGGGCTTGCCCCGGGCGGTCCCCGGGGCTTTGATGGTGGGCATGCACCGCTCGACACGCCACCACGACCGCCCGCCGCATAGTCGGCCGCGGATCGTCGCTGTCGCGGTCGCCACCACCGTCCGGTAACGCCGAGCCTTTCCGTTCGGCACCGGCCGCGTGCGCACGGGCCTGTGCCGCTTCGTCCTGCCCGTGCGCCGATCCCCGCCGTCCGTCCCCCGTCCCGCCGGCTCCGAGGCCGGGGGACGGACGCGCGACCTCATCGCACATCACCGTTCGTTTCTCCGCGCCGACGGCACCGGGGAGGGGCGGCGCCGCGCCGCGCCTCCTTCGCACCCCGTCGGCGCCCTCCACCCTGGATGGGTCATGTCCGACTCTGTTCTGTCCGCCCGCACCGCCCTCGTCACCGGCGCGTCCTCCGGCATCGGCTGGGAGACCGCCCGGCTGCTCGCCGGGCTCGGCGCCACCGTGCTGGTGCACGCCCGGACCACCGCCGAGGCGGAGGCGGCCGTCGCCCGGCTGGTCGGCGCCGGCGCCCGCCGCGACCAACTCGTCGAGCTCGCAGCCGACTTCACCCGCCTGTCCGAGGTCGCGGTGCTCGCCGGCACGGTCGTCAAGCACTACCCGGCGCTCGACCTGCTGGTCAACAACGCGGCCGTGATGGCCCCCGAGCGCTGCACCCTCACCGACGACGGCAACGAGGTCTCACTCCAGGTGAACTTCCTGGCCGGCCACCTGCTCGCCAAGCTCCTGCGCGCCCCGCTCTCCGCGGCCGGCGACGCCCGGATCGTCAACGTCTCCTCCGCCCTGCACCGCACCGCCTCGATGAACTGGTCGGACCCGCACCGCGTGAAGAAGTACTCGCGCGTCGCCGCGTACGCGCAGTCGCAGCTCGCGCTCACCATGGACACCGCCGAGATGGCCCCGGCCGGCTCCGGCATCACCGCCGTCAGCGTCAACCCGGGCCAGTGCGACACCGCCCTGCTCCCGCTGTACGGGCGGGTCGGTGCCCCGGCGGCCGAGGGCGCGGCAGCCGTCGTCCGCATCTGCCTGCCCGACTTCGAGGTCGTCAACGGCGCCTACTACGAAGGCGGTTCGCTCGCTCCCACGGCCCAGGCGGCACAGGAGGAGCGCTCGAAGAAGCGGCTCGCCAAGCTCGCCGACCAGCTGGTCGGCCAGGCCTCCTGAAACCCACCCACCCCAGGAACGGAAGAACGGACCCGATGTCCAAGCGCGCCCGCAAGAAGAAGGCCCGACGGAAGAAGAAGGCGAACCACGGCCGCAAGGCCAGCCAGGGCTGAACTCCCGCCATCATCCGGCGCCGCGTGCCACCGGCGCCGGGCAAGGCCTCCGGCCCCGGGCCTGACGTCCGCCACAGAGGACGTCGGGCCCGGGGCCCAGGTGTGCCCAGGCTGCGCCTCGGCCCTGCTGGGGCGGCCCCGACAGGCCCGCGATTCCAGCGTTCGAAATATCTGACGATCAGTCTGTTTCTTTTTCCTGCAAGCCTGTTGATTTCATTCGCTGTGCCGTTCTTCCACGGAGGATCTGGCATGATTGATCCACTTCAGCGGAAGGCGAGGAAGACCGTGACAGCTACCGGCAGCCCATCGACCGAGGCTCCCGCCTATCCGATCGCGCGCACCTGTCCGTACCGCATGCCCGACGGCTACGACCGGCTGCGCGCGGACGGGCCGCTGTCGCGGGTGACCCTCTACGACGGCCGGACGGCCTGGCTGGTCTCGGGGAACGAGGAGGGCAGGGCGCTGCTGCTCGACCCGCGGCTGTCCGTCAGCGTCCGGCGCCCGGGCTTCCCCGCGCTGTCCCCGCAGCTCGCGGCGCAGTCGGAGGGGGAAGGGTTCGAGCCGCCGCTGAGCGGCGTCGACGACCCCGAACACGCCCGCCAGCGGCGGATGGTGATCCCCGGCTTCGGCATCCGGCGGATCGCCGCGCTGCGCCCGGAGATCGAGCGGATCGCCGAGGACCTCGTCGACGCGATGCTCGCCCGGGGCGAGCGGGCCGACCTGGTCACCGCCTATTCGCTGCCGCTGGCCTGCGCCGCCAACTTCGCGCTGCTGGGCGTGCCGCCGCAGGACGGCCGGTACATCGGGGAGCGCACCCGGCGGGTGTTCGCCGCCGGCGGGGAGGAGGGGCCGGCCGGGGCCCAGCGGGCCTTCGCCGAGATCCTCGACCGCCTTCACGACGTGGTCGCGCGCAAGGAGCGGGAGCCCGACCCCGGGGCCGGGCTGATCGACGAGCTCATCGCGGCCCGACCGGCCGAGGGTGGCCTGGACCGCGGCCAACTGGTCGCCCTCTGCGCGGTGTTGATGACCGGGGGTGACGACACCACGTCCAGCACGATCGCCTCCTCCGTGCTCGCGCTGCTGGCCCACCCGGACCAGCTCGAACGGCTGCGCTCGGACCCGGGGCTGATCGTCGGCGCGGTCGACGAACTGACCCGCTACACCTCGGTCGCCGACGTGCTGCCCCGGGTGGCCACGGCGGACATCGAGATCGCCGGGCACACCATCCGCGGGGGCGACGGCGTGCTCGTCTCGACCATGCTGATGAACCGGGACGTCGACGTCTGGCAGGACCCCGACGCCCTGGACATCGACCGCCGGGCCGGCCGGCACGTCGCCTTCGGCTACGGCGTCCACCAGTGCGTCGGCCAGAACCTGGCCCGCGCCGTCATGGAGACCGGCCTGACCGTCCTCCTCCGCCGGATCCCGACACTCCGCCCGGCCGTCCCCGCCGACCAGGTGCGGGTCAATCCCCCGCACGTGCTCCAGGGCAGCGTGCCCGAGCTGCCGGTCACCTGGTAGGCCGGGAGAACGCCGTGGACATCGACCTCGACACCGACCGGTGCATCGGCGCGGCCGTGTGCACCCGCCACGCGCCCGCCGTCTTCACCCAGGACGAGGACGGCATCGTCGGCCTCCTCCCGGGCGACGCGGCCCGCACGGACGACCCCCTGGTCCGCGAGGCGGCCCTGGCCTGCCCCGCCCAGGCCATCACCCTGCGCGGCCTGCCCGCGCCCTGACCGCCACGGTGTGCGGGCCGCGGCGCCACCGGCCGGGTGGCCGGTTGCCACGCGGGTACCGGCGGCGCAGGCTGGAAGTACCCCAGGGGCCCGGTGGCCGGGCCAGGAGGTGTTCACGATGAGCAGGCTTGAGGAGCAGATCAACATCGACGCCCCCGCGCAGCAGGTCTGGGAACGGCTGCACGACGTGGCGTCCTATTCGGCGTTCATGGACGGCGTCCAAGGCGCTCATGCGCCCAGCAGCAACCGCGCCCATCTCGACGTCCGGACGGGCGGGGTTCAGCGGGAGTTCGAGGCCGTTCTCTCCGACCGCACGGCCGACCAGGTCCTCGCCTGGGAGACGCAGGGCAGCCCCGAGCTGAAGGGCACCCTCTCGGTGCGGTCGCTGGACAAGGGCCACAGCCAGGTGCAGGTCCGGATGGAATACGAGCCGGAGGCCATCCAGGACGCCTTCGGCGGCCCGCGGGGCATGGCCCAGATCCACCGGATCGAGAACACCGTCCGGGGCGACCTGGAGCAGCTCAAGAGCCTGGTGGAGGGAGGACGCTGAAGCCGCTCCGAACGCCCTTGTCGACCAGGCGAGTTGACGGCGAGTCGGCAAGCGGGCGCGGGCGCCGGAAGCCGGCGCCCGACACCGGCGGCCCCCCGGCCCGGCACACGGCGGGCCGGGGGCAGCACGTCCGGCCGGACTACAGCGTGGCGTAGAGCTTGAAGACGTCGCGGTCGAAGAGCGAGGCGTAGGAGTAGAAGACCTCGCGGCCGCCCTCCGCGTAACCCCCGAGGGTGCCGATCACCTCCTTCGTCCCCTCCGGGATCCACGGACTGCCGCTGGTGCCGCCGAAGAAGCCGTCGCAGGCGAAGCCGAGCTGGTACTTCATCGGGTGGCCGGGGGCGTTGCGGCAGGTGATCGGGTGGCCCACGTTCGGCCCCTTGGCCGGATAGCCGGTGACCGTGACGCCCGCGGACAGCGGGAGGGAGGCGTGCAGGGTGAGGGCGCCGGTACGGCTCTCGACGTCGCCGTCGACCAGCAGGAGGGCGAAGTCCAGGTCGGGGTCGTGCGACGTGACCCAGCCGGCCGGGACGGCGACCTTCGTACCGGTGTAGGTGCCGAAGGGCAGCTTGCCGCCGTCGTACTGCGGGGCGAAAACGATCTTGGCGTACGTCGTGGCGCCGTACACGCAGTGCGCGGCCGTCAGGATCGCGTTGCCGCCCCCGGGGCGGTGCACGACACTCGCGGTGCAGTAGTGGTGCTCGTCGGTGCCGGGGGTGACGGAGAACAGCCGGCCCACCATCGGCAGTCCGGCGGACCGGGCGGCCTGCGGGGTGCCCGGCGGCGGGGTGGGCGCGGCGGCGCCGGGCGTGCTGCCGGGAGCGGCGCCCTCCGGAGCCGGGCCGGTGGGGCGGTCGTCGGCCTCGCCCGCCTCGGCCATCCGCTGCGCGGTCCAGTAGGCGGCGGCACCGTCGGTGTCGGCCGGGGCGAGGTCGGTCGCGACGGCCGTCGCGCCGTCCGCGGGGGCGGCGGAGCCGGACGAGTCCGTGGCGAGCGCCGTGCCCGTCACGGTGGCGGCGAGCGCGGTGGCGACCGCGGCGGAGACGAGCACCCGGCGCAGCCGGCGGCCTTGGGTGGGTATGCGGTGCCTGCGGCGCTGCATCGGTTCTGACGCTCCATCGACTCGACGAATCGCACGGTTGTGCGAATCGCCGCAGCATACTGGAGGGCCGGCACTGAATGATCATCAGGTCCCATCGGATCGCCGGGCCGGCCGGCTCCTCGCGCAAGCGGCACTCCTGACGAGGAGAGACGAGGAGAGCCGATTCAGCCGTGGCGTCCAGCTGCGTGCTTGACCAGTTCGAGGAGTGTTTCGAGGTCGTGTGCGGCTTCCGTCGCACAGAGGATGGTCGCTGCGACGAGGCCGGCGAGTCCGACGGCAGACCAGGCGTGGCCGCGCGGGGCGGGGGCGAGCAGGGCGGTCACCCGACGAGGAACGGGCCCGAGGCCGCTCGGCCGCAGCCGGCCGAGCAGGCCGAGGGCGGTGGCGGGGATGCGGCTGCGGGCACGGGTGCGGCGGGCGGCGAGGGCGGCCTTGCCGACGGTGCGGGCGACCTGCTCGCGGTCGCCGATGGTGGCTGCGGCGCTTTCGTCGGCCCAGCGTTCGACGGTGAAGGTGACGGTGTCGGCCAGCGGGCGCAGGAGTGGGTTCGCGGCGGCGGCGAGTTGGGCGAGGGCCACGAACAGGTAGTGGTGGTGGGTGAGGTGGGCGCGCTCGTGGGCGAGCAGGATCTGGTGCTCGGCCGGGTCGAGCGCGTCCAGCATGCCGGTGGAGACGACGATGCGGCCGGGGCGTCCGGGGATCGCGTAGGCCTCGGCGGCCGGGTCGTCGACGACGACGAGCTGGTCGGGCCCGGGCAGGCAGGCCGCCTCGCGCGCGGCCTGGGCGAGGGTGCGGGCCCGACGCCAGAGCATGCGGCCGGCCATCGCGGCGATGACGGCCAGCAGTGCGCCGGCGAGGACGGCCACGGAGAAGGACGCGGGGTCGTAGTGCTGGGCCGCGGACGGCGACCAGTGGTCCTGGGCGAGGTGGGCGATGAAGGGGAGGCGGATCAGGCCGGTGGTCGCGAGCATGCCGAGCGCCGCAGCGCTCCCGACGGCCAGCACCAGGGCGCCGACGGTCAGCAGCCAGGTCGCCTGGCGGGGCGGCAGCTTCTCTCCGGCCGGCCGCGAGACCAGGGCGGCCAGGAGCGGGAAGAGCAGCGGCAGGTAGACGGCGACACGCACCCGGGCGAACCTACCTTCCGCCGTCCAGGAGCCGCCGGAGGAAGTCCTCGTCGGCGTCGGAGAGCTCGTCGACGAAGCGGGTCAGGACGGCTTCGCGATCGCTGCCGCCGTCCAGGACCCGGCGCATCTTGCGTGCGGCCAGGCCGGAGTCGTCGGCGACGGCGGTGTAGGCGAACGCCCGGCCGCGCTTGGCCCGGTTCAGCTGGCCCTTGTCGTACATACGGGTCAGGGCGGTGACGACGGTCGTGTAGGCGAGCCGGGCGTCGACGCGTTCGAGGACCTCGCCCGGGGTCAGCGCGTCGGGGGCCGCCTGCCACAGTGCCGCGAGGATCTCGGCCTCCAGCTCGCCCCGGCCCCGACCCGTGGTTGCGGTGGGTTCGTGTACGCCCACGGACTTGGTCGCCTCCCGCGCCGTCTTCTACATTCCACGTCGAAGTTCTACGTTCTCGTAGAAGCTACTGCCTGCCCAGAGTCTGCCATGCCCGCCGCCCTCGGCGCGTGGCGGGGCAGCGAACCCAGGAGGACGTGCGCATGAGCGAGCGCAGCGAGCGAGTCATCAGAAGGTGCGCACGGGTGAATGCCCCTGCCGAGCGCAGCGAGGCGGGCGCATGACCACCGCGACAGCGGCCGGCGCCCCGCCCCGGACCGTCGCGGCCCGTGCCGAGGCCCTGACCAAGGCCTACGGTTCCGGCGAGACCCGCGTCGTGGCGTTGGACTCCGTCCACGTCAGCGTGTCGCGCGGGGAGTTCGTCGCGATCATGGGCCCGTCCGGCTCCGGCAAGTCCACCCTGATGCACTGCCTGGCCGGCCTCGACACCGCCACCGGCGGGCAGATGTTCATCGGCGACACCGAGATCACCGGGCTCAAGGACAAGAAGCTCACCCAGCTGCGCCGGGACAAGATCGGCTTCATCTTCCAGGCGTTCAACCTGCTCCCCACGCTGACCGCGCTGGAGAACATCACGCTGCCGATGGACATCGCGGGCCGCAAGCCCGAGCAGGCCTGGGTGGACCGGGTCATCGACACCCTCGGCCTGTCCGGGCGGCTCGGGCACCGGCCCTCCGAGCTGTCCGGCGGCCAGCAGCAGCGCGTCGCGTGCGCCCGTGCGCTGGCGAGCAGGCCGGAGATCGTCTTCGCCGACGAGCCCACCGGCAACCTCGACTCCCGCGCCGGCGCCGAGGTGCTCGGGTTCCTGCGCGGCTCGGTGGACGACCTCGGGCAGACCATCGTCATGGTCACCCACGACCCGGTCGCCGCCTCCCACGCCGACCGCGTCCTGTTCCTCGCCGACGGCCGGATCGTCGACGAGCTGCTCGACCCGACGGCGGACTCGGTGCTCGACCGGATGCGCAGGTTCGACGGCGCCGGACGGACCAGCTGACGATGATCAAGGCAAGCATCCGCAACTTCCTCGCCCACAAGGGCCGCACGGCGCTGTCCACCCTCGCCGTCCTGCTCGGCGTGGCGTTCGTCTCCGGCACCCTGGTGTTCTCCGACACCATCAACGTCGCCTTCACGAACATCTCCAGTTCGACCGCCGCCGACGTGACGATCAAGCCCAGGCAGGCCTTCACCCCCGAGGTCGAGGACCGCGGGCTGTCCGGCGAGACCCCGACCCTGCCCGCCTCCGCCGTGGCCAAGGTCGCCGCCGTCCAGGGCGTGCGGGCCGCGCACGGCCAGGTGGGTCTGCAGAACCTCACCGTCGTCGACAAGGACGACAAGCCCGTCGGCCCGACCACCGGCGCCCCGACGCTCGGCCAGAACTGGTACGACGACCCCCAGGTGCACCTCGTCCAGGGCCACGCCCCGGCCAGGGCCGGCGAGATCGTCCTCGACCAGGCCAGCGCCCGGCACAAGAACATCCACCTCGGCGACCCGCTGCACATCCTCACCCCGACCGGCTCGGCCCCGGGCACGCTGGTCGGCATCGTCACCTTCTCCGGCGGCAACCCCGGCGTGACCATGGCCTACGTCGACACCGCCACCGCCCAGAAGCAACTGCTCGGCAAGCCCGACCAGTTCACCGGCATCACCGTCGACACCGCCCCCGGCACCAGCCACACCGCCGCCCAGACGGCGATCAAGGCCGCCCTCGGCGACGGCTACTCGGTGGCCACCAAGGAACAGCAGGCCGCCACCGCCGCCCAGCAGATCAGCTCGTTCCTCGGCGTCGTCACCACGGCCCTGCTCGGCTTCGCCGGACTCGCCGTCCTGGTCGGCGTCTTCCTGATCCTCAACACCTTCTCCATGCTCGTCGCCCAGCGCACCCGCGAACTCGGCCTCCTGCGCGCCCTCGGCGCCGGACGCGGACAGGTGATGCGCTCGGTCCTCACCGAGGCGCTGCTGCTCGGCGTCATCGGCTCCACCCTCGGTCTCGGCGCCGGCATCGGCCTGGCCACCGGGCTCAAGTCGCTGATCTCCGGCTTCGGCGTGGACCTCTCCGGCACCGCCCTGGTCGTCAGCCCGGTGACCCCGGTGGCGGCGTACGCCGTGGGCGTACTGGTGACGCTCGTCGCCGCGTACCTCCCGGCCCGCCGAGCGGCCCGGGTATCCCCGATGGCCGCGCTGCGCGAGGCCGCGACCCCGTCCGCGCCGAAGCTCGGCCGGCGCACCGCGCTCGGTGCCGGGCTGCTCGTGGCGGGCCTGGGGCTGCTGTACGGCGCCGCGACCCACCACGCCACAATCGTCACGGCCGGCGCCCTGCTCGGCAGCGGCATCGTCACCTCCCTCCTCGCCCTGGTCGTCCTCGGCCCGGCGCTCTCCCGCGTGATCGTCCACGGGCTCGGCGCGCCGTACCCGGCACTCTTCGGTGCGGTCGGGCGGATGAGCCGACTGAACGCGGTGCGCAACCCGCGGCGCACCGGGGCCACGGCGGGCGCGCTGATGATCAGCCTCTCCCTGGTCGGGGCGGTCGCCGTCCTCGCCGCCTCGCTCACCACCTCGGTGGACAAGGACGTCGACAACACCTTCGGCGCCGACTACGTGCTCTCCGGCAACGGCGCCACCCCGATCGGCCACGAGGTCACCGACCGCGTCAAGGCCGTCCCCGGCATCCGGGCCGTCACCCGCCAGCGGTACGCGGTCGCCCACCTGAACGGATTCCAGCTCGCGGTCTCCGGTGTGGACGTCGCCGGCGTCGACCAGGCCGTCAAGCCGCAGTACGTCGCCGGCTCCACCGCCGACGTCGCGGCCGGAAAGCTCATGGTGGACCAGACCACCGCCAACGCCGACCACCTTTCGGTCGGCTCGCAGGTCGAACTCCACTTCCTCAACGGCAACGTGGGCACCCTGACCGTCGGCGCGATCTCCAAGCCCCCGGCCGGCGCGGGCAAGGACGGCGGCAGCTGGGAGGTCTCCCTCGACACCCTGAACACGTACGCCCCCGAGGCCCAGGACTTCACCCTCTACCTCAACACCGCGCCCGGCACCGACCGTTCGAAGGTCCAGGCCGCACTGGACGGCGCGCTCGCGGGCTACCCCCAGGTGACGGTGCAGAGCCAGGCCGACTACAAGAAGTCGATCACCGGCCAGGTCGACACCGTCCTCTACCTGGTCTACGCCCTGCTCGCCCTCGCGATCGTCATCGCCGTCCTCGGCGTCATCAACACCCTCGCCCTGTCCGTGATCGAACGCACCCGCGAGATCGGCCTCCTGCGCGCGGTCGGCGCCTCCCGGAGCCAGGTCGGCCGGATGGTCCGCCTGGAGTCGGTCCTCATCGCGGTGCACGGCGCCCTGCTCGGGCTCGGCATGGGCCTGGCCTGGGGCGTCGCCGGGCAGAAGGTCCTGACCCTGTACGGGATCACCGCGCTCAGCATCCCCTGGGCCACCATCCTGGCAGTCCTCACCGGAGCGGCCCTGGCCGGACTCGCCGCCGCCGTCCTGCCCGCGGCAAAGGCCGCCCGCACCCGGGTCCTGACCGCCATCGCCGCCCCCTGACACCGCCGGTCGGCTCCCCACCTCCCCTGGAGAGGCCGGCCGGCACAGCCACCGCCCGTCGCCGGGCACGCCCCCGGGCGTCCCGGCGCGGCCGTCGGGCTTCGACCTGCGGCGCGACGAGCCCTACCTCGCGTACGGCTCCGACGAGCCCGTGACGTTGAAGGCGGCAGGCGGCTGTGCGTGACTGGGAGGAGCAACATCGGCCCGGTCGGACGGCGAGGTGCTCCGGATGGGATTCATCGGCACGGTGGGGCTGGTGCTCCACCCCGAGCGCACGTGCGCGCCCACGGTGGACGCCGTCGTCCGGTGGAGCCGGAGGCGGGGCGCGAAGGTCCTGGGGCTGGCGGCGGAGGTGGCCCGGATCGGCTGCGAGGCCGTCCCGGTCGAGGCCGAGGAGATGGCCACCGGCGCCGATCTGCTGATCAGCCTGGGCGGGGACGGCACCATGCTGCGCGCCATGCGGATGGTGGCCGGCGGCCACGCGCCCGTGCTCGGCGTCAACGTCGGACGCCTCGGCTTCCTCGCCGAGGTCGACGTGCCGGATCTCCCGGCCGCGCTCGACGCCATCGACGAGCACCGCTTCACCGTGGAGGCGCGCTCCGGACTCCTCGCCCGCTGCGGGGCCACCCGGCACACGGCGCTCAACGACATCGTGCTCCTGCGCAGCCCCGGGCACCGGACCGCCGCCGTCGCCGTGCACGTCCAGGGCCAGCCGTTCGTGTCCTACACCGCCGACGCGGTCGTCGTCGCCACGCCGACCGGGTCGACCGCCTACAGCTTCTCCGCCGGCGGCCCGATCGTCTCGCCCAACGCCGAGGGACTGCTGATCACCCCGGTGGCGCCGCACGCCGCGTTCAACCGGTCCGTGTTCCTCTCCAGCGGCGAACAGCTGGAACTGGAGGTGCTGCCGCACAGCGGCGGCCTCGCCATCGAGGCCGACGGCCTCCTGGTCGGCCACGTCTCCCCCGGCGACATCATCGAGGTGGCCATGGTGCCCGGCGCGGCCCGCGTCGTCCGGCTCGGCCGCACCACCTTCTACCAGCGCGCCCAGCGCAAACTCCGCCTCACCGGTTCGGCGGAACCCGCCTGACCCGCGTCACGGATTCGAGGGCGGGGTCCTTGTCCGGTCGGCCGGCAGGTGCCGCTCGGCGAAGAGCCCCCGCGGACCGTTCGCGGGCCGCTCACAGGCCGGTCACGATCCGCCACGCGACCCGCTTGCGGGCGGCGCTCCCGGACTCCAGGTGGAGGGCGTCCTCGACCAGCTTGACCTGCTCGCGCACGGCCCTGGCCCAGGCCTGCTCCCGGACGTAGGCGTCGATGGTCTCGGCGGCGTCGTCGGCGGCGCGCTGCGGCGCGCCGAGCAGGGCGGTCCGCAGGGCCTTCAGGCCCGCCTGCATGGCGAGGACCTCGGCGTCGAGGTGGAGGCGGAGCATGGACGCGAGTTCCAGCGGCTTGCGGTGGAACACCTGCTCGCCGCGCCAGCGCGCGGGTGCCAGGTCGAACAGCCAGTCCTTGGCCGACTGCTCGAACCCCGGGGAGCCGGGCCGGCGGACGGCACCGGGCCAGCGCACGGAGGACGGGCGAGGGAGCCTCGGCTGCGGACATCCGTCGGTCGTCGTGATGAGGGTCACGGTTCACCAACCTGGTTCGATGGACACGACCCCGCGATTCCCGTCCACCCGGCGCCTGTCGGCCGGACGGCGGGCCCGTGGGCGGCCGACGACCGCACGACGTGCGGGTCCCCGCGGAGGAATCGGCCGGGCCACAGGAGGATGATTCGGGTGCGATGAGTGTCGGGCTCGCGATTGCGCCTGTCAAGCGGGTACCGCGGCCCTCTCGCCGACGGCAGCGCCGCCGCCCGCCTGCACCGCGCGGTGGCCGGGCACACGGGCGGCAGGCACTCAGGTCTCCTGGGCGCCGGCACCCGCACGGCCGCCGCGGGCGGCCGGGCCGTGGAACCGGACGGACTAGCCGGGCTCGCGCAGCCCCGCGGTGCTGCGAAAACTGGCCAGCGTGTCCTCCACCACGCTCTCCCGCCACGAGCGGGACCTCATCGTCGCGCTGCGGGCCCGGGCGTCGCGCCACCGGCTGACGGCCGAGGCCGTGGTCCTGGCCCAGGGGCGCCTCCAGGACCCGTTCGGCTGGCCGCCGGGCATGCCCCGGCGCAGTGACGGCGGCGACTGCTTCCGCAACGCGTGGCGGATCGCGCTGAAGCCGGTCGGGCTGGCGTACGTCGAGGGGTTCGTCCTCGGCGAGGACGGGGCGGTGACGCACCGCGCCTGGTGCGCGGACGAGGGCGGGCGTGCGCTGGATCCGACCTGGCGGGACGGGCGGGCGCTCGCCTACCTGGGCGTCGGGATGGCCGCGGCCTGGGTCGCGGCCGTCCAGCAGCGCACCTGCACGCGGACCCGGTTCCCGGGTGTGCTGGACGCGGCCGTCCAGCACACCCGGGACGCCGACCGCGTGCTGACGTACGGGGTCCCCGCCTCGGCGCTCATACCGCTCGGGCGGGAACTTCCGCCGAGCCCCGCCGGCGCTTGACGGCCCGGTCGGCGGTCGCGGGCTCCCGGGAGGGTTCGGGGTGCGGAAGGTCGAGAAGCCCGGTCACGGCCGGCAGTCGACCGGCATCGGTCCGTCCGGGACCTACTCCGCCGGCTCCACCGCGATGTCGCTGAACACCACCCGGGCGTCCTCCGTGTAGGCGCCGATGCTGCCGCCCAGGTACGGGTGCTCCTGGTCCTCGTAGGCCACCAAGTCCTTGCCGTCGACGCTCACTTCCAGGTGCGCGCCGCGCTGGGCCACCTTCACCCCGGACCACCGGCCGACGGGGAACCGCTCGGAATCCGTCGCCAGGAAGCGCTGGCCGCCGGGGTAGGCGGGATCGCGCTTGCCCAGCTCCCAGCCGTTGGGCTTGAGGATGATGTAGTAGAAGTGCTCCGGGTCGGAGTACGCCCACACCAGCCACGGCACCTCCCACGGGTTGGGCGTGGGCGTGCGCAGCTGGGCGACCGTGCGCATGCGGGCCTGGAGGTCCATGTCCTGGTACTGCTGCGTGGAGACGATCAGTCCGGCATGGGTCTCCTCCGCCGTCCGCGAGGGCTTCGGGAAGAGGGACAGGCCGTTGTGGAGACCGGCGTTCTCGCCGTGGCCGTTGAAGACCGACCGCCACGGGCCGTGGACCGAACCGTCGGCCCACGGCCCCACCGGCTCTCCGTCCCCGCCTCCCCGGACGGTGCTCACCGCGAAGGCGAGCCCCGCCACCGCGGCGGTGGCGAGGAGTACGAGGGCGAGGAGCCGGTGAACTCTCGTCATGCCGTCGAGTATGACGCCGGTCCGTCGGGCTGGGGGATGACGGGCGGGTTCAGCGCGGGCGCCGCAGGGGCGTCCACGCCGAAGTCCTCGGCCAGTTGCGCCACGATCCGTTCCGTGGCGTGCCCGTCGCCGAAGGGGTTTCCGGCCTTCGCCATGCTCTGGTACGCCTCGTCGTCGTCCAGCAGCCGCATGGCGGCGTCGAGGATGATCTGCGGTTCCGTGCCCACCAGTTGGGCCGCGCCGGCTTCCACGGCCTCCGGCCGCTCGGTGGTGGTGCGCAGCACCAGCGCCGGTTTGCCGAGCGTGGGGGCCTCCTCCTGGATGCCGCCGGAGTCGGTCAGGACGAGGTCGCAGCCGGCCAGGGTGGCGGAGAAGTCCACGTAGTCCAGCGGCTCGACGATCCGGACGGCCGGGTGGTCGGACAGCTCGGGCAGCAGGGCCTCGCGCACGGCGGGGCTCTTGTGGAGCGGCAGCACGATCTCCACGTCGCCGCGGTCGGCCAGCCGGCGCAGGGCCTTGCCCATGGCGCGCATCTTGTCGCCCTGGTTCTCGCGGCGGTGCAGGGTGACCAGGACGCGCCGCAGGTCGCTCTGGAAGTGGTCGCGGCCGGCGCCCTGTCCGAGCACCCACAGCAGGTTGTCGATGACGGTGTTGCCGGTGACGAACACCTCGGCCGCCGGTACGCCTTCGGCGGTGAGGTGTCCGGCGGCGCGCGGTGTGGGCGCGAAGTGCCAGCGCGCGATGCGGCCGATGAGACGGCGGTTGAGCTCCTCGGGGAAGGGGTTGTCCAGCACTCCGGTCCGCAGCCCGGCCTCCACGTGCGCGACGGGGACGTGCTCGTAGAACGCGGCGAGGGCGCCGGTCAGCGCGGAGGTGGTGTCGCCCTGGACGACGACGAGGTCGGGGCGCTCGGCGTGGACGACCTCGCCGAGCCCGTCCACCAGCCGGGCCGTCAGCTTGGACAGTTCCTGCCGCTCTCTCATCACGTCGAGCTCGAACTTGGCCTCGACCTGAAGGAGTTCGAGCATCTGCTGCAGCATCTCGCGGTGCTGGCCGGTGCTGACGACGAGGGGCTCGAAGTGCGGGGAGGCGGCCATGGCGCGGACCACCGGCGCGAGCTTGATCGCTTCCGGACGGGTGCCCAGGACGAGCATGGCACGAACGGGCGTGGTGCTGACGTTCGGGGACATGGGTCTCCATTGAGGGTGCTTGCGTCAGGTACAGGGAGAAATGGGCGCGCGTCAGGTGCGCGCGGTCTTGAGCCAGGTCCGCTTGCCGGTGAGCATGCGCCACAGGCCCCACCATCCGGCGGCGAACCAGATGTAGCCGTAGACGACGAAGACGTGGGAGAGCAGGACCGCGCGGACGAGACCGAGTCCGCGCTCGCGCCGGGAGTAGACCCAGCCGTAGGCGTACGCCGCGGTGAAGGACAGGACGTACGGGCCGATGAGCCACCAGGGCGACATCAGCGGGTGGCCGGCCTCGACGGAGCCGATCACGACGCCGCCCGTGGCGACGGCGAAGGAGAGCGGCAGCAGCGAGGTGAGCAGGATCAGCACGGGGCTGGAGAGGTGGTACAGCAGGTCGATCGCGGCCTTCGTGGGCACTTCGCGCAGGATCAGCGGGACCAGCCCGGCCGACTGCAGGTGGCCCTGGAACCAGCGGGAGCGCTGGCGCACCAGCCGGCGCACGTCGAGCACGGCCTGCTGGGAGACGGCCGCGGTGGTGCAGTGCTGGTTCGTCCAGCCCCGGGCGATGAGGCGCACCCCGAGGTCGAGGTCCTCGGTCAAGGAGTCGCTCCACGGCCCCTTCCCGCTCCCGTCGCTGAGGGTGTCCAGCGCGGAGAGCCGCATGAACTGGCCGTTGCCGCCCATGCCGACGCTGCCGAAGTAGTGGCGGGCGGACTGGAAGATGTCGCCGTAGATGACGAACTCCATGTCCTGGAGGCGGGCGAGCAGCCCCTGGTGCCGGTTGTACATGCGCACGCCGACCTGGGTGGCGCCGGTGCGCGGGTCGTTGAAGTAGGGGTCGACGGCCTGGACGACGTGCGGGTCGAGGCGGCCGTCGGCGTCCACCACGCACACGATGACGTCGCCCGGGTCGCGGCCGTCGAGGAGACCGGATTCCCGCAGGTGGCGGATGCCGGCGTTGAGGGCGGCGCCCTTGCCCTTGCGGGCGTCGGGCAGCTGCCGCTGGAGGAGCTTGACCCGGTCGGGGTCGGCGGCCCGGGCGATGTCGGCGGTGCGGTCCTCGGACGCGTCGTCGATGACCAGGGCCAGGAAATCGCCGGCCGGGAGTGAGGTGATCCGGGCCAGGCTCTCGGAAAGGACCTTCTCCTCGTTCAGACAAGCGAGGAGGAAGACGTAGAGACGCTCGGCGCGTGGGCCGCGGTCGCGGCGGACCTCGCGTCTGGAGAGGACGAAGAGAGTGGCGTTGTAGCAGCCCGCCATCACGATGATGGCGACGCTCGACCAGAGAAGGACCTCCGTGATCACCGTCGATCACCAGAGCTTCGGAGAACGAACCAGAATTTGGCCAGAAGAAGAACGGTGGCCGTCGCGCAGTAGAACAGGAATCCAGCGCCGGCCGCTTCCTGCAGTCCCCTGGCGAAGGGTAGGCCCGGCAGGACTTTCGGAGCCGCCATCAGTCCGGCCAAGGGCAGGACTATCCCCAGAACAGGTTTACCGTACATGAGATCCCCCCAGATCCCCCGAATTTCGCCTCGCCTGTCATCCCGAGGCTGCGCACGGACAATATCAGATGACAAGCATGCTTAAACGTTCATCGTGAGAGATGTCGCGAGATGGCGGGAGATGTCGAATCGGAATGTTAAATTCCATGAACGGCAATCCAGCCACCGCGCGACTTGCCCGATACTTCCCGGTTCGCCCGAGAGATCCTATTGACACTCCCCCGACCTGGCGCAAGAATCGGCGAAATGTCGGGGCTCCATCGCCACGCCTTCACCATTTCCACCGGGGGGTGCCACGGGTGAAGAACCGACAGAAGATCTTGAATCAGGGGGGACCGCAATGAACAATGTGCGAGGGAGAATTCCGCTTTCCCGGGTCTCGCTCATCCTGGCCGTGACCACCGCCCTGCTGGGCGGGGTCGCGCTCTCCACGGGCGCCGAGGCGGCGACGGCCAGGGGCGGGAGGCCGCCGCGCCCGTCCCACGGGCTCAAGGACGTCGACCCCGCCCCGCCCTCCGCAGCCGGCTCCGAGGACCTGAGGGCCTGGGGCGCCGCGCGGCTGGAGAACGACCGGAAGCGCCATGCGCACCAGCTCACCATCACCCCGGCCTCGGCTCCGGCTCCGGCTCCGGCCACCAAGGCCGGCGCGGCCACCGCCACGGACCCGTCCATACGGCCCCTGGACACCACGGCCGGCACCTCGGCCCTCGTCCTCTACGACACGGCCGGCCCCTACGGCTTCCTCGGCGAGCTCTACGCGATGGCAACCGCCAACCTCGCCGGCCACTTCGGCACCGTCACCGCCAAGCCGGTCTCCGCATACACCGCGGGCATGGTGGAGCAGTACTCCGCCACCATCTACATCGGCTCGACCTACTACGGCGGTTCGATCCCGGACGCCGTGCCGACGGCCTTCTACCAGGACGCGATGACCACCGCCAAGCCGGTCGACTGGATCGGCGACAACGTCTGGAACATGGCCAACGCCGTCGGCATCGAGAACTTCAAGAAGAAGTACGGCTGGGACCCCACCAACTCCTACTTCCAGGCCAACGGCAGCGTGGGCAACATCAACCAGGTCACGTACAAGAACCGGGCGCTGACCCGGAAGATCCCCGCGGGCGCCGACAGCGGGGTGCTGCACCCCGCCCTCGCCGGCGCCGGCTACCCGCAGGTCACCCAGCTCGCGCAGGCCACGGACGCCACCACCGGCACCACCACCCCGTGGGCGATCCGCTCGGCCAACCTCACCTACGTGGGGGAGATCCCCTTCGCCTACGTCTCCGAGTCGGACCGCGTGATCGCCTTCGAGGACCTCCTCTTCGACGCGCTCGCCCCGGCGACCACCGAGCGCCACCGGGCGTTCGTGCGGCTGGAGGACATCAGCCCCGGTTCGGACCCGACGGAACTGCGCACCATGGCCGACTACCTGGCCTCGCAGAACATCCCGTACGGGATCAACGTCATCCCCGTCTACACCGACCCCAAGGGCGTCTACAACAACGGGACGCCCCAGACCGTCACCCTGGCCCAGGCCCCGCAGGTCGTCGCCGCACTCCAGTACATGCTCCAGCACGGCGCCGTCCTCATGAACCACGGCTACACGCACCAGTACAGCAACGTCAACAACCCCTACACCGGCGTCACGGGCGACGACTTCGAGTTCTTCCGCTCCCACATCGACGCCGCCAACAACGTCGTCTACGACGGGCCGCCCGCGGAGGACTCCACGGCCTGGGCCCAGTCCCGGGTGACCTCGTCCCTCGCCACCTTCGCCGCGGCCGGCCTGCCCAGGCCCACGCTCTGGACGACCCCGCACTACGCCGCCTCGGCCGCCGACTACCAGGTCTTCGGGCAGAACTACACGGCGCGGCTGGAGCGTCCGCTGTACTTCGCCGGAACGCTGAGCGGCGGGCCCGTCAATCCCGCCCGCTACATCGGCCAGTTCTTCCCGTACTCGGTCAGGGACGTCTACGGAACGACCGTGCTCCCCGAGAACATCGGCAACTACGAGCCGCTGCCCTCCAACAACCACCCGGCGAGGCTCCCGGCCGACCTGATCGCCTCGGCGAAGGCCAACCTCGCCGTCCGGGACGGTGTGGCGAGCTTCTTCTACCACCCGTACTACGACGTGGCCCCGCTCCAGCAGACGATCGACGGCATCAAGGCCCTCGGCTACACCTTCGTCGGCCCGATGGACCTCGCCAAGTGAACGCCCTGACCAGGTGAGGAGCTTTCAGCAGTGAACCCGATGAGGAGGATGGCCGCCGCCTGGTCGGCGCTGGCCGTCCTCTTCGTCGCCGCCGGATGCTCCTCGTCGTCCGGCGGCGACGATGACACGCCCAGTCCCACTACCACTCCCAGTCCCTCGGTCGGCGCTCCGACCGGCCGTCCCGACGACGGGAAGGTCGGCGAGTTGCGGGGCATGACGCTCCCCTCGTGGAACACCGACGACTACGACAGCCCGCAGGCCGGGACGTACCTGCGGCAGATCGCCGCCACCGGCGCCCGGTGGGTGACCTTCACCCCCACGTGGTACCAGGACCGCGTCACCGACTCGGCCATGCGCACCACCAAGGAGACCGCCGCCGACGAGAGCCTGCGCACCATCATCCGCCTCGCCCACGACGCGGGGCTCAAGACCATGGTCAAGCCCCATGTCGACCTGGTCAAAGGCGGCGACCGGGCCGAGATCAGGCCCACGGACCCGGACGCCTGGTTCGCGGCCTACGAAGGCTTCATCACCCACTACGCCCAACTCGCCGCCGACGCCGGCGTCGAGCAGCTCTCGGTCGGCACCGAACTCGCGGGCACCTCGCAGGACGGCGAGCACTGGAGCAAGGTCATCGCCGCGGTCCGGGACCGGTACAAGGGGCCGCTGACGTACGCCGCCAACTACGACGAGTACCAGAAGATCCCCTTCTGGAAGGACCTCGACGTCATCGGCATCGACGCGTACTGGCCGCTGACCGACGAGGCGACGACCGACCCGGCACGGCTGCGCCAGGCGTGGCAGCCCATCGCCGACGAGCTCGCCGCCTTCTCCGAGCACCAGCACCGGAAGATCCTCTTCACCGAGGCCGGCTACGTCAGCCAGCGCGGCACCACCACCGCCCCGTACTCCTGGACCATCAGCAAGAAGGACGGAGACGCCGAACAGGCCGCCGCCTACGAGGCGTTGCTCGCCTCCTTCGACGGCAAGCCCTGGTGGGCCGGCGTCTGCTGGTGGATGTGGGACGACTGGCCCGACAGCGGCGAGACGAAGAAGGACCTCGCGTACACGCCCCACGGGAAGCCCGCAGAGGACGTCCTGAAGAAGTGGTGGACGCACGGGACGTGAGGTGTCCGGCGTGAGAACGGGGCCCGGCCGCACCGCGGTCGGGCCCCGCTCGTCCACCAGGAGGGTCGCTCCGGCGTCACGCCGCCGGCGAGTCCGTTCCCGACCACCTCGCCCGCCTCATGCCGCAGCCGGGAAGCCGGCCCCATCACCCAACTCGCCTCCCGCCTCGTCCAAGCCACCACCGAAGCCCTGCGCCGCTCCACCGACGACGAAGGCGTCGCCTTCGGGGTTCTCGGCCAACTGGGCGCCCGAGCGGGTGACATCGAGGTGTCGATCGCCGAGGCCGACGTGTCGGCAGGCCAAGTTTGGCTTGGTCCGGTGACTCCATGAGGCGGTTCACGACAGTGTTGGAGGTGTGGTGGCGCTGAAGATGTTGGTGCCGCGGCTCGGTGGCGGGGCAAGGAGACGGGGGCGTGCCGCGGCGCTCGGTGTGCTGGCGGTGTTGTCGAGCATCGCCGTGGTCGCCCCGGCGCTGGGAGCACCGCGCGTGGGCGGTTCCCTGGTCCCGCAGACACCCCTGCCGGGGGAATGCATTCCCCAGTTCGCAACTCCCCTGCCGGTCTTCGGTCCGGCGGGGTCGACGCCTCGGGTCGATGCGGCGACCCACAGGGATCTGACCGTCGCCATGACGGAGACCGATCAGGAGGTACTTCCGCAGGGCCGGCAGGACACCTGCGGCCTCGGGGTGACGTTCGGCAGGACCCGGGTGTGGGCCTATGAGACCTCCGACACGACCAGCAAGCAGGTCCTGGGTTCCGCACACTGGCCGGCGGTGACGATCGAAACCGAGAGGCGCACTCCCACGCGGGTCACCTACGAGAACAGGCTGCCGAGTTTCAATCCCTCGAATCCGTACGGTCCCGGGTTGGTGCAGGGCCTGATGAAGGTCGATCAGACCGTCCACTGGGCCAATCCGTTGAAGACGCCGGGCGCCGGAATGCCCATGAACTGCGACGAACCGCAGAACGCGGACAATCCGCTGTGTCAGCCCTACACCGGGCCTCAGCCCGCCACCGTACACCTGCACGGCGCCGAGATCAGTGCCTGCTACGACGGCGGTCCGGACACGTGGTTCACACCGAACGGCCTGCAGGGGTCGCAGTACTGTTCGGACGACCAACCTGCTCCGGGCAAGGCCGTCTACACCTACCAGAACTCCCAGGAACCCGGGACGCTGTGGTTCCACGACCACGTCCTCGGGGCGACCCGCAACAACGTCTACGGCGGACTGGCGGGCTTCTACTTCCTCAGGGATCCGAAGGAGGAGCCCGAGGGCCTCCCGAGCGGTCCCTACGAGATCGAGATGGCTCTGCAGGACCGTGTCTTCGACACCAGAAGTCAACTGCTCGTCATCCCGCCGTCCAATCCGGACTACCACCCCTTCTGGGGTGTGCGCGAGTTCGGAGATGTCGCGACCGTGAACGGAGCGGCCTGGCCGTACCTCCAGGTGGAGCCGAGGCGCTACCGCTTCCGCCTCCTCAACGGCGCCAACGGGCGGCGCTTCGCCCTGCACTTCGGGGGCGCTCCCGTGTACCAGATCGGCGCCGACGACGCCTACCTGGACCGTCCCGTGCCGGTCAACGGCACGGCGTGCGCAGGCGGCGACTCCACGACCGAGTGCAGCGACCTGGACTTCATGCCCGGTGAACGCGCCGACATCATCGTGGACTTCACGAAACTGGCCGGGAAGACGATCACCGTGACCAACACGGGAACGCTCGACACTCCCCTGCCGCACATCATGCAGATCCAGGTGACCAAGCCCCTGACGGGCCGCGACGAGAGCTGCGACCCCGCTCGTTCCGCCCCGGAGGAGTGCACCTGCACTCGCCCGGTACCCATGGTCCACCTGATCGGGCCGGACGGCAGGCCGCGCGTCAAGGTCGACAAGGTCAGGCAGTTCGTGCTCAACGAGCTCAGCACCGCGAGCACGCAGCCGAGAGGGGGGAACATCGAGGAGTATCTCAACAACACCCTCTACGACGGGCGCGAGTCTCCCAGCATCAAGCGGGAGTTCCCGAAGGACGGCATCAGTGAGCTGCCGGAGGTGGGATCGACCGAGCTGTGGCAGTTCATCAACGCCGAAGACGTGCCGACGGCCTACCACCCGATCCACACGCACCTGGTGCAGTTCCAGATCGTCAGCCGCCAGAACATCGACTACGAGAAGTACATGAAGACCTGGGACGGGTCCTTCCCGAGTTCCTGCAAGCCCTCCGATGTCGACTTCTGCCCGGGCTACGGTCCGCCGCTGTCGTACCGGAGGCCGAACGCCGACGGGGCGGTCGGCGGGAACCCGGCGATCAGCCCGTTCCTCACGGGGGATCCGACGCCACCGGACCCGGGTGAATCGGGGTGGAAGGACACGGTCAAGGCGTTCCCCCGCCAGGTGACCACGGTCATCGTGCGTTTCGCTCCGACCAGCGTCCCCGTCCACCGCTCCAGGCCCGGGCTCAACCTGTTCCCGTTCGATCCGACCGAGGGCCAGTACGTGTGGCACTGCCACGTCCTCGGTCATGAGGACAACGAGATGATGCGGCCGTATCGAGTGGTCAGCGGCCGGAAACACGGTTGGGAAGATGAGAGGGCCGACGGGAGGAAGAAGGGGTAACAGGGAGCACGGCGAGGGGCCGTCCGAAGTGCGGCCCGCGGCAAGGGGCAGGCGGCGAGGGACACGTGGTGCGCTCGCCGGGATCCAGGTGGGGCATGCCTGCTCGCAAGGAATCGGCCGCCGTCGAAGTCCTCGACGGCGGCCGGTGCCGGGCTCCGGCGGGTGGGTGCGGCGGTGGGTGGGTGCGGCGGTGGGTCAGCCAGCCCGGTGGAGGGCGACGGTGGGATCCGTGCGGTAGCCGAGCCGGCTGGTGACGTCGACGACGCCGTCCACGCCGCGGCACAGCCTCTCGACCACCGGCGCCTGACCGGGGTGGTCGAGCGTGCCGCCGAGGGTGACGCGGCCGTCGTGGACCCGGACGTCGAGGGTGTCCGGATCGATGCCCAGGGTGCGGCGCAGGACCTCGGCCCGGATCTCCTCGCGGATGGCCCCGTCGTGCCGGAGGAACACGCGGAGCAGGTCGCTGCGGCTGACGATGCCCACCAGGCGGCCGGCCTCGTCGACGACGGGCAGGCGCTTGACGCGCTCGCTCTGCATCAGGCGGGCCGCCTCGACGACCGTCCACTCCGGGCGCGCGCACACGACCGGGGCGGTCATCAGGCCCACGGCGGTGGTCGCCCGGCTGCGGGCGCGCTCGCGGGGCGGGAGGTCCGGGGTGAGCAGCAGCCCGGCGGGGTCCTCCTGGGCCGCTTCGTTGAGCAGCAGGTCGGCTTCGGAGACCACTCCGAGCGGGCGGTCCTCGTGGTCCAGGACGGGCACGGCGGTGATGTCGTGCTCGGCGAGCAGCCGGGCGATCTCCTTGAATCCGGTGTCGGGCCGTACGTGCACGACCGCCGGGGTCATCAGTTCTCCCACGATCCGGTGTCGCATGGTCGGTTCGCTCCTTTCCGATCGGCGGCGCGGCCGCGCGTCGGGTACTGGGTGTGCGGGTCAGTCGTTCCGGTGGCGGACCACGACGACGGGGCAGGGCGCGTGCTGGACGCAGTGCTGGCCGACCGAGCCGAGCAGCGCTCCGGTGAAGCCCCCGTGGCCCCTGCTGCCGACGACCAGGAGTTCGGCGCCGCGGGCCGCGTCCAGCAGGCACGGCACCGCGCCGCCCTCCTGCACCCGGGTCCTGATCCCGGCCGGAGCGCCGGAACCGGTCGCTTCCGTGACGCTGTCGTCGAGGATCTTCCGCGCGATGCCCGGAAGGTCCTCGTAGGCCTCGATCGGCACCGTCCACCCGGTGGCCACCGGGTGCTGCCACGCGATCAGGGCCTCCACCACGGCGCCCTGCATGCGGGCCTGGCCGACGGCCCACCGGAGTGCGTCGACCGATGCCGGCGATCCGTCGACACCGACCACGATCCGCTGCTCCGGTCCGGTCTTCTCGCTCACGTGCCTTCTCCTTCGCGTTCTCGTTACTCTCAACCATCGGCGCTGCCGGGGAAGTTGCGAAGGACCGAACGGGTCCCGAAGGCCGGGACCTTCAGCCCGGCCCTTGCCCGGCACAGGGGTGCGAGTCCCGTGCCGAAGGGAATGCCGTGCGGCACGGTCCCGGGCCGTCCGGTCAGGGCCGTCAGACGGTGTGCAGGCCGTGGGCCTCGAACACGGCACGTGCCTCCACCGTCCGGTCGCTGGTGGGCACCGGGGTGTCCGCCAGCGTGCATTCCAGGCCCAGCGCACGCCACTTCGCCATGCCGAGCCTGTGGAACGGGAGGACATCGACCCTGGTGACGTTGCCCAGCGAGGCGGCGAAGGCGGCGATCCCCTCGATGTTCTCGACGGGGTCCGTCAGGCCGGGGACGAGGACGAAGCGGACCCAGACCTCCTTGCCGAGATCCGCCAGACGGCGGGCGAAGTCCAGGGTGGGGGCGAGCTCCCGCCCGGTCACGTGCCGGTAGAGCGCGCGGTCCCACGACTTGACGTCGAGCAGGACGAGGTCGGTGTCGGCGAGCAGCGCATCGGTCGCCCGGGCGCCGAGGAAGCCGGAGGTGTCCAGCGCCGTGTGCAGCCCGAGGTCGTGCTTGAAGCGGTGCAGCAACTCTCCGGTGAGAACCGGCTGGAGCAGCGGCTCGCCACCGCTGACGGTGGCGCCGCCGCCGGACACCCGGATGAACTCGACGCACTTGGCCGCCTCACTGACGATCTCGTCCGCGCGGATGCGCCGCCCGTCACGCAGGTGCCAGGTGTCGGGGTTGTGGCAGTACAGGCAGCGCAGCGGGCACCCGGCCAGGAAGGCGACGAAGCGGGTGCCGGGGCCGTCGACGCCGGTGGACAGGTCCCAGGAGTGGAACATTCCGCCGGGCGGGCGCCTGCCGGCGACGGCGGCCGGTGTCGCGGCCGGCTCGGGTCGACTCGACAGATGGACGGGCAGGATGGGATCGGGCATGGGAAATCTCCCGGTGAGGCGCGGTGCCGGCGCCCTTGGTCGGGGATGCGCCGGCACCGCGAGCGGGGGGTGCGGGCTACAGCGCGTCGTGGAAGGTGCGGCCGATCACGTCGAGCTGCTGTTCGCGGGTGAGGCGGACGAAGTTGACCGCGTAGCCGCTGACCCGGATGGTCAGCTGCGGGTACTTCTCCGGGTGGGCCATGGCGTCGAGGAGGGTGTCCCGGTTGAGGACGTTGACGTTCATGTGGAAGCCGCGGCAGGTGGTGTAGCCGTCCAGGACGCCGACCAGGTTGCGCACCCGGTCCTCGGGGCTGCGGCCGAGCGCGTCGGGGGTGACGGTGTTGGTGAGCGAGATGCCGTCCTCGGCGTGCTCGTAGGGCAGCTTGGCGACGGACAGCGCGCTGGCCACGTAGCCGTGGGCGTCGCGGCCGTTCATCGGGTTGGCGCCGGGGGAGAAGGGCTCGCCGGCCCGGCGGCCGTCCGGGGTGTTGCCGGTCTTCTTACCGTAGACCACGTTGGAGGTGATGGTGAGCACGGACTGGGTGTGCTCGGCGCCCCGGTAGGCGGGGTGCTTGCGCACCTTGTGCATGAACTCCTCGACGAGCCGCACCGCGATCGCGTCCGCCCGGTCGTCGTTGTTGCCGTACGCCGGGTACTCGCCCTCGACCAGGTAGTCGGTGACCAGCCCGGTCTCGTCCCGCACGGGCCTGACCCTCGCGTACTTGACGGCCGACAGCGAGTCGGCGGCCACCGCAAGGCCGGCGATGCCGCAGGCCATGGTGCGCCGGACGGCCCGGTCGTGGAGGGCCATTTCGAGGCGCTCGTAGGCGTACTTGTCGTGCATGTAGTGGATGACGTTCAGGGCGTGGACGTACGTCCCGGCGAGCCACTCCATCTGCTCGTCGAAGCGGGCGAGCACCTCCTCGTAGTCGAGCACGTCCCCGCGGACGGGCGCGGTGGCCGGGCCGACCTGGGCGCCGGAGAGTTCGTCCCGGCCGCCGTTGATCGCGTAGAGCAGGGTCTTGGCGAGGTTGACGCGGGCGCCGAAGAACTGCATCTGCTTGCCGACCTCCATCGCGGAGACGCAGCAGGCTATCGCGGTGTCGTCGCCGAAGCGCGGGCGCATCAGCTCGTCCGACTCGTACTGGACGGAGGAGGTGTCGATGGACACCTTCGCGCAGAACTCCTTGAATCCCCGGGGAAGTCGCGGCGACCAGAAGACGGTCATGTTCGGTTCGGGGGCCGGTCCCAGGTTGTAGAGGGTCTGCAGGTAGCGGAAGGAGGTCCGGGTGACGAGGGTGCGGCCGTCCGCGCCCATGCCGCCGATCGACTCGGTGACCCAGGTCGGGTCTCCGGAGAACAGCTCGTCGTACTCGGGGGTGCGCAGGAAGCGGACGATCCGCAGCTTGATGATGAAGTCGTCGATGAGCTCCTGTGCCTGGCGCTCCGTCAGCACGCCAGCGTTCAGGTCGCGCTGGAGGTAGACGTCGAGGAAGGTCGAGGTGCGGCCGAGCGACATCGCCGCGCCGTTCTGCTCCTTCACCGCCGCCAGGTAGGCGAAGTAGAGCCACTGGACCGCCTCCCGGCCGGTGCGCGCCGGGCCGGAGAGGTCGTAACCGTAGGCGGCGGCCATCTCCTTGAGCTCGCCCAGCGCCCGGATCTGCTCGGCGAGTTCCTCGCGCTCGCGGATCGTCTCCTCCAGTCGGGCGGGGTCGGTGGGCGCGGCGTCCAGTTCGGCCTTCTCGGCGAGCTTGGCCTCGACCAGCCGGTCCACGCCGTACAGGGCGACCCGGCGGTAGTCGCCGATGATCCGCCCGCGCCCGTAGGCGTCCGGCAGGCCGGTGATGACGCCGGCCTTGCGGGCGGCGAGGATCTCGGGGGTGTAGGCGTCGAAGACGCCGTCGTTGTGGGTCTTGCGGTACCGGGTGAAGATCTTCTCCAGCCGCGGGTCGACCGGGTAGCCGTAGGTCCGCAGCGCGCCGGCGACCAGCCGCCAGCCGCCGTTCGGCATGATCGCGCGCTTCAGCGGGGCGTCGGTCTGCAGGCCGACGATCAGCTCCCGCTCCCGGTCGATGTATCCGGGCGCGTGCGCGGTGATGGTGGACGGAACGTCGTACGCGACGTCGTACACGCCCTTGGCGCGTTCCTCGGGGAAGCGGTCGGTGATCTGCCGCCACACCTCGGTGGTGCGTTCGGTCGGCCCGGCCAGGAAGGCGTCGTCGCCGTTGTACGGGGTGTAGTTGTGCTGGACGAAGTCACGGACGTCGATGGCGTCCCGCCAGAGTCCGCCCTTGAAGCCGTCCCAGGCGCTCATGGTCTGTTCCTGCTGCGAGGTGGTCATCTCCGTGTCCTCTCTCAGGCCTGGTCGCCGTAGTAGGCCTGGCGCATCAGCCGCTGCATGTCGGCGAGCAGCGGCATCCGGGGGTTGGCGGGCGCGCACTGGTCCTCGTAGGCGTTCATCGCCTGCTGGGGCAGGGCCGCCAGGAAGGCGGTCTCGTCCACGCCGGCCGCCTTGAAGGAGCGCGGGATGCCGACCCGCTCCCGGAGGTCCTCGACCGCCGCCGCGAGGGACTCGACGCCCTGCTCCGGGGTGGCGGCCGGCAGGCCGAGCATCCGGGCGATGGCCTGGTAGCGCTCGGGGGCGACGTAGCTCTGGTACTTGGGCCAGCCGGTCACCTTGGCCGGGGCGGAGCCGTTCCAGCGGATCGCGTGCGGCAGCAGGAGCGCGTTGGTGCGGCCGTGGGCGACGTGGAAGGTCGCGCCGAGCGTGTGCGCCATGGCGTGCACCACGCCCAGGAAGGCCGAGCCGAAGGCCATGCCGGCGATCGTCCCCGCGTTGTGCATCTTCTCCCGCGCCACCGGGTCGTCCGGGCCGTTCACCACGGCCTGCTCCAGGTTCTCGAAGATCAGCCGGATCCCCTGCAGGGCCAGTCCGTCGGTGAAGTCGTTGGCGTAGACGGAGACGTAGGTCTCGATGCAGTGGGTGAGGGCGTCGAAGCCGGTGTCCGCGGTGACGTCCTTCGGCAGGCGGGTGGTGAGTGCCGGGTCCACGATCGCCACGCTCGGGGTGAGCGCGTAGTCGGCGAGCGGGTACTTCTGGCCGGTGGCGGTGTCGGTGATCACCGCGAAGGGGGTGACCTCGCTGCCGGTGCCCGAGGTGGTCGGGATGCACACCAGTCCGGCCTTCGCGCCGAGGTCGGGGAAGGTGAAGGCGCGCTTGCGGATGTCGAAGAACTTCTCCTTCAGGTCCGCGAACTCGACCTCCGGGTGCTCGTACATCAGCCACATCACCTTGGCCGCGTCCATCGGCGAGCCGCCGCCCAGCGCGATGATCGTGTCCGGTTCGAACTCCCGCATCAGGGCGGCGCCCTTGCGGACGGTGTCGATGCTCGGGTTCGGCTCGACGGAGTCGATGACCCGCACCTCGACCGGCTCGCGGCGGCGGCCGAGGACGCCCCGGATCCGCTCCAGGTGGCCGATCTCCACCATGGTCCGGTCCGTCACGACGACGATCCGGTGCGCGTTGGGCATGCTCGCCAGGTACTTGACCGAGTTGCGCTCGAAGTAGATCTTCGGCGGGACCTTGAACCACTGCATGTTGGTGTTGCGCCGCCCGATCCGCTTGATGTTGACGAGGTTCAGCGCCGAGACGTTCCCGGACACCGAGTTGTGCCCGTAGCTGCCGCAGCCGAGGGTCAGCGACGGCGTGAAGGCGTTGTAGACGTCGCCGATGCCGCCCTGCGAGCTGGGCGCGTTCCAGATGATCCGGCAGGCCTTGACCGCGTGCCCGAACTCCTCGGCGAACGCCGCGTCCTCGGTGTGCACGGCCGCCGAGTGCCCGAGTCCGTCGAACTCCACCATGGCGGCGGCCAGTTCGACGCCCTCCCGACGGGAGTGCGCGGTGAGCACGGCGAGCACCGGGCAGAGCTTCTCCCGGGTCAGCGGCTCGGCCGGGCCGACCCGCTCGCAGTCGGCCAGGATCACCGAGGTGTCGGCCGGCACCTCGAAGCCCGCCGCCTCGGCCACCTGCGCCGCCGAGCGGCCCACCACCGTCGGGTTCAGCCGGCCGCCCGAGCAGGCCGTCCCGTCGCCGGCGCCGAACAGGTACCGCTCCAGCAGCGCCTTCTCCTCGGCGCTCGCGTGGTGCGCCTTGAGCTTGCGGAACTCGGCGAGCGCGGCGTCGCGGATCTCCGCATCCAGCACGACGGCCTGCTCGGAGGCGCAGATCATGCCGTTGTCGAAGGACTTCGACAGGACGACGTCGTTGACCGCCCGCTTCAGGTCCGCACTCCGCTCGATGTACGCCGGGACGTTGCCCGCGCCGACGCCCAGGGCCGGCTTGCCGCAGGAGTACGCGGCCCGGACCATCGCGTTGCCGCCGGTGGCCAGGATCGTCGCGACGTCCGGATGGTTCATCAGCGCGCCGGTGGCCGCCATCGACGGCTCCTCGATCCACTGGATGCAGTGCTCCGGGGCCCCGGCCGCCACCGCCGCGTCCCGCACGGTCCGGGCCGCCTCGGCGGAGCAGCGCTGGGCCGAGGGGTGGAAGGCGAAGACGATCGGGTTGCGGGTCTTGAGCGCCAGCAGGCACTTGAAGATCGTGGTCGACGTCGGGTTGGTCACCGGGGTGATGCCCGCGACGACCCCGACCGGCTCGGCGATCTCCACGATGCCGTCGATCTCGTCCCGGTGCACCACCCCGACCGTCTTCGTCCGGGCCATGACGTGGGTCACGTTCTCGCAGGCGAAGACGTTCTTCACCGCCTTGTCCTCGAAGACCCCGCGCCCGGTCTCCTCGACGGCCAGCACCGCGAGGCCGGTGTGCCGTTCCAGGGCGGCGAGCGAGGCCTTCTTGACGATGTGGTCGACCTGCTCCTGGGTGAAGTCGGCGTACTCCCGAAGGGAGATCAGCGCGTTGGCGACCAGTGTGCCGACGGCGTCGCCAGGGCGTGCCGCCCTGTCCGGGAGCGGTGCCGGGGCGGGAGAGGTCTGTTCCTCGGTCTGTGGGCGACGCGGCATGGCTGGAACACCTTTCGGTTCGTCATCAGGGATGCGCGCTCGCGGGTTCCGCTCGCGCCTCCACCGTCAGCCTGCCTCGGCATCCTCCTCCGGGGGCCCGGCCAATGGGGCACACCCGAAGGCCGAAGGTCCCTCACCCGCGGACCACCGGTCCCGGAACGCGCGCCGGAACGCCGGTGGCCGTGGTACCGACCTCGTCGGTACCACGGCCACCTCGGTGCGAACGGCTCAGTCGTGCGGGACCACCGCGACCGGGCTGTGCGCGTGGTGCAGGACGGTGTGGGCCACGCCGCCCTGCCAGGGTGCGACCGCGGGCAGCCCGGGCTTCCTGCGGCCCACCACCGTCAGCGAGGCCCCCCGCGACGCCTCCACCAGCGCCCGCCCGGCCGGCCAGGCCGTCACCTCGGCATCGACGCGGACCTCGGGGAACTTCTCGCGCCAAGGCGCCAGGCCGTCCTGGAGATGCGTCAGCTCCGCCGTTGCCAGGGACTCCCTGATCTCGCCCTGATCCACCGGGGCCTCCGTCACGTACGGCCCGGTGGGCACAGCCCGGCTCTCCAGGACCCGCAGGGTCGCGGCACGCGCGGCGGCCTGGCCGAAGGCGAAGTCGAGCACCTCGCCACTGGGCAGGCCGCTGTCCAGCCCGACCACCACGTCGCCGGAAGCGGTGCCCCGGCCGTCCGCTCCGGCCCGGACCAGGACGACCGGGCAGCGGGCGTGCGCCGCCGCACGCAGCGCGACCGAGCCGACCAGCAGCTCGGTGAACCCGCCCAGTCCGCGCGAGCCCAGGACCAGCAGGCCGTCCCGCCCGCCGGCCGCGGCCAGCGCGTGAGCCGGGCTGCCGGGCACGTGCTCGCACGCGATCTCCAGGCCGGGCAGCACGCGGGCGATGTGTTCCCGGGCGGCGAGCACCGACTGCGGAAGGCGCTCGCCGCCGTCGCCGGGCCCCGTGGGCGTGCAGGTCTCCACTCCCCCGGCGTGGATCATCCGCAGCGGCCGGCCACTGCGGTAGGCCTGGTAGGCCGCCCACTCGGCCGCGGCCGTGCTCGCTTCCGATCCGTCGACTCCGACCACTACGGCCTGCGACATGATGACGGTCCTCTCTCGTTCGACGGGGTCGCGGCGTGGCTGCACGCCACCCTCGGTGTCCGGTACAGACTCGCGGCCGCCCTGGGCCGGCCACAGGGGCCGAGCAGCCCTCCGACACGGCCCGAAGGTCCCCCTCACGCCTCCGGCACCAAGGCCACCGGGCAGGCCGCGTGGTGCGGGACGCCAGGGGTGACCGGGCCGACTCCGGGCGATGTGGCGCACCACCTTCGCCGTCCTCGCCTTCCAGAACCGGCCGCCCATGATGCGCCCCTACCGGTGGGGGCCTCGCCGGAACGCCGGTTTCACGGCGAACCGGGCCGGACGACGGACGGCGCCGGAAGCGGTCGAACCCGCTTCCGGCGCTCCGCCCCGACACGGGTCAGGTCCCCACGACCGGACCCGCTTTCACCCGCACTACTGGTCCGCGGGCGTGATCAGGCCGTAGTGGCCGTCGTACCGGTGGTACAGGATGTTGCCGCGACCGGTCGAGGCGTCCGTGAAGAAGACGAACGGCAGGCCGCCCAGGTCGAGGCGCGCGACCGCCTCGGCGACGGTGATCTCGGGGACGCCGGCGGTGCTCACCGGGATGCCCGGTTCCGCCTCGGGCTCCGGGCCGGCCGAGGAGATCCGGTACTCCCCCGTCGTCCCGTCCCGGTAGACGATGCTGTCGCGGCCCGTCGCCGTGTCGGTGTACAGGTGGAAGTCGTAGTCCATCGCCTCCAGCTCGAACACCGCCGCCCACGCGGTCTGCCGCGCGAGGCTGTAGGTCTTGTGCCGCTCGATGCGGCGCTCCTCCGTGCCCAGCGCACGGGGCCGCGGACGGTGTTCGTGCCCGGCGGCCGCGTGTGCCTCGCTGTGGTGGCGGTGGTGGCGGTGGGTCCGCAGGCGGGTGATCCGGGCGTTCAGGCGGTCCTGGAGCAGGTCCACGGCCTCCTGCATGGTGGTGGCCGCGACGTGCGCGCGCACGGGCCGTCCGTTGAGGTCGACCGTGGCCTGGGCGATCGACGGCTTGGCGACCGCGTGGTTGGCCTCCTGGGTGAGCTTCACCCGGGCCGCGAGGACCGGTTCGTCGAGGCGTTCGAGCACCGCGAGCAGCTTGGTCCGGGCGTATTCGGGCGCGGCCAGGGAGACTTCGCCGCGGGTCGCCACCAGGACCTCGGTGGCGGGTCGGCTCTGCAGACGGGTCATCGCAGTTTCCTTTCCGGGTGGTTTTCAGACTGCCGCGCGCTGATCGGCCGGGCCGGGGGCCGAAGGTCCCGCCGGCAACGCCTCGGGTCCCTCCCCTGCGGCCCCCGGCAGTGCGCGGACCGTGGTGCCCGTGGTGCCGAGGATCGTGCCGAGGGCGTTGTCGAGCGGGCCGATGGCCGCGAGACCGCCGGTCCGCTCCGCGAACGCGGCGGCGGCCTCGGCCTTGGGCCGCATCGACCCTTCCGGCAGGTCCAGTTCGCGCAGCCGGTCGGGTGTGACGCTCACCAGCGGGCCGGGGTGGGCGGCACCGAAGCGGGTGAACACGTGGGTGACGTCGGTGAGTATCAGCAGCGCGTCGGCATCGAGCTGTTCGGCGAGCAGCGCCGCGGCCAGGTCCTTGTCGACGACGGCCTCGACGCCGCGCACGCGGCCGGTGTACGGGTCCCGCGTGACCGGGACACCGCCGCCACCGGCGGCGATCACCACCGCTCCCGTGGCCAGGAGGGCGCGGACGGCCGGGAGTTCGACGATCCCCGTGGGGCGGGGCGAGGGGACGACCCGGCGGAGGTGTTCACCGTCGCGCGCCGTGGTCCAGCCGCGTTCGGTCTCCATCGTCCTGGCCTCGTGCTCGGTGAGCCGCCCGCCGATGAACTTCCCGGGCCGCCCGAACGCGGGGTCGTGCGGGTCCACCTCGGTGTGGGTGGTCAGCGCGGTGACGGTGCGCCCGGGCAGCCGGCCCAGGAGCTCGCGGACGAGCAGGGTGCCGATCATGCCCTGGGTCTGGGCGCCGAGGACGTCCAGCGGGTACGGCGCGGCGAGCGCCGGGTCGGCCTCGCTCTCCCGGGCGAGCAGGCCGATCTGCGGGCCGTTGCCGTGGGCGATCACCAGCTCGTGGCCGGCGGTGACGAGTTCGGCCAGCGAGCGGGCGGCATCGTGGACGTGGCGCTGCTGGATGTCGGCGTCGGGGTGTTCGCCCCGCTGGAGCAGGGCGTTCCCGCCGAGGGCGGCGACGATGCGCATGGTCACTTCCTCCCGAGGGTGGCGACCAGGATCGCCTTGATGGTGTGCATGCGGTTCTCGGCCTGGTCGAAGACCAGCGAGGCCGGCGACTCGAAGACCTCGTCTGTGACTTCGAGGCCGTCGAGCCGGTGCTCGGCGGCGAGTTCGGCGCCGAGGTCGGTGCGGCGGTCGTGCAGGGCGGGCAGGCAGTGCAGGAAGGCGGTGTCCGGGTTCCCGGTGGCCGCCAGCGTCCTGGCATTGACCTGGTACGGCAGCAACCGGGCGATGCGCTCGGGCCACCGGGCGTGGTCCTCGCCCATGGAGACCCATACGTCGGTGTAGAGGTAGTCCGCTCCGCGCACGGCCTCCTCGACCTCGTCGGTGAGCGTGAACCGGGCGCCGCTGTCCCGGCCGAGCCGGATGCACTCCGAGACGAGCTCCGGATCGGGCCACAGGTCGCGCGGGGCCGCGACGCGTACGTCCATGCCGAGCAGACTGCCCATGACCATCAGGGAGTTGGCGGTGTTGTTGCGGGCGTCGCCGAGGTAGCAGAAGGAGATCTCCTCCAGCGGCTTTCCGCTGTGCTCACGCATCGTGAACACGTCGCACAGGCTCTGGGTGGGGTGGCACTGGTCGGTGAGGCCGTTGTACACGGGGACGCCGGCGCGGGCCGCGAGTTCGGTGACGGTGTCCTGGTCGAAGCCGCGGTACTCGACGGCGTCGTACATCCGGCCGAGGACGCGGGCGGTGTCGGCGATGCTCTCCTTGTGGCCGATGTGGGAGCCGTCCGGGCCGAGGTAGGTGGTCATGGCGCCCTGGTCGGCCGCGGCGACCTCGAAGGCGCAGCGGGTCCGGGTGGAGCTCTTCTCGAAGATCAGGGCGATCCGGCGGCCGGTCAGCCGGGGCGTCTCGGTTCCCGCCCGCCGGGCCGCCTTCAGTTCGGCGGCGAGGTCGAGCAGGTGGTGGATCTCGGCGGCGGTGAAGTCGAGTTCGCGCAGGTAGTGGCGGCCGGTGAGGTCGATGCTCATGGCGGTTGCTCCTCGGTGGTCAGTTGGCGGGGTCGCGCTGGATCGGGCAGCTCATGCAGCGCGGGCCGCCCCGGCCGCGGCCGAGCTCGGAGCCGGCGATGGTGACGATCTCGACGCCCTGCTTGCGCAGGTAGGTGTTGGTGGTGGTGTTGCGCTCGTAGCCGACGACGACACCGGGGGCGAGGGCGAGGAAGTTGCTGCCGTCGTCCCACTGTTCGCGCTCGGCAGCCCGCTCGTCCTGCTCGGCGGACAGGAAGCGGACCTTGTCCAGGTCGAGGGCCTCCGCGAGAGAGGCGGCGAGGTCGGCGTCGGTCCGCACGTCGAAGCCGGCCGGGAGCTCGGGGGCGGGGGTGAGGGTCCACGACCGCAGGCCCTCGGCCAGGCCCGGGTAGACGGTGAAGGTGTCCCGGTCGATCATCGTCAGGACGGTGTCCAGGTGCATGAACGCCCGGCTCTCCGGCAGGCGGACGGCGATCAGCCGGTGCGCGGCGGCGGTCAGGAACAGCTGCTGGGCGAGGGTTTCGACGGCCTGCGCGGTGGTGCGCTCGCCCATCCCGACCATGACCACACCCGGGGCGACGACGTGGACGTCCCCGCCCTCCAGGCTCAGCCCGGGTGCCGTGGTGGTGCCGTCGAACAGCGGAGGCGCCGTCTCGGCGAACAGCGGGTGGAAACGGTAGATCGCGGCGGTGTGCAGGGTCTCCCGCCGACGGGCCGGCTTCGCCATCGGGTTCAGGCTGTAACGGCCGCCGATCCAGCAGGAGTTGTCCCGCGGGAAGAGGTGGTTGGGCAGCGGCGGGAGGGCGAAGTCCTGCTCGCCGAGGGTGTTCCAGTGCAGGCTGTGGGGGCTGCGCAGCGGCAGGTCGGCCTTGAGCACGCCGCCGATCAGGTACTCGGCGAGGGTGGTGCCGTCGAGCTGCCCGCACAGCTCCCGGACCGGCTCGACGAGCGCGGGGCCGACGGTGGCCCCGGTGACCACCTGGCCGAGCAGCCAGGCCCGGGCGGGCGGCAGTTCGAGGGTCTCGGCGAGCAGGTCGGCGTAGTGGTGGACGCGCACACCGTGGTCGCGCAGGACCTGGGCGAAGGCGTCGTGCTCCTCGCGGGCGCGCTTGGCCCACAGGATGTCGTCGAAGAGCAGCTCGTCGACGTTGCGCGGGGTCAGCCGGGCGAGCTCCAGGCCCGGGCGGTGCAGGATCACCTGCCGCAGCCGGCCGGCTTCCGAGTCGACACGCAGAGTGGACATCTCGGTGTACTCCCTTGTTCTCAGTGCTGGTGACGTGGCGTCAGCGCACGCAGGACGATGGCGGTGAAGCCGACCGGACGGACGGTGCGGGCCGCCTTCGTGGGCGGTGCGTCGCGGCGGACCGGACGGATGTCGGTCGGCCGGGTGTCGGTGCCGGTGAGGGCGCCGGCCGCGGGTCGGGCGTGCGGTCGCTTCAGCCAGATGTAGACCGGGATGCCGAGCAGGATGGTGAACAGGCCGTAGTAGACGGTCTGGTAGCCGCTGCCCTGGATCGACCAGTAGGAGAAGGCCAGCGCGAGGACCGTGACGGCCGTGTCGCGGGCGAGGCGGCGCCGGTCCAGCTCCTCCCTGCCGTGCAGCGCCAGCCAGTACAACTGCGCGGCCGCCGAGACCAGGTAGGGGATGACGGCGGTCAGCACGCTCAGCAGCACGATCTCGGTGAAGACCTTCGTGAACCGGGTGTAGCTGATCACGGTGAGCACCGACGCGAGGACGGTCGCCGAGACGATGCCGAAGGCCGGTACCTCGCCCCGGCCGCGCGTGCCGGCGAACGCGGACGGGAACAGTCCGTCGCGGGCGGCGGCCATCGGCATCTCCGCGCAGATCAGCGTCCAGCCGTTCAGTGCCCCGAGCCCGGAGACGATCGCGGCGGCGGCGACCAGGTTCCCGGCCCAGTGCCCGCCCGCGATGCTGTTCATCGCATCGGTGAACGGCGCGCTGGAGGAACCGAGTTGTGCGTGCGGCACGGTGCCGAACACGGCCAGGGTGCCGAGCAGGTAGATCGCCGCGCAGGCCAGGGTGCCGTAGACGGTCGCCCGCGGCACGTTGCGCTTCGGTTCCCGCACCCGTCCGGCCGCCACCGAGGCGGTCTCCAGGCCGATGTAGCTGAACAGCGCGATCGCCCCGGCCGCCGAGACGGCGCCCGCCGCCGAGCCGCCGCTCGCGTTGAAGGTCCCGAAGTTTCCGGACTTCACGAACAGCAGGCCGACCGTCGCCATGAACGCCAGCGGCAGGAACTTGAGCACCGTGGTGACCACCTGGAACGCCCCGATGCTGCGCACGCCGGTCAGGTTCACGATCGCGGGCAGCCACAGGCCCACCAGGGCTATCGCAACCGAAGTCCAGGTGTGGTGGCCCTTGTTGACGAACACCTCGACATAGCCGACCCAGGCCACCGCGATGGCCGCGTTCCCGGCCCAGGCCGTGATCCAGTACGACCAGGCGGTCAGGAACCCGGCGAACTCGCCGAACGCCTCGCGGGCGTAGACGTATGGCCCGCCGCTGCCCGGCACCCGCTCCGACAGGCGCCCGAACGTCACGGCGAGCGCCAGCGCCCCGACGGTCACCAGGACGAACGCCACCAGCGCGATCGGCCCGTACGGCGCGAGCGCCGACGGCAGCGCGAACACGCCGGTACCGATGATGCTGCCGACCACCAACGCGGTGGCGGCCGGCAGCCCGAAGGCACCGCTGCGCCGCCGTGGTCCGTCATCCGCCGTGTTCACCGGTGGTCTTCCGCGGTCGTGTACGGACATCTGGAGCTCCTTTGCCAGGTGCTGAAATCGTGCGGACGGGACCGGCCTTCGCCGCGGCCCGTCGGAAAAGATCCTCGGATCGGCGGGCGGCGCATCCCATGGGCCGACAGTCCCGTTCCCCCGCCCCAGCGGTCCCTGCTTCCCCACCCGATGGTCCCGAGGAGCCGCGGCGCGCACCGGCGCGTGACACACCGCCTGCCGCGCCCCGCAGGGACCATCGGCCCATCACTGAATTCCGTCAGTCCCTTGGCTCCTGCTCGGCCCGACGGGAGATTTGTGCAGAGCCGGACGGCACCTGTACCCGGCCCCGAGCGACCGGCAAGGAGCGGTTGTGACGACACGGCCGCTATGGGGGGTCTCGACGGCTCGCCACAGAGCAAAGCCGCCGCCTTGTGGGCGGCGATGGAGGCGCACAGGAGCGGCGGAGGGTCGTTCCGGACGCCGCCGCCGATGCATGACTGGTCGTCATCGGCCGGCGCGAGCACCGACATCACGTCGGCGTGCTGCTCGGACCGGTCGCGCACACCGCGCTGTACCGATCCACCACCCCGGTGGCGGTCGTCGCCCGCCCCCGAGAACGAGCGCCCGATGGTCCCCACCATTCACCAGATCGTCAACGAAGGAGTACCGGAAATGACCACGCCGCCCGAACAAACCGACCTGGTGCCGCCCTTCCGCCGCCACCTGCGGCAGGCGCTCGGGAAGGACCGGAATCCGTTGGGCCGCCCGATCGACCGCTCACACAGCCGGGCCCTGGTACTGGCCGTCCTCGGCATCGGACTCGCCGTGCTCGGCAGCGCGGGCGCGGCGGCGGCCGACTTCGCCGTTGTCCGGCACCAGGCCTCGGTGACGGCCGCCCGCCTGCACCAGGTCCAGGCGGTCGTACTCGCCCCGGCCCAGCGACGGTCCGGCGCCGACACCGGCGGGCGACGGTACGAGGCCGACGCCGTCTGGGTCTACCCCGCCGGAAAGCGCACCACGGGCAACGTCCCGGTGCCGGGCGGCACCGCCCCCGGTTCGACCGTCGGCCTATGGGTCGACGACACCGGCCGCTCCGTCGCTCCCCCGCTCGGATCGGCCGCCGCCGCCGCCAAGGCGGCCTGCCTCGGGCTGTTCGTCCTCGGAGGCCTCGGAGCCCTCATCGTCACCGGTCTCGGCATCCGCCTGGACCTCCTGGACCGCCGGGCGGACCTGGCATGGCAACACTCCTGGGCGCTGCTGGAGCCCGTTTGGAGCGGCCGGGCCTCGCGCGACAACCGGACGGGCTGACCGTACCGGCCACGCCCGGCCACTTCGGGCCCTCTGAAGGAGACGCCCCCGTGACCGCGCCCATGACCGCACCGTCGACGGATCGGCTGGTACCGGAGCCCCCTTCGCGCCGGCCGCCGGAGCCTGACGGAGCCCGGCGCGCGAGCGGCCCACCCGTGCACACGGCGGCCCGGCACCCCTCACGGTTAGGGCCCTCCGGCCCTATCGACCCCGTCCGGCATCCGGCAGACTGCGATGAGATCTGTATGACCTGCCACTGGGGGCAGGCATCGAGCATGGAGCGGTGATGGCGGACAACGCGGCGGCGGGCGCAGGCAACCCGGTGAAGGTGTTCCTCCTGGACGACCACGAGGTCGTCCGAAGAGGCGTGCACGACCTGCTGGACGCGGAGCCCGGCTTCACGGTCGTCGGCGAGGCCTCCACCGTGGCGCAGGCGCTCACCCGCGTTCCGGCGCTCAGGCCGGACGTCGCGGTCCTGGACATGCGGCTGCCCGACGGCGACGGCGTGACGGTCTGCCGCGAGCTGCGTTCCCGGATGCCGGAGTTGGCCTGTCTGATCCTCACGTCCTTCGACGACGAGGAGGCGCTGCTCGACTCGATCATGGCCGGCGCCGCCGGCTACGTCCTCAAGCAGATCAGCGGCACCGACCTCGTCTCGGCGGTCCGCACGGTGGCCTCCGGCCAGTCCATGCTCGACTCCGGCGCCGCCACCCGGCTGATGGCCAGACTGCGCGGCGAGGCCGCTCAGCAGACGTCCGACTTCCCGCACCTCACCGACCGCGAGCGGGAGATCCTCGCCCTGGTGGGCGAGGGCCTGACCAACCGGCAGATCGGCCAGCGGCTCTACCTCGCCGAGAAGACCGTCAAGAACCACATCTCCCGTCTGCTCGCCAAGCTCGGCGTGGAACGCCGGGTCCAGGCGGCCGTCATCGCCACCCAGGTACTGTCGGGCCGCGACCGGACGGGAGCCCGGACGGCCGTCTGAGCCCGGGATGCGCCTGGGCCGACCGGCCCCCGCACAGCAGGACCGCCGGCCTGGTGACCATCCGGATCCGTCCGGACCTGGTGTCCGGGCGTTCCCTGCCCGGTTCACCCGCGTGCGAGGTCCGACCGGCCCGCGACCTGGCCGGCCCGTCCTCACCGCAACGGGGCGGACCAGGTCAGTCGAGTACCGCCCTCCGCCGGACTGATCAGCTCGAACACGCCCCCGAGCCCTTCCGCACGCTCGGCGAGGTTCCGCAGGCCGCTGCGCCGCCCCTGCTCGGGAACGCCGACACCGTTGTCCTGCACCGTCAGCACGACCTGCTGCCCCGTGGCGCCCAGCACGACCTCCACCCGGTCCGCCTTCGCGTGCCGGGCGGCATTGCTCAGCGCCTCCCCCAGGACGGCCACGACGTGTTCCGCGACCTCCGCCGGGACATCGGTGTCCAGCAGCCCCTCCATGCTCAGCCGGGGCGGGAAGCCCAGGACCGCCTGCGCCTGCTCGACGGCCCGCATGGCCCTGGCCCGCAAGCCCTGCCCGGCGCGCTCCTCGCGAGCGCGGAGCCCGAAGATCGTCGACCTGATGATCTTGATCGTCTCGTCCAGGTCCCCCACCGCACGCAGCACCCGGTCCGAGGCGCCGGCGTGGTCGATGAACCGCGCGGCGCTCTGCAGCGTCATCCCGGTCGCGAAGAGGCGCTGGATGGCCAGGTCGTGCAGGTCCCGGGCGATCCGGTCCCGGTCCTCCAGCAGCACCAGCTGCTCCGCGTCCCGGCGCCGCTCCGCCAGCTCCAGTGCCAGTGCCGCCTGATCCGCGAAACCCAGCAGCGGACCGATCTCCCGATCGGTGAACACCGGCTCACCGGCGCACCGGGCCAACAGCAGGACGCCCTCGACAGGTCCGCCGTTGCGGCCCAGGGGGACCGCCACCGCCGCCCCGAGCCCCTCGAACCTCCGTGGGCCCGCGGACAGCCGCGGGTCACCCGCCAGGTCGACCGTGGTCGCCAGGGCGCCCTGTGCACACGCCTCCCCTGACAGCGTCCCGTCCAGCGGCACCACCAAGCCCTGCCTGGCAGCCGCGTCACCACCGACGGCCAGCTCCACCCTGACGGTGTCGGCACCCTCGACGGGCACGGACACGTCCGCCAGCTCGGCGCCGGTGATCTCCCGCGCCCGCCGCGCGATCAGCTCCATGACGTCCGAGCGGGAACTGCCGGACAGCAGGCTCCGGGTGATCTCCGCGCTCGCGCTCAGCCAGCGCTGCTGGCGCTGGGCCTCCTCGTACAGCCGGGCGTTGTCGATCGCCACGCCGGCCGCGACCGCCAGGGTGGCGATCACGGACTCGTCGTCGGCGTCGAACTCCTCGCCGCCCCGCTTGTCCGTCAGGTAGAGGTTGCCGAACACCTCGTCACGCACCCGTACCGGTACGCCCAGGAAGGTCCGCATCACCGGGTGGTGCGCGGGGCAGCCGTACGACGCAGGATGCTCGGAGAGGTTCTCCAGCCGCAGTGACTCGGGGTTGCGGATCAGCTCGCCGAGGATGCCCCTGCCCGTCGGGTACGGGCCGATCTTCGCGATCTCCTCGTCCGACAGCCCCACGGTCAGGAAGGCGGAGAGCGTCTCGCCGTCCGGCCCGATCACCCCGAGCGCCGCGTACTTCGCGTCCACCAGCACGGCCGCGGCTTCCACGATCCGCCGCAGCACCTGCGTCAGGTCCAGCTCCCGGCCGACCGACAGCACGGCTTCCAGCAGGCTGTGCACCCGGTCCCGGGTGCCCCGGGCCGCGTCGATCCGCGCCTGGAGCTCCTCCAGCAACTCGTCCAGCCGCAGCTGCGGAATCCGCGACCGCACCCCGTCCCCGCCCACGCGGGCCTCCTTAAGTCCTGGCTACCGGCCGGTCGATTGTTGCAGAAGGCGACTGCCGCCGGTCAGGGCCCGCCCCTCTCGGGCCCTGCAGAACCCCAGGCCGGGGCGATCAGGCCGGGCGAGCGGCCACCCACCGCGCCTCCGGGTCCGGCATGACTGTTGCCCGCCAGGGCCGTACCGACGCGCCGTCCGAGTAGGCCCGGTGATCTATCGGCACCCACACCGTCCGCCGCGCGCCGCGGAGACGCCGGGATACGGGGACTGCCAGAAGTACGTATGGGAGGACAATCCGACCTGCCGCGCGCATGACGCCGAACAACCCGCCACCGGCAGCTCCGCGTCCGTGCCCGCGGGCGAGGCGGCCGAGGTCGCCGCGGGGCGGAGGGCCGACGGCTTGAGGTGGTTGAAGAGCAGGTTGAGGGTGAACGCGAGGATCGCCGTCAGGGTGATCGGGCTGCCGAGGACGGTCTGCGCCCACACGGGGAAGTCCCTGAAGAACACCTCGTTGCCGTACGGGTCGGTGGCAACCGCCGGCAGTAGGCCGACACCGAGCGAGACCGCGACGATCAGGAGGTTGTGATTGCCGTGGAACTCGACCTTCCTCAGCGTCTGCACGCCGACCGCGGTGACCATCGCGAACATCACCAGGGCCGCACCGCCGACCACCGGCTCAGGGACGGCCGCGACCAGCGCACCGACCTTGGGCACCAGGCCCATCACCAGCAGGAAGCAGCCCGCCACCGCAACCACCCACCGGCTGCGCACCCCGGTCATCTGCACCAGGCCGACGTTCTCCGCGTACGCGGTGTCGGGGAAGGAGTTCATGCAGCCGCCGAGCACGGCGGAAAGGCCGTCGGTGGCGAGGCCGCGCGCGATGTCGGAATCGGTCAGCTCCTTGCCGGTCATCTCGGCCACCGCGAGCATGTCCGCGGTGGACTCGGCATAGGTCACCAGCATCACGATGCACATCGAGACGATCGCCGCCGCGTCGAACCGGGGCGCACCGAAGTGGAACGGCGAGGCGATGCCGAACCAGCCTGCGGAGCGGACCCCGCTCAGGTCGAACAGGTGCAGCGGGATCGAGGCCAGCGTGCCGAGGGCCAGCGCCAGCAACGGCGCGAGCTGTCCCAGGAGGCCGCGCAGCAGCCGGCTGAACAGCACGATCAGCGCGATCACGCCGAAGCCGAGGGCGATGTGCGACGGCTTTCCGTAGGCGGCGGCCGAGGTGTCGTGTCCGGCGATCATGCCCGCTCCCGGGCCGATCAGCGAGAGCCCGATGATCATGATGACCGTACCCGCCACCAGCGGCGGGAAGAACTTGATCATCTTGGCGAACGGTTTCGCGACGAGCAGGCCGAACACGCCGGAGACGAGCATCGCACCGTACACCGTGGGCAGTCCGTGCCCGGCGGCGATGGTGATCATCGGACTGACCACAGTGAAGGTGGCGCCGGCCACCACCGGCAGCCGGACACCGAGGACGCGGGAGACGCCGACCGCCTGAATGACCGTCGCGATGCCGGCGACCAGCAGGTCCGCATTGACCAGCAGCGCGATCGTGCGCAGGTCGAGTTTGAGGGCGCTGCCCACGATGAACGGGACGGCGACAGCGCCTGCGTACATGATGACGACGTGCTGGAGACCGAGGATCGCCAGCCGGGGTACGGGCGGCACCTCGTCGACGGGATGGGCCCGCGCGGGGCTGGGGTTGGCGTTCTCGGACTCGCTCTGCGAGTGCATCGGAACCTCCGTTGTACGCGGACAGCGTCGCACCACGTCAGGCGCGACGACGGGAAGCTCCTGGCGGCAGCAGCGGCGCCAGGATGGGGAAGGGAGACGAACGTCCCCGGGGGGCGTTGATCCCGCCTGGTGCACGGGTGCCGACATCCGGATGTGGAGACTCTAGAGGCCGAGCCTGCGATCCGGGCCATTGTGCGATCCGCCAGCCGGTCAGGCCGCATGCCTGCAGCCGGTTGTAGGTTCCACCGAACCTCGCGGCCGATCCATCAATCGTGACAAACAGTCAAACTCTCCGAAACAAAACCCTGTTCCCATGAGCACACGACTCCGGCATGCCTAGACCCCGTCCGCCCGCCGAACACGAGAAGCAACACACGGGCGCTGGAGCGAACAGCCAACGTCCGAAGCACTCTCTTCCCCGCGAGCCCAGAGCTCCACGCCTGCAGGGAACGCAACCGCCCCGCCGTCGGTGCGCCGACGGCGGGGCGGGGGTCTGCCGCTCGTGCCACGTCCGGCACGGCTCGTGGCGGGTCCTGCGGTGCAGGGACTACGGCAGGTAGTACATCGGGTTGGGCAGCTTGAAGCCCTCGCCGGCGTGGCCGCCGGCCAGGTCGCTGTTCTGGTCCCCGAAGTTGCCCACGATGTCGTAGCCGAGGCTCTCGATGTGGGCCCGCGTTCCGGACTTGTACTCGGTCACGGTGCAGTTCGCCCCGCACGGCAGGTAGGGCGCGGGTGCGGTCTTGTTCTTCATGAACAGGTGCGCCTCGTCCGCGACGGGGTACCCGACGGCGGCGAGGTTGGCTGCCGTGGCGGCGCGCTGGGCCTCGGGGCGACCGGTGATGTAGAAGACCGTGTAGCCCTGCTGCTGGGCCCAGGTCGCCAGGTCGTTCATGCCGAACACGGCCGGCATGGTCTTGGTGGCGATGTACTGGGCGTTGCTCGCCGGGTTGTAGACGAAGGTCGTCTCCAGCTCGTAGTTGTACGTCGACAGCGTGGTGTCGTCGACGTCGAGGACGATGGCCTTCTTGCCGGAGTGGCCGTGCTTGATCTGCTGGGCCAGGTACTTGCGGGCCTTGGACTCGATGCCCTTGACCTGGGTGGCGTAGTTGCTGTCCGGGGAGGGCCAGTGCTCGCCGTTGGCGTCGACGGTGTCCCCGTAGTACGCCTTGATCTTGGCAACCTCGTCGGTCATGTTGGTGATCTGACGGTCCGTCCTGGGTGCGGCGGCATCCGCGGCGGCGAGCCCGCCGCCGGCCACCACCGCGCCGACGACGACGCCGACGGCGAGGGTGGGAATCCTCCGTGCACGGGACGTCAGGGTCTTTTCGAGCATAAGGGCTTGCTCCTTCTGCCGCAGGCCGGGAGGGCATGACTCGCCCGTCGAACCGGCGTGGGGACTGCGTGGTGCCCCGAACCGTAGGGGTGATCAACCGCACAGGTCAAGCGTGGTCTACGCGCATGGTCTACGCGCGATACCGCCGAGGCCCGCGAACTCCGCCCCGACCACGCCGTCCGACCCGGGGCCGTGCAGCATCTCGCCACGTGAGATCTTCGGGCGATCCACTTCTACAGACTGTTGCAGCACGTTCAGACTATGGCAACCTTCCGTTCACCGATCGGGCCCCTCTCCGCTCGATCGACGCGCGCCCCCCACATGCGCTCACCCATGCGCTCATTCGCTCAGTCATGCGCTCACTCGAACTCACAAGGAGCAAGGATGGGCCCCCGACGCCCCACCGTCATCGCCCTGGCCGCAGCTCTCGGCGCGGCCCTGCTCGCGGCCCCGCAGGCCCTCGCCGCGGGCGAGGGCCCCGACCTGCGCCACCACGGCGGCAGTTGCGTGATGCAGGCCGGCAACCACCGGGTCGACCACGTCATCTACCTCACCTTCGACAACGTCCACTTCACCCGGGACAACCCGAACGTGCCCTCCGATCTCGAGCAGATGCCCCACCTGCTCGACTTCCTGGAGCACAACGGCACCCTGGACACCGCGCACCACACGCCGCTGATCGCCCACACCGGCAACGACATCCTCACCCAGCTGACCGGCCTGTACGGCGGCGACCACGGGCAACCGGTGTCCAACTCCTACCGGTACTACAAGCCGGACGGGACGAGCGCCTCCGCCCGCACCTTCGCGTACTGGACCGACGGCGTCGCCGACCCCTCCAGTGCGGCCCCCACCGACACCGCGCCGACGATGGTCACCCCGGAGGGCCGGAACACCCCGGCCCCGTGGACCGCGTACACCCGGGCGGGCTGCGACTTCGGCTCCGTCTCGGTGGCCAACACCGTGCTGGAGAACACCGGTTCCGACATCGACAAGGTCTTCGGCAAGGGATCGCCGGAGGCCGCCGAGGCCCAGGCGGACCCCGTCCGGGCGCAGGCCGACTTCGTCGGCATCGGCGTGCACTGCGCCCGGGGCTCCGCGCACTGCGCCGGCCCCGCCGCCCGCCCGGACCTGCTGCCCGACGAGCCCGGCGGCTACCTCGGCTACCGCGGGCTGTTCGGCGCCCACAGCGTCGACCAGGTGATCTCCGGAAGCGGCCCGGTCCGGGCGATCGGCGGAGCCCCGGTCACCGACAAGGCCGGCAACCCCGGCTTCCCCGGCTTCGACTCGACGTCCGCCGCCAACACCCTCGGCTACCTCGCCACCATGCAGGAAGCCGGCGTGCCCGTCACCTACGGCTACATCTCCGACGCCCACGACCGCTACCCCGGCGGCAGCGCCTTCGGCCCCGGCGAGGCCGGATACGTCGCCCAGCTCAAGGCCTACGACCAAGCCTTCGACGGGTTCTTCCAGCGCCTGGCCAAGGACGGCATCACCCCCGCCAACAGCCTGTTCGTCGTCACCTCCGACGAGAACGACCACTTCGTGGGCGGCAAGCCCAGCCCTGCCGGCTGCGACGGCGTCACCACCCCGTGCAGCTACCAGCAGATCGGCGAGATCAACGCCAACGTCCGCGGACTGCTCGCCACCCAGCAGCACCTCACCACCCCCTTCCAGCTGAAGTCCGAGTCCGCCCCGAGCTTCTACCTCGACGGCGACCCGGGCCCCGACGCCGCCACCACCCGCGACTTCGAACGCGCCGTCTCCAAGCTCACCGCGGTCAACCCGCTCACCGGCGCCACCGAACCGATCAGCCACCAGCTCGCCGACCGCACCGAGATGAAGATCCTCCACATGGTCACCGGCGACCCCCTGCGCACCGCCACCTTCACCGACTTCCTCGACCCGAACTACCTCGCCGTCGCCGGCGCCGCGAACTGCGCGACGGCCTGCGTGGGCCTGAACCCGGCGGAGGCGTGGAACCACGGCGACTTCGCGCCCGACATCAACACCACCTGGCTCGGCCTGGCCGGCCCGGGCGTCAAGCGCCTCGGCGCCACCGGCGCCGTCTGGTCCGACCACACCGACATCCGCCCCACCATGCTCGCCCTGCTCGGCCTGCACGACGTCTACGCCCACGACGGCCGCGCCCTGACCGAGTTCCTCACGCCCGCCGCACTGCCGAAGAGCCTGCGCACCGGCGACCAGGCCGACTACCGGCGCCTGGCCACCGGCTACAAGCAACTCAACGGCGGAGTAGGAGAGTTCGCCTCGGCCACGCTGTCCGCCGCCACCCGCGCCGCCGCCTCCGACGCCCCGGGCGACGCCGCCTACCGCGACACCGGCGCCCGGCTCGCCGCCCTCGGGGACCAGCGCGACCGGCTCGCCCGCCGGATCGGCGCCGTCCTGGACGACGCCGCCTCCGGCACCGGCCGCATTCCCCCGGCCACCGCCCGCGACCTCGCCCGGCAGGCCGAAGACCTCATCCACCAAGCCGACGGGATCGCCCGCGGCTGACCCCACCGGACGGCGGTGGGGCGGGGGGGAGGCCCCCCACGCGGAAGGGCGGGGGGAGGGGGAA